>CBDVAL010000134.1:0-9693 GCA_965371955.1 uncultured bacterium | reverse complement strand
ACCTGCTCGGGCGGGTGGAAGGTGTGCTGCTCGGCGGCGCCATGGCCTATCCGTGCCTCCGGGACCGGGGGGTATCGTTGGGGGCCTCCCCGGTGGAGGAAGAGGGCGTGTCCCACGCCGGCCGCCTGCTGGAGGAATCCGTCCGGCGAGGCACGGAGATCCTCTTGCCCTGTGATCATGTGCAGGCCAGCTCGCTGGAGGCCGGCTGCCGGTGGAGCACCACCTCGGGAGACTCCATCCAGGGTGGATGGCTGGGTGTGGACATCGGCCCGCGCACTCGCGAACGGTTCGCCGCCCGACTGCAGAAGGCGGGGACGGTGCTGTGGAACGGCCCGGTGGGGTTGTTCGAGCGCCCGCCCTTCGACGCCGGCAGCCGGGCCGTTGCCCGGGCCCTGGCCCGGTCGCCGGCCTTCTCGGTGGTGGGCGGCGGGGACACCGCCGCCGCAGTGCGCGCTTTCGGCCTGCAGGACGCGTTCGACCACGTCTCCACCGGCGGCGGAGCCACCCTGGAGTATCTTTCGTCGGGGCGGCTCCCCGGCATCTCCGCCTTGAGCGACGCTCCATCCTGAGGATCGAGGAGAGATCGTGGACACCAGACCGCTGTTCCTCGCCAACTGGAAGATGAATCTACTGGAGGCCGACGTCACGAGCTTCCTGACCCGGTTCCTCCCCGTGGCACCCCCCACCAAGGATCGCGCCATCGCGCTGGCACCGTCGTTCCCGTCGCTGCGCACCGCGTCCATCCTGCTGGAGAAGACCGGCATGGAGGTGGCAGCGCAGGATCTTTGCCACGAGGAACGAGGCGCCTTCACCGGAGGAGTATCCGCAGCCATGCTGGTTGCCGTGGGATGCCGCTACGTTCTGGTGGGCCACTCGGAACGTCGTGAGATCTGGGCGGAGGACGACGAACGCATCCAGCGCAAGATGCGCGCGGCCTCCGGCCACGGGTTGCTGCCGGTGCTGTGTGTGGGCGAGAGTGCCGGCGAGCGCCGGGAGGGTCGCACGGCGGAGGTGGTGGAGAGCCAGGTAAGGGCGGGGTTGAGCGGCATCCCGCTGGACGAGGAGAGCCAGTTGGCACTGGCGTACGAGCCGGTCTGGGCCATCGGAACCGGCGACAGCGCCTCACCGGAGCAGGCGCAGGAGGTCCACCGCCGGATCCGAGATCTGCTGGAGGAGATCTACCCCGGCCGGGCATCGGCCCTGCGTATCCTGTACGGGGGCAGCGTCACCGCCGATACAGCTGCGGATCTCATGGCACAGCCGGACATCAACGGCCTGCTGGTGGGAACCGCCTCCCTGGAGCCGGAGTCCTTCGCCGCCATATGCCGCTGCCCGCTGGGCTAGAGGCCCGCCACCGCCGCACCTTGAAGCGCAAGCCGGGTTACGCTATAAGATATCGTTTCGTCTCCCTGTTCATGGATGCCTTGCGGGGCAGGGCCGCTCAGCGAGCGAGGATGCCTTTGCAATGATCGTTCTCCTGACGCTTGTTCATGTCGCCGTTTGCCTGTTCCTGGTCCTGGTGGTGCTGCTGCAGACCGGGAAGGGGGCAGACCTGGCCGGCGCCTTCGGCGGCGGCGGAAGCCAGACGGCTTTCGGCGCCCGGGGCGCCACCACCCTGCTGCACAAGGTCACCACCGGCGCAGCCGTGGTGTTCATGGCCACCTCCCTCATCCTGGCCATCCTGGCGTCCAGCCCCTCCGGCAGCGTGGTCACCGACACGGGTGAGCCCGTGGACCAGGCCCCGGTGGAGGACACCGCCGTTCCGCCGGTGACGGAGGACGACGAAGCCGGGACCGACGCCGATGCAGGGGAAGAGCAAGTCCCTGCACCGGAGCCGGAAGAGGACGCGAGCGAGGACGGCCCGCAAGAGCAACAGCCGGACAATCGTTGACGCGCAGCAAGCACTTGCGTGCCGAAGTGGTGGAACTGGTAGACACGCATGGTTGAGGGCCATGTGGGGGCAACCCCATGCGAGTTCGAGTCTCGCCTTCGGCACCAACCCTCCTCTCCCGTCACCACCTCCTGTAGCACCGAGTAGTGAGCCTGCTGCTGGCCCTGGCCGCCGTCCTGGCCACACTGCTCCTCACGCTCGATCTCGCCCTGGGTTGGGGCGCATCGCTGGGCTGGGTGAGCGCACCGGCGCACATCAACCTTTCGTTCGTGGCGGCCATCGGCGTGTTGTTCTCCCAGGCCATGCTGCTGTCCTACGTGGTGGGGAGCGCCCGGCGCGTGCGCCAGGTTGCGCGTGAGAAGAAGCTCCCGTCGGAGATCGCGGCGGGACTCCCTCCTACGCGCACGGTGCTGCCCGTGGCCTCGCTGGCCCTGCTGGCGGTGATCGCAGCGTTCGTCCTGGGCGGCGGGGCGCACACCGGTGCCGTGGCTCCGTGGGTGCACGGCTGGGCGGCGGTGCTGTCGGTGGTACTGCAGAGCTGGTCGACGTGGCAGGAGCTGGTGGCTCTGGGGCGGCTGGAGCAGACCATCGGCAAGGTGGAGGAAGTCCTGCCGCACGAATAGGCTTGGCCCTGAGCTTGCGATCCCCTCGTCCCCACTTCGCACCTGCCCCCTTTCCGCACGCCGCCCGACCGCGGGTCGCGCCGTCCACATGCGGACGGGCCCCAAGACCCTCATCTCGTCGGCGGTGAGGATGCGAGGCGGTGGGGCGCTCGGCCCAACCTACTCGCCTGTGTTCGACACGGTAACCCGTGCGGTCAACGTGGAGGTCGGGTTGGAGAAATGAGAACTCGCTTTCGACCCCGCGGCCGTTTCCCCGAGGAGGGAGCGGTCGCGGGCCTGTGTCACCGCTCAGGGAACCGAGACGTCCAGATCACTCGACCAGATGAACGGGCGGAAACCCTTGTGGCGGCGACCCTCCGCATAGGGGTCAGCGAAGAAGCCCGCCTTCACGAGCTCGCGGTTGGCGATGCCGAAGACGAAGTGCCAGACCTCCGTGTAGACCCGCTCGAACGGCACGCCGTTTCTCAGGGGCGTGAGATCGGAGAGGACTCCCTTGATCCCATTGTAGTTCTCCTCGTGCCAGGTGATCATGATCTCACGGCCCTTTGCCACCATGCCACGCACCATCGCGTCATCTTCCGGGCCGAGCACCAGCACGCGACCGGCATAGGTCTCGTCCTGCCGCGTCACGTAATCCGCCTCCTGGAGAAGCGCCAGGATCCGCTCCAGTTTGCCACTCTCGATCCCCGTTGCGGCGGCCAGTGCCTGCAGCGAGAGATCCTGGCTCAGGGCCAGCATTACCGATGCGACGTCCTGCATCGCGTCGGCCATGTATGCCGAGAGCAGGCGGCCTGCGGCCCGCTGCCCTTCCTCGAGGTGCTCGTAGCGGCTGAAGGCGCCTCGGCTGCTCCACATCATGTCGGGTAGGCCGAAACGCGGCAGGGCATCATGGTCCCCGAAAGTCGTGTGGATGAAGGTTCCCTGCGAGCTGTGGCTACCCCAGTAAAGACCCTTGAGCGAGAGCGCCACCCCCTTCTCCTTGGCCCAGGGCGTGAAGCTGCGGCCGTCGATGGTGCGCTGCGCGCCGGCGCGATAGCCACGCTCCTCGGTCAGCGCCAGGCCATCCCAGTCCAAAGAGAAGCAGCCCAGGACGATGAAGAAGAGATCGGCGTTGCCGACGTGGGGCTGTTGGTGCGCCGCCGCCAGGGCTTCGAACTCGCCCCGCCGGGCCAGGAAGGCTGCCGCGAGGTCGCGACCCTGTTGCGCGGCAACATCCAGGATGAGCTCCTGGTCCGCCACCGTCAGCAGATTGAAGTCGATGCGGTAGAGATCCTTCTGCTTTCGGAGGAGGCCGACATTCACCATGTCATCGAGTGTGAAGAACTCGCCGGAAAGGACCGTTTCAATCTCGGCCCGGCTCTTGGGGATCTCGGAGATCTCCAGGATCATCCGCTGGATCTTCGCGGAACCGAGAATCGCGGTGGGGTTCTTCGTCCTGTCCGAAGGCGTGGATCCCGTGATGCCGATACTCAGGGGCTTTTCTTCCGCCTTTTCCTGAGCGGCCACGGTCAGCCAAGCCACGACAAGAGCCAGCGCGATCAGGACGAGCGACAACGATCGAGAACCCCCTGTCATGCCGATCATGCCGGACTCCTCCACTTCAGGGCGTCCACCAAGGGGGGAAGCTTGCACCCCAATCGGGCTGCCCGCCCGGGCGCGAAGATCAGCCGAAAGCACCCGCAGGTTGACATGTTGCTTAGGGAGAGATGCGCAACATCTCCAGCAGGACGCGCTGCTCGCCGGGATCCTCGAACCGTCCCGACCACGCAGTGGTCATCACCCGGCTGTCGCGCCGCCGCACGCCGCGGGCGGTCATGCACAGATGCTCCGCCTCCACCACCACCGCAGCCCCCTGCGGCTGCAGTGACGCATCCATCACCTCCAGGATCTGGCGCGTCATGCGCTCCTGGATCTGCAACCGCCGCGACAGCACATCCACCAACCGCGCCAGCTTGGAGATCCCGGTGAGATGCTCGCCGGGCAGGTAGGCCAGATGCGCCCGGCCGAAGAACGGCAACAGGTGATGCACGCAGAACGAGGTGAACTCCACGTCGCGCACCATCACCGTGGCCCGATCGTCGCCGGCCGGAAAGGCGGTGACCACCGAGGCGGGATCGACGCGATAGCCGGCCAGCAGATCCTCGGACCAGGCCTCCGCCATGCGCCGCGCCGAGGCGTCCAGCACGTCGCCGGCCTCCGGCGACGACAGTGCCGCCAAGAAATCACGGCTGGCGCGCTGCAGGCCCTGCCGATCCGGCTGGCCATCCGCCCAGGGCGCACCGGGCCCCTCAGTCCTTCTCTCCCTGCTCATTTTCCCATGGTAGCGGAACTCAGGTGGGAAGACTACTTGCCGCCCTGGGCGGCGCTTTCAACGCCGGAAGCCGGCTCCTCGGCGTCCGCCGGGGTCTGCATGATCACCCGGAACTCCAGCGGCACGCTGGTGATCTTCATGCCCGCCCGCGCCTCGTACTGGCAGGTCCGGATGGTGTGCTCCCTGGTCTCACCCGGTAGCAGACAACGCACCTCGCAGTTGCCGCATTCGTTATTCCAGCAAAAACGGCCCATGGAGATGCGGTTGCCGTAGAGAAACTGGAACGAGCGCAGCAGAAGATCGCCGGCCGGCACCAGCACCTTGCGGCCCAGCAGAGAGATTTCCAGCTTCTCCGCTTCTCTGTCCAGGATCTCCGGTGCCATCTCTGTTGCGTCCTCGCGATCGCAGCTGTCTTTGGGGGCAGCCTTGTTCCCAAAGTAGGCCCCGCTTTCGCCCCGGTCAAGAAAGCAGCCTGCGCGCGCGAGTACGCGATCCGACACCGCCCGGTCTCTAGCCCGCGTCCCGCCAGGGGGAACCAAGGCCTGCGAGGCCCTCGAGAGGCGCATCACGCGCCTGGATGAGCACCCGGAAGGTCTCACCCATGCCGCCCGGGGCGAACAGTTCTTTTGCCGCCAGCCGGCCCTGCAAGCGTTCGACCTCTCCGCCGGCCGCCGCCTCGGTCTCCAGCATTCTCTCCAGGATCCCGAGGGCGAGGAGGAACTCCGTCTGGGTGCGCAGGGGCGCGGCGGTCCATCCCTTTTCCTCGCCTCTGCGGATCAGTGCGGTGAAGTTGACGTGGGCGGTGAGATCCTGTTGCCCCACGTCGCGTAGAAGGTCCTGCACCACCTGATGGTCGCGATAGGCCAGCAACGTTCCGGCGCGCCGTGCAGGAGCGTAGAGCTGGTCCGCCGGGTAGCCGTAGTCGATGGTGAGGAGGTAGCCGCGGTGCAACAGAGCGGTCATGCGATCCACCCAGGCGAGGGCCTCCAGGCAGACCTCGGCCGCCTGCCCCTCCCCCAGCTCCGCACCGTACTCGCTGAAGTAATCCCGTAGTCGTGCATCGTCGGGGTCGCAGGCCCGCGTGAAGAAGCCGTGGCCTGGGCTCCAGCCGACGCGCAGCTCCTGCAGGCGGCCGTCGGATATCTCCACACGAGCCACAGGCAGGGCGTCGAAGAATTCGTTGGAGAAGATCACGCCGGCGCCGCCATGGGCACACAGGGACTCCTCGGTGGACCAGCGCGGCACGGAGCCCAGGTCCACCGGGAGGGTCCCCAGGGCTTCCTTCTGGGCCTGGACCAGGGCCTCGCTGCGCTCGACGAGGTGATACTCCCAGCCCCGGATCCTCTCCGGAAGCAGTGCGGCGGCATGGGTCAGGAAGGCGTGCGCCAGACGGCCGGTGCCGGGGCCCAGCTCGATGACGCGAAAGGGTTCAGGCCGCCCGAGCTTCTCGTACATCTCCGCCACCTGGCGGGCCAGCATCTCGGCGAAGATGGGATGGATCTCCGGCGAGGTGCGGAAGTCAGCTCCTTCGGCGCCAATGGCCACCGTGCCCGAGGCATAGTAGCCGTGCTCCGGATGATAGAGAGCCGCGTCCATGAACTCGGAGAACGGAATCGGACCGGCGGCGAGGATGCGGTCGGCAAGGAATTCCACGAGCCGGGGATGGCCGCCTTGACCTTCGGCTGGTGCGGGCATGGAGGATGCAGACAGGGCGTTCAGGTCAGGTGCTGAACGACTGGCCGCAGCCGCAGGTGGATTTTGCCTGCGGGTTCTGGATCTTGAAACCGCTCTCCATCAGCGTGTCCCGGTAGTCCACCTGGGCGCCCTCCAGGAACGGCAGGCTCATGCGGTCCACCACAACCTGGAATGTGCCGCAGTCGATGATCTCGTCGTCTTCGTGGATGTTGTCGTCAAACTTGAGGCCGTACTGCAGGCCGGAACATCCGCCGCCCTCGACATAGATGCGCAGGTGCTTGCCGTCGGCCTGCTCGGCCGACACCATTTTCTGGACCTTCTTGATGGCGTCCTCGGTAATCTCGATCATTGCCTTGCCTCCTGACCTGCTGTGCCGGCGGCGGACCGGTAATTCTCGATGGCCTCGCGGATCACCCTCTCGGCCAGCACCGAACAATGCACCTTCGACTCCGGCAATCCTCCCAGGGCCGCAGCCACCTGACGATCGGTCAAGGCGGCCGCCGACTCCAGGTCCAAGCCGCAGACCATCTCCGTCGTCATGGACGAGGCAGCGATGGCCGCAACACAGCCGAAAGTGCGAAACCGTGCTTCCAAGATGATACCGCTATCCGCCACGCGCAAGCTCAGCCTCACCCGGTCACCGCAGTCGACGTTCTCCACCGTGGCCACGGCGGCCGTTCCCGCCACATCTCCCACGTTCCTGGGGTTCTCGAAGTGGTCGAGGACCGTGGCGGAGTAGGGCGCCGGGGTCACGACGTTCATCCCCGGGCCTGTTTCGCGCCGGCGGTGGCCGTCGCGGGCGACTCCACCGGGCTGATGGCGCGCAACCGCTCCACCGCAGTGGCCAGGTCTCGCACCAGCTGTTCCACGTGCTGCCGGGTATTGCTGCGGCCCAGGCCGAAGCGGATGCTGCTGTGGGCATCTTCTTCCGACCGGCCCAGGGCCCGGATCACGTACGAGCCCTGCGGCTCGTCGCTGGTGCAGGCCGAGCCGCTGGACAGGGCGAACTCCTTCACCGCCATCAGCAACGCTTCGCCCTCCACATGACGGAAGGAGACATTCAGGTTGTTGGGCAGGCCGTCGTGCGGACCGTTGCGCACGACGTCCGGGATGCGCTCCTGGATGCCGACCCACAGCGCGTCGCGCAACGCAGCCTGGCGGCTCATCTCCGCCTCGCGGTCCTCCGCCGCGCTCTGCAGTGCCCTGGCCAGGCCGACGATACCGGGCACATTCAACGTTCCGGAGCGTCGGCCTTTCTCCTGCCGACCGCCGGTCATCTGTTCACGCAGCCGCACGCGGCGATGGCAATACAACGCGCCCACTCCCTTGGGCCCGTAGATCTTGTGCGCAGAGAGGGACAGCAGGCGCACGCCCAGCGCCTGAACGTCCACCGGAATCCGGCCGAGGGCCTGCACCGCATCGGTGTGCAGCGGGACATTGGCCTCGCCGCAGACCCCCCCGATGGCCTGCACCGCCTGTACGGTGCCGATCTCGCTGTTGGCCATCTGGATGGTGACCAGGCAAGTGTGCGGCTGCAGCGCCTGCCGAACGGCTTCCGGATCCACGAGGCCCTCACGGTCCGTGGGCAGGATGGTGACCGCGACGTTGCGCCGTTGCAGATCCGCCACCGTATCGAGAATGGACTTGTGCTCGATGGCGCACGTCACCAGGTGCGCGCTGCCGCGGCGCTCCAGCGAAGCCTCCACCACGCCGCGCAGGGCCAGGTTGTTGGACTCCGTGGCACCGGAAGTGAACAGCACCTCCCGCGGGCGAGCGCCGAGGGCATCGGCGATCACCTCGCGCGCCCGTTCCACCTCCTGAGCAGCCCCCCGGCCGAAGGCATGTGTGCTGCTGGCCGGGTTGCCGAACTCCGTGGTGAAGTACGGGAGCATGGCCTGCAGCACTTCCGGTGCCACCGGCGTGGTGGCATGATGGTCCATGTAGATCGGCGTCACGGGGTGGGCCTCTCGGGAGCCAGCAAATCGGCGGCTCTGTCTGTAGAATAGGCGTCCGCCCCTCGGCGTGTCAAGGAACATATCCTTTATCTATGGGTACTTGAGATGATCCTGGCGTTGACCCTCACGCAGCTGGGTTGCGGCCTCCTGCTGGCCTCGTTGATGCTGCACCGCAGCGAGGTGGGTCCCAGGCTGCTGCAGCTTCTCGGTGCCATCGCCGCGCTGGCGTTGCTCCCCTGGACCTTCACCGACCTGGTGCCCCGGCTGGCGGGCTACCTCCTGCTGGGGGCCGCCGTCGGGGCGTTCCTCTGGTTCATCGCGCTGCCCCGGGCGCCGGCTGGGCTGGCGCTGTTGCTGCGCCTGGCTTCCGCCACCCTCGCCTGCGCCGGCCTGGTGGGCATGTCGCTGGCCTATGAACGCCCTGGGGTATCGCCCGTCGCTCAGGACTGGCTGCTGGGCGCGAGCTCCCTCACCTCCGCCCTGCTCCTCGGGTCCACCATGGCGGCCATGCTGCTGGGGCACTGGTATCTGGTGACCAGCGGCATGTCGGTGGGACCGCTGCTGCGCCTGACCGCGGTGATGGGATTCGCGTGTGTGAGCAAGATGGCCACCTCGGCCGGCGCGCTGGCCCTCTACGGCTGGCCGCCCTCACCCCATGGTTGGATGATGATGCTGTTCGTTCCGCCGGGCCTGTTCTACGTGATCCGCCTCACCCTGGGACTGGCGGGCCCGCTGGCGCTGACGCCTCTGGTGTGGAAGACCACGCGTATCCATGCCACACAATCGGCCACCGGCATCCTGTATGCCAGCGTGGTGCTGGTGCTCATCGGAGAGCTCACCGCCAACTTCCTGCTGGTGCTCACGCCGTTGCCGTTCTGATCCCGTGAATGTCACCGTCCACTGTCGGCAGTGCGAAGCCCGCCTGAGTTTCCCCGCAGGCGAAGGCGCAGCGACGTGCGCCGCCTGCCGACACGTGATGAGCCTGGAGGCGCCTCCCGGCGGGGACCTCCTGAGCAGATGTGTGGTGTGTGGGGAGCACCGCCTCTACCGTCAGAAGGACCTGCACCGCAATCGAGGACTGGCGGTGGTGCTGGGAACCGCCGCGGTGAGCCTGGCGCTGCTGCCGTTCTCGCCCATGGCGGCGTACGGTGTGCTGTTCCTGCTGACTCTGGTGGATGTCGTGCTCTACCGCAGGTTGCCCGAGGTGATCATCTGCTA
>CBDVAL010000133.1:0-9702 GCA_965371955.1 uncultured bacterium | reverse complement strand
CGTGGTTCTTGTGATCCCGGGCCTGCTCCAGGTCGGCGCCCAGGGCCACGGTGGTGGCCAGCAGCATCAGGATGCACAGCAGCATGTCGGGCCGTCTCTTCACGGGCGATCTCCCACAGTGCCGGGTAGCGAGGTGAAGGCCTCGCGCAGCACTCTGTACGATTGCTTGAGCTCCAGGTGATAGGCCGGCTCGTCCCAGGCCTCCCAGGTGAACGGCGGCAGCGACTGGAAGTCCACTTCCTCGCCCTCGGCGTCACGCAGGGACACGTGTACCCGGATGCCGTCGGTGCGCGAGGTGCCGAACGGGGGCCCCTCGACCCCGAGGTGATGCAGGACACGCTTGCTGGAAGGATCGGTGATCTGGAGCAGGTTCCACGGCAGGCGCAACTCGACGACGCCGGTGGTCCCGTGCGTCCCCTGGGCTGCATCGCTCTGTGTATCCACAGTCGCACCGGCCTCGGCGAAGCGCAGCGTACTCTGGCTCACCGTGATGGACGGATACTCGGTTCCGTCCCTGCTGAAGCGCCGCCGGTTTGACTCGCGGTTCATGACGATGAACATCCCATCTTCGTTGGGAACGGATGCGATGGGTCCCCCGGGCAAGTGGGATTCGACGTCGTAGGGAGGATCCACCTGGATGTCCGACCGGCCGGGCCCGGCCAGCCTCACTCGGAACTCCACGCCGCTCGGCAGCAGCCGCGCGTCGCCCGGCGCCAGTCGCCGGTCACCTGCGTGATCATCATAGGTGTCGATCCCGAGAAGGATCTCAAACGTTTCCCAGTTCAAGTTTTCGTCCTGATCGCAATCGGCCCCACGAATCTCCGACAAGATATAAAGATAGGCAGGATCTGCCACGAGTCCAACACGGGCAAGGCTCGGCCTCGGAGAATCTGTACGACATGGATCCCACGATTGGGCGGGCGGATCGGAGGCATGCACCAACGCCCCGGGTAATTTCTTCCACTCCGAAGCATCCCCGTCCAGAATCGGACTCTCCCCTGCCGTGCCGGCCCGGGCCGCCAGGATGCCGAAGTTCTGCTCGGGATCCAGGACGTTGTGCCACATCCGGTTGCGCTCCCGGGGCGACTCCAACTCCGTGAACATCCAGTTCGACTTGAACCACTCGTCCACCCAGGCGAAGACGAGGCCGCCGGCTGCCCTTGCCTCCACGATGTCCAGCATCATGCGCGCCAGCAACTCGCCCTGACGAAGCTCGGTATGGCGGCCGTGATCCCACCCCAGCGGGTGCACATGCGCCACCCCGCGGCTGGTGGGCAGACCGAACTCGGCCACCAGCAGCGGCTGGCTGGAGTGGTGCGCCTTCAGTTCGCGCAGGTAACCGATGTAGGGGCTGGCGCCCCGGGAGTCCTCGGCCTTGCGGTAGGTCGGGTCCAGGTTCATGAAGTCCGGAAAGTAGGGATAGATATGGTAGGAGGCGAAGAACCCGGCGCGGTTTTCGTCGGCCGGCCAGATCTTCTCGGCATCCACCGTGGCGGCGTCATCATTGTAGATGTTGGACTTTTTCTCATCGACCGCCTCACCGCGGGCGCGGCGCAGAGCGATCTCCTCATCGCGACTGGCCTCGGTGACGTGATACAGCGGGTCCAGCGTGGGCCAGTTGCTGAACGCCATGGGCCGCTGCTGGCGGTACCACTCGGTCTCGTGCGCCATGGCCGTGTCGCACAGCCACGCCACCCACGCCTCCATGGCGGTGCCGGATTCCAGACGGGCGTAGCGCCCGTGGAACTGTGCCGGTTCCGGGTACATCTCCTCGAACGCGACCACCGAGTAGGGCTCCCACTCGCGCCCCAGGATCAGCGCCAGCACGCGCTGCGACACGTCGGCGCGGTAGCGCCCTGAGGCATGGCCAGGACGCGGCGGCAGGTCGAGGTTTCCGTGATATGCATCGATGACCCGCTGCACCTCCCGGCGCAGGTCGTCCTTGTAGGCGGCATCGTGGAAGTCATGCTGTGGCGGCAGCACGGCCCATACGCCCTGAATGAGCCACAGTGGGCGGTCAGGATGCTCCTCGTTGTGGCGCTGGAAGGCGTCATAGAACGCCGGCGGCAACAACGTGTAGACCCGCACCGTGTTGGCTTTCATCAACGAGATCTGGTCGAGCCATTCCAGATAGGTGGACTCCGCCTCGGGAAACTGGGAGGGGAATTTCCCCGGTAGCGCCACCCCGAGGTTCACGCCCTTGATCAGCAGCGACTGCCAGCGGCCGGTGACGTCCCGTGCCAGCAGGTACTCGCGGCCGGAGCGGGCCACCAACTGCAGCGGCCGGGCCCCTGGCAGCGCCGCACGGGGCCGCACCTCCTGCTCCGGAGCCGGCCGGTCCGACGGAGCCGACCGGTCCGTGTCGATGCGCTGCGCCAGCTCGTTCAGCGCCTCATCGCCGGAGAACTCCGCCTGCAGCGGCTCCAGCGCCGCCGCCGCATCGTCCAGACGACCCAGGCGATAGAGGGCCATGATGCGCCCGCGCGCCGCGTCGCCCGAATCGGGATGGTCTTCCAGCGCCACCTCGAACCAGCCCAGCGCCTCCTCCACGTAGCCCTGCCGCAACGCCACGTAGCCCAGCCCGGTGCGCGCCTCCGGCGCGTCCGGCTCCAGCTCCAGCGATCTCTGGAACGACGTCCCCGCTCCTGCCAGGTCACCCCGGCGCAACTGCACCCAGCCGGTGAGCGTATGCAGCGCCGCCCGCTTCGGCGCCAGACTCCGGGCCTCGGCCAGCTTGCTGCCGGCGGTCTCCATGTCCCCGGCGCGATACGCCGCCAACGCCTCCTCGTAGAGACTCCCCACCGCCGCGGCCTCCTCGGCCAGGGCAAGCACGCCGGCGCAGCCCAGCACCAGCACCAGCACCAGCAGAACGGGGAAGTAGCGCAGATGCCGCGCTTGACGGGGGAATGCGCGCAATGTTATTGATCTCCCGGAGGCGAACAATGAGCGAAAGTCGTGATGCATGGATTGCCCTGAACCTCCTCACCGACCTGTGGCCGGCACTGCGGGCGCGGCTGGTGGAGGCCTGTGACGGTCCGGTGGGCGTGCTGAACGGAGGACGGGACCGACTCCGTTCGGTACCCGGGTTACGGACCGGTATCATAAACAAAATAGACATGTTTGATTGGAAGTCCAGTGTTTGCATTGAATTAGAACGGGTCCGGGAGCACGGGTTCAGCGTCCTGACCCCCGCAGACCCTTCATATCCCGCGAGACTACTGGAGATCCACGATCCGCCCCCAGCTCTCTACGTGCAGGGCGAGCTGGTGCCGGCCGACGATCGGGCGGTGGCGGTGGTGGGTTCGCGGCGCGCCTCCTTCTACGGGCTCGAGTGCGCGCGCGAATTCGGCCGCGATCTGGCGGCGCAGGGGCTCACGGTGGTCTCCGGCCTGGCACTGGGCGCCGACGCTGCCGCGCACCGGGGTGCGCTGGAGGCCGGGGGCCGCACGCTGGCCGTGCTGGGCTCCGGGCTGGATGTGCCCTACCCGCGCCGCAACCGCAAGCTGCTCGAGCAGGTGGCGGAACACGGCGCCGTGCTGTCGGAGTTCCCCCTGGGAACGAAGCCCCTCCCCCACCATTTCCCGCAGCGCAACCGGGTTATCGCGGGTCTATCGCTGGGGACGGTGGTGGTGGAGGCCACCGCCCGCAGCGGCTCGCTGGTCACCGCGCGCCTGGCCGGGGAGCAGGGCCGCGAGGTCTTCGCCGTCCCGGGCCGCATCACGTCCGAGCGCAGCGTGGGCACCAACTACTTCATCCGGGCCGGGTACGCCCGCCTGGTGCAGCGCGCCGCCGACGTCGTGGAGGAGCTGCCGCCGCCCGAGAAGGGCGCCGCGACTCCCCCGCCGCCCGAGCCGCCCCCGGCCCCGGAACTGCCCGAGCAGGAGGCGGCGGTTCTGTCCTGCATCGGGGCGGACGAGCCGGTTCCGGTGGATGCGCTGGCGGGGGCCTCCCGGATGGCCATGGGCCCCCTCCTCGACGCCCTGCTGTCCCTCGAAATGCGGCGCCTGATAACGGTTTTGCCGGGAGGCCGCTATCTCCGGCGTGGGCCCGGGGTTTGACCTACTCCGGGGGGGCGGTTGCAAAGTGCTGGCCTGTAGTGCATTAAGTATGAGGATCAGGCCCCCTGGGGCTCCCCCGGGGAGGGGGTCGGCTTGCGACTCCCTGGGGCAGAAACTATAGTATCGCCCCGGCGCTGGAAAACCCCTGCGTCGCAGGGCCAATGAAGCCGAGGAAAAACCGTGGCCAAGTCTCTCGTCGTGGTCGAGTCGCCAGCCAAGGCGCGCACCATCAACAAATATCTCGGTAGGGAGTACACCGTGAAGGCCTCCCTGGGTCACGTCCTGGACCTGCCCAAGAGCAAGCTGGGGGTGGACGAGGAGAACGACTTCGAACCCACCCTCACGGTCCTGCCGAAGAAGAAGAAGATCCTCGACGAGCTGAAGAAAGCCGCCAAGAAGGCCGACAACATCTACCTGGCCACCGACCCCGACCGCGAGGGCGAGGCCATCGGCGCCCACCTGGCGCGTGAACTGGGCGGCAAGGGCAAGCAGCTCTACCGCGTGTTGCTGCACGAGATCACCAAGCGCGGCGTGCGCCGGGCGTTCGAGGACCCCGGCCAGATCGACCAGCAGAAGGTGGACGCCCAGCTGGCCCGGCGCATCCTGGACCGGCTCATGGGCTACAAGATCAGCCCGCTGCTGTGGGACAAGGTGCGCCGCGGCCTGTCCGCCGGCCGGGTGCAGTCGGTGGCCCTGCGCATCATCTGCGAGCGCGAGATGGAGCGCGATGCGTTCGTGCAGGAGGAGTACTGGACGCTCACCGCGGATCTCGAAGGCGCCTCGCCGCCGCCGTTCCAGGCCAAGCTGCATGAGATCGACGGCAACAAGGCGAAGATCGCCAACCAGGAAGAATCCGACAAGGTGGTGGGGGAGACCGAGAACGCCGAGTTCAAGGTGTCCAAGGTGGAGGCCAAGGAGAAGAAGAGGAATCCGCTGGCGCCGTTCATCACCTCCAAGCTGCAGCAGGACGCCTCGCGCCGCCTGGGCTTCTCGGTGAAGAAGACCATGATGCTGGCGCAGCGCCTATATGAAGGTAAGGACCTGGGCGACGAGGGCACCGTCGGTCTGATCACGTACATGAGAACCGACTCCACCCGCGTCGCCGATGAGGCCATCCAGTCCGTACGCGAGCACATCCAGCAGGTCTACGGCAAGGACTTTCTGCCGCCCAAGCCGCGCGCGTACCGCTCCAAGAAGTCGGCGCAGGAGGCGCACGAGGCCATCCGGCCGACGATGATGGACCAGCCCCCGGGCGTCATCAAGCGCTACCTGAGCAGCGACGAGCTCAAGCTCTACACGCTCATCTGGACCCGCTTCGTGGCCAGCCAGATGGCCTCCGCCCTGTTCGACACCGCCACGGCGAACATCGATGCCGGCAAGTACATGTTCCGGGCCGCCGGGTCGGTGACCAAGTTCGCCGGCTTCCTCAAGGTCTACCACGACCTGGCGCCGGCGAAGGAGAGCGACAACGGCAACGAGGGTGAGGGGACTGCCGCGGCCGAGTCCGCGGATGGCTCGCTGCCGCCGCTGGCCGTGGGCGACGTGCTCAAGCTGCACAAGCTCGACCCGCAGCAGCACTTCACCCAGCCGCCGAAGCGCTTCAATGAGGCCTCGCTGGTCAAGGAGCTGGAGGAGAACGGCATCGGCCGGCCCAGCACGTTCGCCAGCATCCTGTCGACGCTCACCAACCGCGAGTACGTCACCAAGGAGAAGAGGAACTTCTTCCCCACGGAGCTGGGCAAGCTGGTCACCGAGCTGCTGGTCAAGAGCTTCGGCGATCTCATCAACGTGGAGTACACCGCCAAGATGGAGATCCAGCTCGACGAGATCGAGGAGGGCAAGCTGGCGTGGGTGGAGGCGCTACGCGGCTTCAACGACAAGTTCCAGGCGGATCTCGAGCGTGCCAAGACCGAGATGCGCAACGTCAAGACCGAGGAGATCTCCACCGACCAGACCTGTACCAAGTGCGAGAAGCCCATGGTGATCAAGTGGGGCCGCTACGGGCAATTCCTCGCCTGCTCGGGGTATCCGGAGTGCCGCAACACCAGCGACCTGGCACGGGACAGCGACGGCAAGCCGGAGCCGGCGCCACAGATCGACGCCACCTGCGAGAAGTGCGGCAAGGAGATGGTGATCCGCAAGGGCCGCTACGGCCAGTTCCTGGCGTGCTCGGGCTACCCGGACTGCAAGACCACGCGCAAGCTACAGGTGGACGAGTCGGGCGTGCTGACGGCGGTGGAGGAGAAGCTCCTGGACGAGAAGTGTCCGCGCTGTGATGAGCAACTGCTCATCAAGCAGGGACGCTTCGGTGCGTTCACCGCATGCTCACAGTATCCCTCCTGCCGCTACATCAAGCTCAAGGAGACCGGCGTGAAGTGCCCCGACGACGGCGGCATGATCGTCGAGCGCAAGTCGCGGCGCGGCAAGACGTTCTTCGGCTGCGACCGGTACCCCGACTGCGAGTTCGTGCTGTGGTACCACCCGGTGGACCGCGAGTGCCCCGAGGGCGATTCCAAGGTGCTGGTGGAGAAGACCACCAAGCGCGACGGCCACGTCATCTTCTGCCCGGAGAAGGGCTGCAAGTTCAAGGAACCGGTGGAGGAGCCCGGCATGGCCGCCGCGGCTCGAAAGAGCTAGAACCGGACCTCTGCGGCCGTCTGGAACGGAAACCCTCGGTCCGCTAGAATACCGTGATGGAGCCGGCCCACCCGGCGCGGCACCATCATGATGAGACACTCGCCTGCAACCTCACGCCTGCTCGCCCTGATGGCGCTTCTGAGCCTCCTGGCTCCCGCGATGGTGCGGGCCGAGAAGCGCCCGGTCCTCATCCCGCTGGTGCAACGCGAACGCACCATACTGGTGCAGGTGGACGTGCGCGTGGAGGATGCCCGGGGCCGGCCGGTTCGCGGGCTCACCGCAAAGGATTTCATCCTGGTGGTGGACGGCAGCGTGCGTGACATCAACACCTTCGACGAGATCATCACCGTGGCTCCCGCCGACGACACGCCGGCCGCCGAGCCGGCTACCGCCGGGACGACTGCCAGGCAACCGTCCCACGTCAGCCCCAGCTATTTCGTCTTCTTCTTCGACTACGTCCTGAGCGATCAATTCGAGCGGCGGCTGGCGGCAAGGGCTGCCGACCAGGTGCTGCGTGACGTCCTGCGCCCCGAGGATCGCTTCACGGTGGTGGCCCTGGGGCGGCACCTGAAGGTACTGGCGCAGATGACCAGGGTGCGGGATCGCGGCTTCGAGACCTTCTCCGATCTGCTCGCCAACACCGACAACTTCGACAGCTATGCCGACGAGGAAAGCTCGCGCACAGCCGAGGTGAAAGAGCAGTACATCACCGACCCGGACCTGGGACGGCACCTCGCGCGCTCGTACGCCACGGTGGAGGGCAACCGCGTACACAAGGTTCTGGAGGTGGTCCGCAACCTCCTCACCGCCCTGGAGCCCATCCGTGAGCGCAAGACGTTGCTCTACTTCTCCGCCGGCGTGCCCGAGTATCCCGGCGCGCAGTACCTGCATATTGCCGAGATGGACGACGCGATCATCAGCGAGACCCGCCCCACGCTGTTCCAGAGGCAGCGGCTGTTCCGCGAGGCGAACTCGGGGCGCATCTCCATCTTCACGGTGGACGTTGCCGGAATGGATCCCGACTTCGGCTCCCTTCAGGACTACTCGAAGAAGAGGGATGGACTGGTGAGCCTGGCGTTGAACACGGGCGGCAAGGCCATCCTGAACACCAACGACCTGGGCGGCACGCTGCAGGACGTGGTGAGCGCGTCGCGGCACTACTATCTGCTGGGTTTCACGCCACCCAGCGGCGGTGATGGCAAGTACCACAAGATCCGCGTCCGCATGTGGGACTCGAGCTGGAAGGTCACCGCACGCAGCGGATTCCTGGACTTCAATCAGTCGCAGCTGGAGCAGCGCCAGGTCCTCGGATCGTTCATGCTGCCCGAGATGTTCACCGAGCTGCCGCTGCAGTTCGAGGTGGTGCCACTGGAGCGCCGTGGAGGAAAGTGGCTGGCAGACGCCCAGGTGCGCATCCCCGCGGCCGCCCTGGACCGCCTGCCCCGCGGCGACGGATCGTACGGACAGATCGAAGTGGGGGCGAGCCTGTTCCGCGGCGCCATCCTGGCGTTCCGCTTCGACCGGGCGCTGACGCTGCAGTTCCCGTCGCGGTCTCCACAGGCGGAGATCGTCCTGCAGCAGACGGTGGAGATAAAACCCGGCGACTACCACGGCATTGCTGTGGCGCGTGACACCGTGAGCGGGGCGGTGGGCAGCGTGAGCCTGGACTTCGAGCTGCCCGCGACGCGCACCAAGGAGGTGCGCATCGGCATGGGCCGGCTGGCCGGCAAGGACGTACTCAACGCCGAGAACGACCGGCGCCTTGCAGCGCAGCGCCCTGTGGTGTGGAGTGTCCCCGGCGACGTGGCCCGGTTCCAGACCGATGCCGTGCTGGTGGTCGCCTACCTGCTGCCGGGTGAGGGGGCCGAGCCTCCGTGGATCACGCACCGCCTGTTGCGCGACGGGAAGCTGGTGCGCACATCCCATCCGTCGCTCAAGCCGGTGGGGCGCAAGGGGAGGGACCTGGCGACGTACGAGGAGATCTCCGCCGCCGATCTGGGCCCCGGGCACTACTCACTGAGCATCATCGCCGGGCGGGCGAGCGCCGCGCCGCTGGCCGAAGTAGACTTCCAGGTCGTGGGCGATGCGGCTCCCGAGCTGGCCGGGGGTAGAGATTGAGAAACCAGGCAACCATGGTGGGCGCCCTGCTGCTGCTCGGCGCAGCCTCCGTGGCGGCGGACGTACCCACGCCACAGGACATTCGCGACTCGTTACAGCTCGGCAACACGGTGAAGGCCGCGCGCCAGGCGGAAGAGGCGTTGCAGGCGGCGTCGGGCGCGGACGCCGCAGGGTTGCGCTACCTGCTCCTCAAGGCGCATGTGCTGGATCTACAGCCGCAGGGTGGCAAGCTCTTCAAGCAGACCGTGGGCAAGGCAGCGGACGGTATGGCGCGCTACCAGGAGCACCTGGACTCCATGGAGGCCGAGCTGCGGGCGGAAGGGGAGTCGTTGCTGCCTCTGCTTGCCACGCTGCTGGACCAGGGCGACCGGCTGGACCGGCTGCTGGTCCTGGGCCTGCTGGAGGAGATGGTGGCGGCGACGGTCTGGAAGGCAGCCCCGGCGGAGACCAGGGCTTCCGTGCAGTCCGCCGCCGGCCGCGCCGCGCTCAGCGCTGCGAGCGAGTGCATCGGGCAGGAGACCGCGAGGGCGGGCCCAAGCGATCCGGACGGCGATCTGCGGCAGGACGATTACTTCCAGAGCGTCTACTCGCTGCTCTCCGGGCTGACGTTCCTGTCCCGCGCGGATCCTGCCTCGGCGGCCGGTGCGGCCGCCGCAGCACTGGAATGCCGCGGGGCGGCAGGCTGGATCATGCAGGACCGGCAGCAACTGGAGCGGATGGGAACGGATCTCGCCGATCCAATGCGGCGCACGCTGGAGAACGCGTTGCGCGACGAGGTCAAGGTGGACGCCTTGCTCCTGCTGGGAAGATTCGGCCGGTGCGACGACCTGGAGATGGTCATGAAATTCCAGGACGACTCCCGGGGCGCGGTGGCGCTGGCCGCAGACTC
>CBDVAL010000132.1:0-9709 GCA_965371955.1 uncultured bacterium | reverse complement strand
GCTTTCGCTCCCCCACGCTGGCGGCCGAGACGCTGCCCGGGCAATTCGTCATGCTAGGCTTTCCCGGCGTCAGTGAGCCGCTACTGCGCCGGCCCTACAGCCTCTACCAGGTCGGTCGTGCCGGCCCGGACCTGTGCGAGGTGCAGTACAAGATCGTCGGCCAGGGCACGGCACGGCTGGCGGGCATGCGCGCCGGCGAGAGGCTCACTTGCCTGGGCCCCCTGGGCAGGGCCTTTCATCTACCTCCTCGAGATCGTGCGCCGCTTCTGGTGGCCGGCGGCATCGGCATCGCCGGCCTGTTGCACCTGGGCAACGCGTTGCTGGAGGCCGGGCGGGAGCCGCGCTTGCTCTACGGCTGTCGCGACCGCGAGGACCTGGAGCTTACCGAGGGCTTTCACCATGCGAACATCCCGGTGGATTATGCCACCGAGGATGGCAGCCGCGGTGTGCACGGCCGGGTGACGGCGCTGCTGGAGCCGGCGCTGGCCGCCGGGGGCGTGGAGGTATTCGCCTGCGGCCCCGGACCGATGCTGCACGCCGTCGCAGGGAGCACCGCCGGCCGGGCCCCCTGTCAGGTATCCATGGAGAGCCACATGGCGTGCGGGTTCGGCGTATGCCTGGGGTGCGTGGTGCCCACCGCGAAGGGCACCGGCTACGGCCGTTACGTGCGTGTCTGTATGGAGGGGCCGGTGTTTCCCGCCGAGGAGCTGCAATGGTGAAGCCGTCGGTGGACCTGTCCGTGGAGATCGCCGGCCTGCACCTGAAGAATCCGGTACTCACGGCATCGGGGACGTTCGGCTACGGCGAGGAGTTCTCCCCTTTCCTCGATCTCGGACGCCTGGGGGGACTGGTGACCAAGGGACTGTCACCGCTCCCCCGGCAGGGCAACCCTCCGCCGCGTATCGTCGAGACCCCCTCCGGCATGCTCAACGCCATCGGCCTGCAGAACGTCGGGGTGGAACGCTTCGTGAGCGAGAAGCTTCCGCTGCTGCGGCGCCACGACACGGTGGTCATAGCCAATGTATTCGGCGAGACGTTGGAGGAGTACCGCGCGGTGTGCCGACGGCTGGATGGTGTCGAGGGTGTGCACGGACTGGAACTGAACGTCTCCTGCCCGAACACCGAGCGCGGCGGCATGACCTTCGGGACCGACCCCGGCGCCCTTGCCGAGGTCACGGCGGCGGCGCGAGAGACGACCGGCTTGCCGCTGTGGGTCAAGCTGACTCCCAACGTCACCGACATCGCGCAGATGGCACGGGTGGCGGCAGAGGCCGGAGCGGATGCGCTCTCGCTGGTCAACACCTTCACCGGCATGACGGTGGACGTGGAGCGCCGACGCCCCACGCTGGCCAACCTACGCGGCGGCCTGTCCGGGCCGGCCATCCGGCCGCTGGCGCTTTACCTTCTACACGAAGTGCGCCAGGCGGTGGATGTGCCGCTGGTGGGCATCGGTGGAATCGGCTCTCTGGACGACGCGCTGCAGTTCCTCATCGCGGGAGCCTGCGCGGTGCAGGTAGGCACCGCAAACTACGTCGATCCGGGAATCTCCGTGCGGCTGGTGGACGAACTGCAGGCCTGGTGCGCCGAGCGCGACATCCGCGCCATCGGCGAGATTGTCGGATCGCTGCAAACCTAGCTGGTGAGCAACCGCACCAGATCCAGACCGTAACGATCCTTGAGGTAGGGGTAGGAATCATCTCCCACCGCGGCGACGTTGCCATCGGCATCCACCACGGCCAGGTACGGCAGGTACTCGATGTTCTGGTGGATGGAGGTCTCAGAGCCCCAGCCGATGACATCCACCTTGCGCAGTGCCACCTCATCCGGCCGCTCCTGCACCAGCTTCTCGAGCTCCGGCGTGATGAGGGCGCACGGTAGGCACCACTCGGCGTAGAAGTCGAAGATGGTCACCTTGCCCGGGACGGACTTCTCGGCAAGGATGACGGCCTCGCCGGCGGGCAGCGTGCGCACATCACCTGCAGCAAGAGCCATGGACGACGAGGACGAGACGGATTCCGTGGAACAGCCGGACCCGGCGAAGGTCACCAGCGCCAACAGACCGGCGGCGAGCCACCAGCGGGCCATGACATGTTTTCGGTGCATCATCCAAGCCTCCGTCGGATTGAACTTCGCCGGACATCGATGGCGCGGCCCGTTGCCCACCTCGCGAGCCCTGGGGATTATAGGGATGGGCTCGGCGCGGGGTCAACCACGCTTCTGGGGAGGGGTAACCGCTGATGCATCCAGATCATTCCCCGGCGTGGAATCAGGAGGAGGCAGCGGGCTCTGGCGCGGGCGCACCGCCTGGCGGCAGGTGTCGATCGAGCACGAGTTCCGTCTCCTCGTCCTGGACCGAAAGCCGTCCGTCCTCGCCGAAACACACCGAGACCAGTCGCGAGATCCCGGGCTCCTCCATGGTCACTCCGTAGAGGGCGTCCGAGGTCTCCATGGTGCGCTTGCTGTGCGTGATGAGAATGAATTGCGTCTCGTCGGACATGCTGCGAATGAGCTGGTTGAAGCGCTGGATATTGGCCTCGTCCAGCGGCGCATCCGCCTCGTCCAGGACGCAGAACGGGCTGGGCCGGAACCGGAAGATGGCGAACAACACCGACAGCGCGGTGAGCGCCTTCTCTCCGCCCGACAGAAGGGCGATGTTCTGCAGCCGCTTCCCTGGTGGCTGCGCCGTGATGTCCACGCCGGCTTCCAGCACGTCCTCGCCCTCTTGCAGGATCAGGTCCGCCCGGCCACCGCCGAAGAGGTAGCGGAAGATCTCCGAGAAGTTGCTGCGCACCTGCTCGAACGCGAAGCGGAAGCGTTCCCGCGACTGCCGGTTGATCCGCGTGATGGTCTCCCGCAACGATCGCACCGACTCCTGCAGATCCTTCTGCTGTGCCAGCAGGAAGCTGTAGCGCTCCTCCAGCTCGGTGAACTCGTCCACCGCCATGACGTTCACCGGGCCCAGTGAATCGATCTTTCGTTTCACCTCGGCCAGTTCCTCGGCCACGGCCTCCGCCGAGAGCCCGGCATCCTCGGGAGCCACTGCGGCAACCGCCTCGGCCACCGACTGGCCGAGATCCTCACCGCAGGTCTGATCCAGGAACTCACGCTCCGACTCCACCCTGGTCAGCGCCACCTCGACCTCGGATTTTCCCTGGCGAATCTCCTCCAGCGCGGCTTGCAGCGAACGCGCCTCCTTTAGGCGCTGGCTGCTCTCCTGCCGTACCTGGTCCAGCGCGGCGGCTTCAGCCTCCAGGCCCTCCTGCTTCCTCTTGCGCAGCTCGAGGTTGCTGCGCAGGCTGCTCTCCGTGCGCGTCGCCTGTTCATCCAGGCTGGCCGCCTTGGTGCGCCGCTGGTTGGCCTCCTGGCGGCAACGGAGCGCCCTTGCCGCGAGATCCTCAGCCGCCTCGCGCAGATGGGCGAGCTCCTGCGCCAGCGCATCGAGGCGCGCGCGGCTGCCCTCGAGGCCGGTGCGCGCGCCGGCCTGCTGGTCCTGCAGCTCGGCGAGAACCCGACGCTGCGCCTCCAGCTCGCTGCGGCAGCTGGCCAACGAACTCTCCAGAGCGGCACGCCGCTCCTCCGCCCGGCTCTGCTCCTCCCGGGCAGCGTGCATCTGTTGCAGCCCGGACTCCAGGTCGCGTCGCTGAGCCTCGGCCTCCTCCTCGCGCACCTGGCGCAGCCGGCCCGCCTGCTCGTGCTGCTCCCACAGCGCTTTACGCCGCTCGCGCAACTCCGCCAGCGAGACATCGACCTCGGCGCGCTGCACCGCTGCCTTCGCGGCACGTAGCTCCTGGGTCTCGATCTCCTGGCGCAGCACCGTGCGCGACTCGGCGGCCTGCCGGGTGCGCGATTCGGCATCGGCCAGGGCGTCCCGGGTCTCCTGGATGCGGCGTCGGAGCGCCAGGATGCCGCGCTCGGATTGCCGGGCGCGCGGACAGCGAACCAGACCGCCGGGATGCACCACCTCGCCGGCTTTCGTGACAAAGGCGAGCCGCGGGAATTGCGCGGCCAGTTCCAGTGCGGCAGGCAGATCGCGAACCAGCACGGCCTGCCCTGCGGCGGATTGCACCACCTGCTGCGCGGCGCCGTGGGCCTCCAGCGCCTCGGCCAGCATGCCCACCACCCGCGGGTCGCCGTCGAGCTCCGGCGGAAGGCTGGCCGTGTCCATACCGGCAAGCGGCAACAGGAAGGAGCCACCGCCGGCATCCGCGTCGCGCAGACGCCCCACGGCACGCACCGTTGCGGCGGCGTCCTCCAGTACCACGGCGGGCAGGAGATCGCCCAAGAAGGCGTCCGCCGCCGCCTCCATCTCGCGATCCGGCGAAACAAAGTCGGCCACCACCCCCCTGCCGTCCTCGCCCGCGGCCCGGGCGGCACGTCCCTGGGGGGACTCGTCGCGGTCCAGCGACTCGAGAGACTGCAAGCGTTCGGCAAGGGAGGTGCGTTCCTCCCGGGCCTGCTCGCCCTGCTGGTCCACCTGCTCCAGGCGCTGGCGATTCTCGCCGGCGCGCCGGCCGGCGTCACGCGAGGTCTCCTCCAGGAGGGAGGCCTTGCGGGCCGCCTCGTCCTGCGCCGCATCCATGGCGGTCAGTTCCGCCGCCAACCGTTTGCATTGCTGGCGCGCCTCGCCGGCCTCACGCGAGGAGCGCTCGGCCGCGGCCTGTGTGCGCTCGCCATCCTCCTGCAGGCGGAGCAGCCGACCACGAAGCTCCGAGAGTACGTCCACGACGGCCAGCTGTTCGCGCCGCAGATCCTCGAGCTTCACCTCGCCGGCGGCGATGCTCGCACGCGCCTGCTCCACCCGGGCCTCACATTCCTCCGCCTGGCTGGTAAAGCGGCGCAGCTCGTCCCCCAGTTCATTGCCCTTGCCCTCGCGCCCGGCGATCTGCTCCAACGTCTGCGCCCTGCGCTCCTCGAGAGTTCCGGACTCGCGCTCGTCACCTTCGGCGGCCTCGCACAGCTCCCGGGCCTGCTGGCGCACGCCGGCGAGGCTGCGCTCCTCGCGATCCACCGTGAGATCCAGACCATGGACTGTGTCCCGGCTCTGCGTGAGCTCGCGCTCTCCCTCGTCAAGGCGGGCGCGCAACTCCTCGGCGTGCGCCTGCGCCCGGGCAAGATCCGCCGCAGCCGAAGCATCGCGGTCCTGGAAGTCCCCTACCTGGCCGCGCAGCCCTCCCAGACGGCCGTCCAGTTCGCCCGAGCGGTGGAGAATGTGCACCCGTGCCAGGCGGCGGCGCTCCTCCATGAGCCGCTGGTAACGCCGTGCCTTGGAGGCCTGCCGCTTGAGAGAGTTGATCTGCCGCCGGACCTCCCCGATGATGTCGTCCAAGCGTACCAGGTTTGCCTCGGTGGCCTCCAGCTTCAGCGTCGCCTCGCGCTTCTTCGCCTTGAAGCCGGCGATGCCGGCGGCCTCCTCGATGAGCAGCCGTCGATCCTTCGGGCGGCTGGAGACCATCTGGGCGATCTTCCCCTGCTCGATGATCGTGGAGGCGCCGCTGCCCACGGCGATGCGCCGCAGCAGGTCCTGGATATCGCGCAGCCGGCAGCGGTTGCCGTCGATGAGATAGTCGCTCTCGCCGGTGCGGAACAGGCGGCGCGTGAGCTTGAGCGACTCCGGCCAGCGCTCCTCCAGGGCCCGGGCACCGTGCCCGTTACCCTGATCCACCTCGGCGCCGCCGGCCTCCGGGGTGCTCTGCAGCGTCGGGCCTTGCGCTCCCCGGCCATTGCCGCCGACGTGCTCCGCCGAACCGTCGCCGTTGCCCGCCGCGCCACCCTCTCCGTTGCCTGCCGCCGGCGCCTCGTGGGAGCCGCTCTCTTGCCCCGCATGTTCGAGGAACAACGGTGCCTCTGCGGACGGCAGTGGCTTGGAGGGGTCCCGGGTGAAGGTCAGCGAGACCTCGGCCATCCCCTGCGGCTTGCGGGTCTCCGAGCCGTTGAAGATGACGTCCTGCATGCTGTCACCGCGCAGCACGCGCACCCGTTGCTCGCCCAGCACCCAGTGGATGGCGTCGCTGATATTGCTCTTGCCGCAACCGTTGGGCCCCACCACCGCGGTGATCTTCTGGGGAAAGAGAATATCCGTCTTGTCGGAGAAGGACTTGAAACCACGAATCTCCATCCTGTCTAAGTGATACACTCGGATGGTCTCCCGAAAATCGTTACTGAGGAAATAACTTCCCGGGGCAAGAAATCGGGGCTCGATGCAATGTCTAAGTTTCTTCGAGGTGAATTCGAAAAAACAAGCGCCAGCCGCCAAAAAAAACCGGGTGCATCCTAGCATATGGAGCGCCGGCGAGCAACCGCTAACGACTAGATACTGCGGCAGATCCGCGTGCGACCACCAGATATGGAGGGCCCCCGGGCCGGGGGAACCAGAGGCAAGCGCCATGGGCCCGGTTTCCAGCGCGATCCGGGCCTCTAGCTCTGGCGCTCCACCACGAACCGGGGCAGGTCCTGCAGGCACTCCCACACCGGTGAGGGCGGGAAGCCCTGCAGGAAAACCGCCGCCTGGTCGGCGTATTCGCGCGCTCGGGCACGGGCGCGGTCGAGGGCACCGATGGCGGTGAGGCCCTCGACGATCTCCAGCCATGCGACGCGCTCGAATGTGCCGTCCTCGAGGATCATCGCCACCTTGCGACGCTGTTCGCCATCCCCCTCGGCCAGCAAGTGGATGATCGGCAGGGTGACCTTGCCCTCGCGCAGATCGCTGGCCACCGGCTTGCCCAGCGCCTCCTGGCTGCCGGTGAGATCCAGGATATCGTCGACGATCTGAAATGCCATGCCGAGGTGCAAGCCATAGTTGCTCAGCGCCTCCACCTGGTCGTCGGAGATCTCCGAGAGCAAGCCGCCCACGCGGCAGCATCCCGAGAACAGATAGGCGGTCTTGCGGCGGATCAGGTCCAGGTATTCCTCCTCGCTCACCTCCAGGCGTCCGTTGCGTTCCGCCTGCACCAGCTCACCCTCGATCATCTTCAGCGTGATGTCCGCGAGCACCTGGATATAGCGGATGTCCTGTGCGGTGAGCGCCATCTGCATGGACTTGATGTAGAGGTAATCGCCCAGCAGCACGGTCACATGATTGCCCCAGCGCCGGTTCACGGACAGGCGGCCGCGGCGCATCGACGCCTCGTCGATGACGTCGTCGTGCACCAGCGTGGCGGTGTGGATCAGCTCGAACACCGAGGCGAAGAGAACATCGTGGTCGCCCTGGTAACGCCCCAGGCGGCTGGTGAGGAGGAGCAGCGCAGGGCGGATGCGCTTGCCGCCGCTCTCGGAGATGTAGCGGCCAATGCGAGCGATGAGCGGAATATCGGAGCGGAGATAGGACTCGAACTCCTTCTCCACGGCCACCAGACGATCACCCACCAGGCCGGCGATGCGGGCCAGGGTGTCCTCGCTGCCGGGAACCTGCCGTTCACCGACCTGCAGCCTCTCGACCTGCATCGCCCCTCCGGTCACCGGACGCCCGCAAATCCTTTGAACTCAATGCCACGGAAGCCTACCATCGGCCCGCCCCAAATATCAATGTCACACACGGGCATGGTTTTGTTCATTCCACCGGCACCACCTCGACCCCTTCGGGAGGCTGGAATTCGAACAGGGCATCCTGCAGCGCCATGCCTGTGCGCACGTGGCGCAGGCGGTACTCCATCACGTCCCCGGCGGCCCCGTGCACCACAATGCGCTGCGGCAGATCGTTGTTCGCCAGAGTCAGCTCGATGCGTTCGAACTCCTCCGAGGGCTGACGTGGGACCAGGCTCAGGGTATCGGCCCGGGGGCTGCCGTCTTCATCCACGGCGACCTCCACCACGAAGTCGCGGCGCAGGTCGATCCCGTCACCCAGCAGCAGGCCCAGCGCGCCGCCGCTCCCCAGCGCGGCCAGGCTGCCCACGAAGACCTGTCCTTCCGCGGGGATGTAGAGCCAGGTGCGCTCGCCGTCCACCACCGCCAGCTTGTGCTCGGGTTTCTTGTATTCCCAGCGCATGCGGGAAGGGCGATGCACGTAGAGCGTGCCCGACTCACGCTGCGGCGTCGCCAGCGCCAGCGAATGCAGCGACTGAGTGAACTCCGCCTGCAGCGTCTCCAGGCGACGGTACGCGGACTGCAGGCGCTGCACCACCTCGTCCACGTCGGGCGGGGCGGTCGTACCCTGTGTGTCGGCGGCAACGCCGGCGAGGAGAAACAGGAGCACCGCAAGGGTGCAGCGTGATCTCATGGGGACATCCTACCGCTGGCAACCGTCCCGGTGAAAGCCGGCAAGGGCGCGCCGCGCGTGGTATGGTTCCCGGCTGTTCCGAGGAGAAAACCCGTGCTCACACTGCAGCGACGAACCCTGTGGATGGCCACCCTGGCCCTCGCCGGATCGCCCTGCTCGCACGCCGGGATGCGTCCGTTCCACGTGGAGACCGCGGACCTTCTGCCCGCCGGCGAGGTGGAGCTGGACGCCGGCATCACGGTGGCATGGGATGCGCGCCGCGCGCTTTTTCCTGACGACGAGGGCAGTGACATGCGCGCTCCCGTCCTGGGGTTGCGCACCGGTCTGGGAAGCTTGGCGGAGTTGCGAGTGGAGGGCGATCTCTACCGGCGCTTCGACCCGGACGATGGCAGCACCGCCGACGGTGCAGGCGACTGGCGCTTCGGGACCAAGTTGCGCTTCGGACCCTCCGGGGCGCGCCAGGCCTGGGCTGCCTGGCTGGGCGTCAAGATCCCGGTGGCCTCGGACAACGAGGGCCTGGGGACCAACGAGACCGACGTGGAGGCTCGGGTGCTGTGGCGGCTCTCGGCAGGTCCGGGCACACTGGATGTGAACGGCGGTGTGGCCGTCCTCGGCGCGCCGTTTCGCGAGCGATCCCAGGTGGACTTGGTGACCTACGCCGCGGCGTACCGGTTTCCACTGGGCAACAGCGTGGAGGTGGGAGCGGAAGTTGCCGGCCGCGAGGGCGGCGATTTCTTCGGCACCCTGGGGATGCTGCGCGCCGGCATGCGCTGGCAGCTCGAGCACTGGCGCCTGGACGCAGCCCTGGGAGCCGGCGTCACCGATGCATCACCGGCGGCGGAGCTTCGCCTGGGTGCCACCTTTCGCTTCCGGCGCTAGACGCCAGGGGACTGTCCCCCCTCCCTATTCGTAGCGCAGGAAGCGCGCACCCAGCACCGCGAACAGCGCCCCGAAACCCAGCAGGACCGAGGCAGGCAACAGCACCGCCTCGAGTCCATGGCCGAACGATACCAACGCGTGGAAGCCGTCCATCGCCCAGGCGGTGGGGAATGCGTGGCCGGCGGCCCGCAGCCAGGCCGGCATGACCTCGGAGGGCCACCAGGAACCACCCAGGGCAGCCAGGACCATGCTCAGGATCCACCCGATGGACGACGCCTGGTCCACGGTCTGCGCCAGCGCACCGAGCAGCGTGGACAGTCCGGCCACCGCCACCGCATACGACCCCACCAGCAGCAGCAGGCCGGCCGGTGAGCGTCCCCAGCTCACACCGAAGAGATAGCGGCCGGCCAGCAGCAGGACGGCGATCTGCAGACCCGCGATGAACAAGCGCCCTGTGAGCTTGCCCAGGAAGATCTGGGACCGGCTCACCGGCAGCGTGGACTGACGACGCAACATGCCGCTGCGCTTCTCGTTGGTGAGGAATATCGCGCCATAGATCAGCGTCATCATCAGGACCGTCATGGTCAGGATGCCGGGAACGCTCTGGGCCGCGCCCCG
>CBDVAL010000131.1:0-9780 GCA_965371955.1 uncultured bacterium | reverse complement strand
TGCGCTACAAGGCGCAGGCCATGGACGTGGCCATGATCATGGATGGGTCCGACCTCAAGGCGTTCACTAACTGGCACATCTGGACCGAGGAATCGTTCCAGGCGCGCTTCGAATGGGACGCCAACGACCCCATGTTCCTGCTCGTGTGCAAGGTAGTGCGGCTGGATCCGCCCCTGGAGATCCCATGGAAGGACGCGTATGACGGTGATGGCCCGTGGGTTCGCCTGGACGAGGACGAACTGGCGCCGGTGGCGTTCGTGCCGGTGCTCGAGCATGTGGACTTCCTGAAGATCCTCGTGGACGTCAAGAACACCCTGGCCGATCGGCTGAAGAACCCGGTGGAGCGTCCCGAACCGGAGAAGCCCGCTGCCGCAGCGAAGCCCGCACCCCCTCCCCCGCCCAAGCCGGCGCCGCCCGCCCCTTCCAAGCCCGGTGGTGAAGGCAACGACGCCTCCGCGGGATAGTTATGGAGGACTGTCGCCGGGACGATTTCTTCGACTTCGACGGCTGGTCCTACCTCAACTGTGCCTATCAAGGTCCGCTGCCGCGCGTCTCCGCCGCCGCCATCGAGGAGGCGCTGGAGCTCAAGCGGCGCCCGTATCAGTTGCCGGAGAGCCTCATGGTGGAGCTACCGGCCCAGGTGCGCTCGCTGGCGGCGCAGCTCATCGGCGCCCGGACGGAGGAGATCTCGGTGGCCACCGGCGCCACGCACGGCCTGAACCTGGCCGCCGCCGGACTGCCGCTGAAGCCGGGCGACGAGGTGCTGCTCTCGCCGGGAGAGTTCCCCTCCAACCTGTTCCCGTGGCGCTACCACTCGGTGCGCCGCGGCTACAGCGCACGCGTCATCGAGACACAAGGACCGTATCCACAGGTGGACGACTACGTCCGCGCCGCCACCGAGCACACGCGCGCCGTGGCCGTGGCCCAGGTGAACTACTCCACCGGCTATCGCATGGATCTGCCGGCGCTTTCCCGGCTGTGCCAGGAGCGTGGCTGGTACCTGGTGGTGGATGCCTGCCAGGCGGTGGGGAGCGTGGCGTTCTCCGTCGCCGACTTCCAGCCGGACATCCTGGCCACCGGCGGATACAAGTGGTTGCTGTCGCCGTACGGGACGGGCTTCACCTACATCCGCCAGGGGCTCATCGACGAGCTGGAGGTGCCCGTGGTCTACTGGATGGGCCTGGAGTCGGCGGAGGATTTCAATGCCCTCAGCCGGCAGACCATGACGTTCTCCCACACCGCGCGCCGCTTCGATGTCCCCGAGACGGCGTCGTTCCTCAACCTGTCCGGCCTCGAGCGCTCGCTGCAGTACCTGCTGGAGGTGGGCGTGGCGAGGGTGGAGCGCCATCACGTCGCGCTGCTGCAGCGGTTGTCGGACGGCCTGCCGGAGGGCTTCGAGATGGCCGGCGACCGCTCGCCGGAGCACCGCAGCGGCATCGTCTTCCTCTCGGGACGCGACGCCAAGGCCACGACAGCGGCCTTCCGGCGGCTGCGCGACGCCAAGGTCCACACCAGCCTGCGCGAGGGCCGCATCCGCGTCTCGCCCAATATCTATAACGACGAGAACGACATCGACCGCCTGCTGGCTGGACTCCAACCTAGCCGGTGATCTCCTTCCTGTGATCCCGCCCCGCCTTCGGGGCGCCGGGGGGAGCGGGGCCCGGCATCTCGCCGGCCGCCTCGGGGCCATCCACCAGCAGCCGCACCAGGTACTCGCGCGCCGCCAGATCGGTGCGCGCCAGCAGCGCCTCGTCGTCATCCCGGGGCTCGAAGCCTGCGTGGCGCTCCTGCAGATGGAACGGCGCTGCGCCCGCCTGCGACGGCACCCAGCGACAGAAGAAATCCAGGTGCCAGTCGAGGAAGAAGCGTACCTTCTTGCGGCCGCGCTCGTCCTCGCCGAAGTGCTCCAGGGCCATGGCCACGTAGCGCCGCAGCAGTTCCATGCGCTGCGCGCCGCTCAGGTCCAGGTCGGCGTCCTCGGCTGCCTCGCGGAACAGCCACGGCTTGACCAGGGCCCCGCGCGCGGTCATCACCGACGCGCATCCGGTCTGCCGCATGCGCTCGGCGGCCTCCTTGCCGCGGATGATGTCGCCGTTGCCGATGACCGGGATGCTCACTGCCGCCGCCACCTCGCCGATGAGATCCCAGTCGGCCGGGCGGCGGTAGCGCTGCGTGCGGCTGCGCGCGTGCAGCGCCACGGCGTCCGCGCCGGCGTCCTGCGCCAGCTTTGCCAGCGACACCGCCAGCGGCTTGTCCTCGGTCCAGCCGCTGCGTAGCTTGACGCTCAGCCCCACCGTGAGCACCTTGCGCATGGCCTCCAGGATCTGCGTCAGCCGCCGCGGGCGGGTCATGAGCGCCGCGCCCTCGCCGTGGCGCACGACCGAGTCGATGGGACAGCCCAGATTCACGTCCACGAAGTCGGCGCCGCGCTCCTGCGCAAGGGCCGCCGCCCTGGCCATCACGTCGGGAAAGCGCCCGCACAGCTGCACACCGAAGATGTTCTCATCGGCATGGCGCCGCAGCAGCGCCAGCTCGCCGGCCGCCCCGCGGGCCACCCGTCGTGAGAGTGCCATCTCTCCCACCGCGAAACGCGCGCCCTGCTCGACACACAGCCGCCGGAACGGCAGGTTCGAGCCCTTGGTCATGGGCGCCAGGATCAGATGACCCCGGAACATCTGCTGTCGTGCGGCCTCATCCATGGAAATTTCCGTCGTGTCGTAAGGATGGGCCATCTTACAGGATTCGCCGGCTGCCCGGTTGCCGTCAGCGTGCTTCTCCGGTAGCCTACCGTCTCAGCTCGCACGCACCGGGTCGTCACGCCCGCAGAGGACCGAGAACACTCATGAGGAAAGTCGCACTTCTGGCCGTGCTGATGGCCGTTTTCCTGGCATCCCCTGCCCTGGCCCAGCCGATGAAGGACAAGCTGTGGACGTTCAACGTCGCCGCAGGCTACACCGTGCCCTACGATGTGGTGGAGGAGTTCTTCGACGGCGGGCTCGGCCTCGAATTCGGAGCCACCTACATGCCGAAACGGGGGCACTTCGGCGCGTGGATGGGGACCGCCTACTCGGCGCTGGACGTCAACGACGAGATGCTGCAGATCATCGGCGTCAACGACGGCGACATGCGCATCTGGTCGCTACAGGGCGGAGGGATCTGGTCCAGCCGGAGCCAGAAGACGGTCAACTTCTACGTCTCCGTGGGCGGGGGCTGGTACCGGCGCGAGATCGACCTGCTCAATGCGGCGGTAGAGGAAGTGCCGGCATGGTGCAGCGACTGGTGGGACTTCTGCCAGCCGGAAAGCGTGGTCCAGACGGAGGATTTCGTCGGCAAGGACAGAACCAGCGATGTGGGGTACAACGGCGCCATCGGCATGACCTTCACCCTGAAGAACCACTCGCAGGTGTACGTCAACCTGCAGTACAGCAGCATCCAGACCGACAACGTGAACACCGAGTTCATCCCTCTCACCGTCGGATACCGCTGGTAGGTCCTACCCGCCCGCCGGGCGGACGATGTGGCGCTCCTGCAGCCACTTGTGGATCGGCACCCAGTAGTCGATGCTGCGTCCCGTGCTCGCGTCACGGAGGGCGTGGTTCCCCTGCGGGAAGACATGGAACTCGAGCTGCCCGGGACGGCGGTCCTTGAGCGCCTGCAGCACCCGGACGGTCAGTTCCGTGGGGACGCTGCGATCCTGGCCGCCCAGGATCCATAGCGACGGCACCTTCATGGCCTCCAGGGCCGGCGCCGGGTCATAGCCGTGCGGCCCGTCGAACTCGGCCATCCTCCTGCGGATCTCTCCGTCCGACAGATCCACGTAGGTGCCCGGATCGCTGCCTGTGAGCCGGCTGTAGTGGATCTCCTCGCCGACGGTCACGGCGGGGCCCGAGATGCTCACCACGAAGCGCACGGCATCGCTGCGTGATGCCGCCAGCGGCATGATCCATCCGGCCTGGCTACCGCCCAGCAGCCCGATGCGCTGCGGGTCGATCTCCGCATGCTGCTTCAGCCAGGAGGCCGCCACCACCGCGTCGTCCGCCAGCTGCCCGAGCCTCTCCTCGCTGTCGCTGACGCCGATGACGCCCACGCCGCGCTTGTCATAGAGCAGGACGGCGATCCCGTGCGGAACCAGGCGCCGGACGTAGCCCCGCAGGTCCCGTCTCCTGGTGGGCGCCGAGCCATGGACGATGACCACCGCCGGAAACGGACCTGGCCTCCATCGCGGCAGCGCCAGGGTGGCCGCCAGCGTGACACCGTCGCTGTGGAGCAGGACGTCCTGGCTGCGAATCCACGGCACGCCGGACTGGACGATCAACGCGGCGGTCACGAGAAGAGCCAGGACCAGACTGGTGATCAACCCCCGCTTCACGTCATCGTCTCCCTCAGCCGAGGGTAGCCATGAGCCGGTCGGCCAGCTCCTCTGCTCGAGGAACGCCGGCGGGCCACGGCAGGACAGCGCTGCTGCGGATGCGGTAGATCACCGCGGCGCAGGTGATGTCCGCTGCGGTCATCTCGTCACCCACGAGCCACTGCCGCCCGTCCAGGCGCCCCTCCAGCTTGCGCAGGGCCGCCCCGAAGTCCGCGACGGCGCCCTCCTCAACGGCCGGGGTGACACCCTCGCCGCGCACCCGGGCATGCACCAGGGTCATCATGGGCTCCGCCAGCGGTCCGCGGCCGAAGCGCTCCCAGTCCTCGATCTCCCACTGCTCGGAATGGCTGCGCCCAAAGAGCTTGGGCGTCTCCGGGTAGTTGGCGTCCAGGTAGCGCAGGATGGCGCCGGAGTCGAACAGCACGACGTCACCGTCCACCATGGCGGGCGTCAGGAACTGGCCGGAGACCCGGACCAGCTCGTCGCGGTCGGCAGGCTCGATGGTCCGGAACTCGTACGGGATGCCCTTGTGCTCCAGGGCCAGCCGTACCTTGATGTTGTTGGATGTCTCGAAGCCGTAGATGATGAGGGTTCGCCGGTTCATTCGTGCTCCTCTGCAGCGGAGAGAGGTTCGTCCTCGCCCGCGAGTCCGGCCCCCCGGACGGGATAGTCGGAGGCTTTCCATACGATCCGGTAGGTGGGATCGTAGTCGAAGGCACCGCTTCCGCCAACCCGGAAGCGGACCACCCTGTCCCGCGCCCGGCCCTGCCAGAGCGCGGCGGCCTCCTCCAGCGAGCGCGGCAGGAAGTTCAACAACAAGCCGCCGGACGTGGTGCTCGGCAGGATGCGGAAGGTAGAGGTGACACCGCTGGCGTACATCACCTCCATGCTCACCGGCGCGCCGCGAAAGACCAGCTGGGTCAGGCGGCCCGGGGTGGTCATGCGGAAGTGCAGGTCGGCGAACAGCAGAACCGCCGCCCCGGGCACCGCCACCCACTCGCCCATGTCCGCCCGGACCTCGGCGGGCTTCCCCACCGGGTAGCGGAAACGCTCCGGGGTCCTTTGCAGCAGCAACCGGCCCTGCTCCAGCGAGGTTTCCACAGGAGAGAAGTTCTGCAGGATGGCACGGACAGTGACCGGCGGGTCCAGGAACGGGTGCCGTAGGTCGATGCTGTGGAACTCGAAGATCAGGAACTCCGGGCCACCGCTGCCGGCCAGGTGGGCCGCGCTGCGCCCATCCAGGGTCTCGGTCCAGGCGGAATAGCCCTGTAACGCCGGGTTGGGAACCCAGGTGAGCGCGTTGGCGGCGATATAGCTGATCTCGGTGGGGAACACGTCGACGCGGTGACCTGACATGGCCTGCAGCCAGGGTGCAGGTAGACGTACGGCCTCGAGGTTGGCGTCGCTCTCCCGGCGCAGGCGTGCGCGTGTGTTTCCCAGGCGGACCGTCTTCGCCAGGTTCGTCAGTCCCTCGAGACCCGCGGCCTGGCGCAACCGGCCCTCGGGGTAGAGGAATCCCCCCTGCCAGTACGCGCCCAGTGCCAGCGTGGCCACCATGGCAACCAGCCCTGCCAGCATGGCCATGCCCTTCTTCGTGCGCGCGCGCAGCGCCAGCGCCGCCAGCACCACCACGAGAAAGCTGAAGAAGTTCTGGATGTGCCCGTCCTGACGCGCGAAGCCGTGCTTGAAGGCGAACAGCACCGCTAGCGAGTAGATGAGCGCGCACGGCAACGCCGGCAGGCGCTTCCCCGCCTGCACCACCAGGACGACCCCGAAGAGGGCGAGGCAGACCACGCCGGCGAACAGCCCCTGCCCGTAGGCCGGCAGGCTCATGGCGACGCCATAGTCGGAGGCCAGCTCCATGGAGCTGCGCAGCCAGCGCCAGAAGGTTGCCACCCCGCCGAACTCGGTGAATACCAGCATGGTCAGCGTGACGAGGAACGCGCCCAGAGTGACCGCAGTGGTGCGGGCAGCCCCGCGGCGCGCCAGGCGGACGGTCTCGCCCACCAGCAGCATCGACACACCGACGATGCCCAGACCGAACTTGGACAGCAAACCCAGCGCTGTCAGAACACCCGCGGCAGCAGCGGGAACGTCCGGCCACCGGCGGGCATCCAGGGACTCGCTCATGAGCAGCCCGATGAGCAGCACGACCCGGTACTGGAACGGCAGCCCCAACGCCAGGCCCACCAGCGACAGGGCGGCGAACGTCGCCACCGGCCACAGACCTTGCGGCATCAGGGAGCGCCGGAGAAGGAGCACGCCCAGCAGTGCGTGCAGCAGCAGCCATGCAGCCAGTCCCAGGAGGAGATTGTGATGCACGTCCAGGGGAACCAGGAGATAGCCCAGCGGCCCGTACGGGAACACCACGTCACGGCCGTGGCGGTAGTCCGAGTCGGCCAGCAGGTTGAGCCCGTACCAGAAGGACGGATCGTTCCCGGTATCCAGCGGGATGAGGTGCACCGGAAGCGACGCGACGAGAAAAGCGACAACCAGCAGGATGGCCAGGACTCTCACCAGCGGTCGGCTCGCGGATGCGGTGGGCTCGTCGATCCGGGATGCCACATCCTCTCCTCGTCAGAGCCGGAGTGCGCTGTCCACCTTGAGAACCGGGCAACCTGCTACGCGGGCCCTGGAACACTCTAACATGCCTGTGGATCACGCCCGGGCCGCTGTTGACAATCCTCCTGGATCGGAGCAGACTTGGGCCCTGGATTCCCTGTGATGACGGTAGTGTTGGAGACGGCGCGAGGCCCTGCTCGCTCGGCCCTCTTGAGCGATCCGTGGCGCGCCTTGCCAGGGGCAGCGAGTGAGAAACCGACCGAGGGGAAGCGATGCAACCACAGAGACGTGACCGAAGCCAGCCGCCTCAGCACTCCCACAGCCCACTCCGCCGGCTCGCTGCCACCGCACTGAGCGTGGCCCTGATCCTCTCCTCCTGGCCCGCCCTCTCGCTGGCGGCGAACATCGAGCTCGAGCGCGACCCGGAGCGCTTCCTCCTCCGTCACGCGGACGCCCTCGACCTGCCTGAGGTCGTCCGGGTGCAGCTGGCGCGCCGGACGAACCAGCTGGATACGTCCCGGCCTCACCGACCCCGTCTCCTCGCGCCCGATTTCGACCGGCGCCTGGCTGCCGTGGAGTCGCTCCTGGTCGACCGGATCGCCGAGGGCGGCAGCAGCCACGCTCCCGCCCGTGGCACCAGCATGGGTCGCGCCGTGGAGGAGTTGCGCCGCGGCTTCCAGCAGGATCGGGAGGCCATCGAGGCCGAGTGGGATCGTCTCGCAGCGCTGTGGGACCAGCCCGGGTCGAAGCCGGTACTGCAGCGCCTGCAGGCGCAGCGCGCCGGGTTCGCGGACAACTTCGCGCACCTGGGCGCGATCCTCGACGACCTGCGGCGCCCGCGCTCCGAGGCGCGTCAGGCAGAGCCCGGTGCCGAGCCGGAGAGGGCTCGCATGAACGCCGACCTGACCTGGCTGCGCGCCCGCATCCCGCGGCCTGATCTGCCGGACTTCGACGCCGCACCTCTCCCGTTCACCCGCAAACGCGCCGGCGGACCGATCCAGCCCGCCATGACCCCGGAGGAGCTGGAAGCGAGGCTCCACGCCGGTGATGACACGACCACGGAAACTCCCCGGGCCGGCGAGAGCGTCGCCGCCCTCAACGCCGACACCCCCCCGGGCCCGGCGGATCTGGCCGAGACCCCCGAGATCCGGTTCACACCGGCCATCCAGGCGCTGGCGACGTCCCTCGGCAACAACCCGGTCCAGCTCTTCAACTGGGTCCGGAACAACGTCGAGTTCGCCCCCGTATCCGGGAGCCTTCAAGGGGCGGACCACTGCCTGCAGACGCTGGTCTGCACGGACGCCGACATCGCCTCGCTGCTGATTGCCCTGCTGCGGGTGTCCGGCATCCACGCGCGCTACCAGGTCGGCACCGTCGATATCCCGGAGGAGGAGGCCAAGAACTGGGTCCGGGGAGCCGACACGCTGCAGGTGGCGGGAGACGTGATGGCCACTGGCTCCATCCCCGGAGTCATCTTCAACGGCGATCGCCTGCGGATGGAGCGCGTCTGGGTCCGCGCCCACGTCGACATGATCCCGTCTCGCGGCGCGGTGCACATCGCCGGTGACACCTGGGTCGATCTGGATGCGGCCTTCAAGCAGTACGACCTCATCGAGGAGGCCGACATCAGCGCCAGCGTTCCGACGGACCTCACCGTCTTTGATGCCGTCCTGAACTCCGGGACGACGGATCCGGTCACGGGCTCCATCACCTCGATGAACCTCCCCATGCTGGAGACCGCCATCGACAACGAGTCGATAGCGACCACCAACTTCTTCGGGACGATGGATCCCAGTCTGCCGGTGTCGACGATCGCCGGCGCGGACTTCATCATTCCGGAGCAGCGCGGACACCTGGCGGGCACGGTTCCCTTCCAGGTGGTGACCACGTCGGCGCCGGTCGCCCAGGTGCCGGCCGGCCTGCGGCATACCCTGTCGTTTCGGCTTCTGGACGAGTTCGGCTTTCAGGTCTTCTCGTTCTCCCAGCGCCTTGCCGAGCTGGCCGGAAAGCGCGTGGCACTGGTCTACGAGCCGGCCACCCCGGCCGATGAGTCGGCGCTGTCGGCGCTGTTCGCCGGGGCCACCGATCTGTCCGATGTTCCGACGACGATCCCGTCCTCGATCCGGGCTCGCGCCCACCTGAAGATCGACGGGGTCACCGTCGCCAGCGGCAACGCGGTCCCGTACGGGACGTCCGAGGAGCTCTTCCTCGACTTCAACGGCCCCCTGGGTTTCCGCTCGCTACCCGGCAACGTGACCGCCGGCGCCTACATCGCCGTCGGGCTGGACCTGGGGCGCATCTCCCCCGCGCTGATGGACGCCCTCGAGACAGAGTCGGCGGCGATCATCGCCGCCGATGGCGATCCGGGTCTCCAGGCAGGTCTCAGCTCGGACGACACCATCGGGACACTGCTGCAGAACGGTATCCTGGGCTGGTTCCAGGACCTGGACATCCGCGACAGGCGGCTGGCCAAGGGGTCGCGCGTCATCTCCCAGCGCCTGCCCTCCCACGGGTTCTACTTCTCCGCCCTGGCCGTCCAGACCTCGTTCGGCCAGCCGGTGTCGGCCACCCTCGCCGGGGCGACGCTGGACATCATGAACGACTTCGGCTCCGTGCTGGCCAAGGACGGCGACCCGAACCTGGCCGTCCAGGTCGCGTTCGCCCAGGGGCAGACCGGGTCGGAGATGGAGGCGTCGTCCCAGGAGACGCGGCTCTCCACGATGGATAACCCGGTCAACGCGACCTCCACGATGCGGATCCTGCGGCAGGCGAACGATCAGGGGATCCCGATCTACCGGATCGACAACACGAACTCCGCGACCATCCTGCCCCTGCTGCAGCACAACGCC
>CBDVAL010000130.1:0-9798 GCA_965371955.1 uncultured bacterium | reverse complement strand
CGAACAGCTTCTCCTTCTTGATGCGCACCTCTTCCAGCTTCTCGTCCTCGGTCAACGCGCGCTTCGCGGCCAGCTGGTCCAGCTTCTCCTGAAATTCATGGTGCTGCAACGTCAGCCTGCGATACTCCTCGTTCTCCCTGCCCATCCACTCCTCGTCGTCGCCTGTCCAGTCCATACCACCTCCTCGAGAACATTCCGGTGGGTTTTTTGAAACCGCTTGCCTGCAGCATACCCTGCCCCAGGGCGCCTTTCAACACGCTCCCCTCGCCCCGGGCGGGCTGCCGGATCACAGACTTCGCCCCAGTATGAGGGCGTCCTCGCCGTCCCTGTAGTAGCGGGAACGACGGCCCAGCGCGCGGAACTCGTGGGCGTGATAGAGGCGCAGCGCGGCCGTGTTGGAGGGACGCACCTCCAGCACCGCGCTGCTGCAACCGCCGTGTCGCGCGGTGTCCAGCAGATAGCGCAGGATCCAGTGCCCCAGACGTTGGCGGCGGTGTTCCGGCGCCACGTTCAGGTTGTTGATGTAGAGCTCTCCTTCGAGCAGCCAGATGCTGGCGTAGCCGGCCAGAGACGCATCGGCAGCGCGCACCACGTAGTTGCGCGCGAACGGGTTGTTGTGCAGCTCGTGATGGAAAGATTCCTCTCTCCACGGTGTCGGAAAGGTCCCTGCCTCCAGGTCCAACACGTCCGGGAGATCCGCGTCTTGCATGGCACGCAGGTCATAGCCCGACAGGTCGGTCATCCGCCCTTCCCCCGGCCCAGCTCGGCATCCGACGGACGCAGGTAGAGAGGCTCCAGGAGGGGCCAGCAGCCGGGCCTTCGGGACTGCAGTTGGCGTTCCGCCCACACGGCCAGGGTCGGGGCCAGGAACCAGGGACCCTCGGGCTGCTCCAGGCAGCCGGGACCGCGGTGCCGGAGGAGCATCTCGCGGTAGGCCCGGGCCCCATCCCCCAGGAAGCGGACGGGAGCCGCCGGGAGGCCTGCGAGCCACGCCTCGGGCCGGGCCAGGGACGGACCCCGCAACAGGCGCGGTCCGGCGGCGTCGCCGGGATCCAGGTAGGCGGCGGCGTAGACCTCGCCCCGTCCGGCCTCCAGCCACGGGCAGATCCAGCTGCCGGGCCAGCGTCCGGACGCGCTGCGGGCCAGGGTCTCCAGCGATGACAACCCCAGCGCGGGGATGTCGAGGGCACGGGCCAGCCCGCCGGCGGAGGCCAGCCCCACGCGTACCCCGGTGAACGATCCGGGCCCCAAGCTGACTGCCACGGCGCCCAGGTCTGCCCGCGCAACCCCCAGACGTGAAAGAAGATAGGAGATCGACGCGAGAATCTGCTCGGAGTGATCCAGGCGTCCTGCCACCTGCAAGCTACCCAGGACCTGGCCGGCGCGGATGACGGCGATGCTGCCGGATCGGCTGCTGGTATCGATGCCCAGGATGGTCATCAGCGGTGCTGCTCCTGTCGGCTCGGCGTGGTGGTCCCGGGAACCCGGGCCGGCGTTTCCCGTTAGTGTAGAATAGAGGCACACACCACTGCCGCGCCTCTCGGCGTGCCCGGTGGTCCGGGCGGGGGTTCCGGCTTGATCCAAACAAACAGCAAAGGCCACCGTATACCAGCACCAGGGACGAGTATCCGGCAAGCCGTTCCGGACGAGGAGGTCGTCCGGGCGGTCTTGAAGGGAGATACCGACCGGTTCGAGGAGCTGGTCCGGCGCCATCAGCGGCCCATCATCAACTTTCTCTACAGGATGGTGGGCAATTTCGACCTGGCGCTGGATCTCTCGCAGGATGTTTTCGTGCGAGTGTATGCCTCACTCAACCGATTCGACTCCCGTTACCGGTTCACCACCTGGCTGTACCGGATCGCCTCGAACTGTGCCATCGATCACCTCAGGCGCCGGCGGCTGGCAACGACGTCCCTGGACGCTCCGCAACGGCTGGAGGACGGCGAGGTCTCATACCAGCCTGTCTCCACCGACGCGGACCCGGCACGGCAGTTCGAGGCACGTGAGCGGCTCAGCCGCCTGGAACGCGCCATCGACCGCCTGCCGGGGGAATACAGGAAGCTGGTCCTGCTGCGTCATTCGGCGCACCTGTCGTACGAGGACATGGCACGGGCCACGCGGAGCCCACTGGGCACCGTCAAGAACCGCCTGTTCCGGGCGCGCGAGATGCTTCGCGCCCAGTTCGATCAGGAGGAGTCATGAAGCCGGAGAGTCGGGCGCAGACCGGATCCCACCCGGATCCCCTGGCGCTGCAGGCGTTTGTGGACCACGAGGCCGGTTCCACGGATGCTCTCCGTCTTGCCCGTCACCTGAGCGATTGCTCCCGCTGCCATCGGCTGCGCCAGCGCCTGCAAGCCCTCAACGAGGATCTCTCCTCCCTGCCGGGCGCCGAGGTCCCCGAAGGCTTCTCCCGGCGGGTGATGCGGCGCGTGGCGACCCTGCCGCAGCCGCGCCGCCGTGCGCCGCTGCTGCGGCTGGTGGCACCCGCCGCGGCGGCGATGGTCCTGGCCGTGGCCGCCCTGGCGAACCCGTGGACCGTACATCTGGCCCGCGGCGTGGGCAACTGGCTGCCCGAGCATCGCATCGGTCCCGGCGAGGTGATGGACCTGCTGTTCACCATGGGCGCGGCCATCCTGGCCACCCTGGCGCGGGTTGCGGCCAACCTGGGCCCCTGGTTCGCCGGACCCACGGTGGGACCGGGAAGCTGGTTCCACCTCCCCACGCCGATGCTGGTGCTCATGGCGGGGATGGTCGCGGTGCTCCTCGGCATCGCCCTGGCCGGCAGCGGCCTGTGGTTTCTGCGACTACGCCGGGCATCCGCCGACGAAGCCTCGCAACCCTCGATGCTGTAAGTCCTTACCCCAGGCTGACTTCCCTTTTGACAAACCGAAGGCGCGACCATATATTGAGCGGTGATCCATGGGGTTCCTGGACATCCGGTCCACCCTCAACTCAGGAATCCCCGGGGCCACAGCGTGGGCCAGAATTCTCTCCGCCGCCCCGCTAGGCCTTTCGCCACGCGGCGCCGCCGTTTTCGGCTCCAGGCCGGACGATCCGGGGCCCGCAGGAGGTACCCGAACCATGGCCAGCGGCTCCGACCTGATCAACGCCATCTCCCAGAAGCGGGACCATGACGGATTCCGGGAACTCAACTGGCGGGGAACCTTCGAGCAATACCTCGACATCGTGCGCAGCAACCCCAGGGTGACGCGATCGGCGTTCGAGCGGTTGTACGACATGATCCTCTCCAAGGGGACACAGGAGTACGAGGATCACAAGAAGAAGATGGTGCACTACAACTTCTTCGACGATCCGTTGCACGACGGCAGGGACGCAGTCTACGGCCTGGACATCTCCCTGATGAAGCTGGTCAACGTCTTCAAGTCGGCGGCCCAGCGCTACGGCACCGAGAAACGCGTGCTGCTGTTGCACGGCCCGGTAGGCTCCGCCAAGAGCACCATCGTGCGCCAGCTCAAGAAGGGCGTGGAAGACTACTCGCGCCTGCCGGAAGGAGCCCTCTACACCTTCCTGTGGCGCCTGGATGGCGGGCACAGCGGCCGGCCCGACGCCGACGTGGAGGACGTCCTCTGCCCGATGAACGAGGAGCCCCTTCACTTGATCCCGCAGGGCATGCGCGCCATGGCGCTGGATTCGCTGCGGTCCAATGGCGGCACGCTCCAGATCGAGGGAGACCTTTGCCCGGCTTGCCGGCAGAACTACCGCGAGCTGGATCTGCGTTACCAGGGCGACTGGCGCAAGATCATCGAGCATATTGTGGTGTACCGTCTGGTCCTCAGCGAGAAGGACCGTGTGGGCATCGGCACCTTCCAGCCCAAGGACGAGAAGAACCAGGACTCCACGGAGCTCACAGGCGACATCAACTATCGCAAGATCGCACAGTACGGCTCCGACTCCGACCCGCGGGCGTTCAACTTCGACGGCGAGTTCAACGTGGCCAACCGCGGACTCATCGAGTTCATCGAGGTGCTGAAGCTGGACGTGGCGTTCCTCTACGACCTGCTGGGTGCCAGTCAGGAGCACAAGATCAAGCCGAAGAAGTTCGCGCAGACCGACATCGACGAGGTGATCATCGGCCATACCAACGAGCCCGAGTACAGGAAGCTGGCGTCCAACGAGTTCATGGAGGCCCTCCGCGACCGCACGGTGAAGATCGATGTGCCTTACATCACCAAGCTCAACAAGGAAGTCCAGATCTACCAGAAGGACTACAACCCCGAGCGTATCCAGGGCAAGCACATTGCGCCGCACACCATCGAGATGGCGGCCATGTGGGCGGTGCTCACCAGGCTCGAGGAGCCGAAGAAACATGACCTGACCCTGCTGCAGAAGCTCAAGCTCTACAACGGCAAGACGCTGCCGGGCTTCACCGAGGACAATGTGCGTGAACTACGCAAGGAGGCGCCGCGCGAGGGCCTGGAGGGCATCTCGCCCCGATACATCCAGGACAAGATCTCCAACGCTCTGGTCTCCGACAAGGGTGAGGGCTGTATCAACCCGTTCATGGTGCTCAACGAGCTCGAGTCGGGGCTGCGCCACCACTCGCTGATCACCAACGAGGAGATCCGCAAGCGCTACCGCGACCTTCTGGGCGTGGTGAAGCAGGAGTACGAGGACATCACGAAGAACGAGGTGCAGCGCGCCATCTGCGCCGACGAAGAGCTCATCGGCCGGCTGTGCTCCAACTACATCGACAACGTCAAGGCATACACGCAGAAGGAGAGGGTGCGCAACAAGTACACCGGCCAGGACGAGGAGCCGGATGAGCGCCTGATGCGGTCCATCGAGGAGAAGATCGACATCCCCGACAATCGCAAGGACGACTTCCGCCGCGAGATCATGAACTACATCGGCGCCCTGGCGGTGGAGGGCAAGAAATTCGAGTACCGCACCAACGAGCGACTGCACAAGGCCCTGGAGCTCAAGATCTTCGAGGACCAGAAGGACTCCATCAAACTCACTAGCCTGGTCTCCAACGTGGTGGACAAGGAGACCCAGGAGAAGATCGACGTGGTGAAATCGCGGCTCATCAAGGATTACGATTACTGCGACGTGTGCGCCACTGACGTCCTGAACTACATAGCAAGCATCTTCGCTCGCGGCGACTCGAAGGCCTGATCCAGGCAGCGGAGAAGCCGTGCCTCAGCGAATCGATCAGGACACCAATCGCTTCAAGCAGATCGTGCGCGGCCGAATCAAGGGCCACCTGCGCAAGTTCATGCAGCAGGGCGAGCTCATCGGCCGGCGCGGCAAGAACCTGGTGAGCATCCCCATCCCGCAGATCGATCTACCGCACTTCCAGTTCGACCCCAACCAGCGTCCCGGCGTGGGCCAGGGCGAAGGTGAGGTGGGCGACGTGGTGGGGGTGGGCGAGGGCGAGGAGGAGAGCGGCCAGCAGGCCGGCAACGCGCCTGGACAGCACATCCTCGAGGTGGACGTCACCATGGACGAACTGGCGGACATCCTGGGCGAGGAGCTCGAGCTTCCCAACATCCAGGAGCGCGGCCAGAAGAACCTGCAGACCCAGACCAACCGCTACACCGGGATCTCCAACATCGGCCCGGAGAGCATGCGCCACTTCAAGCGCACCTACCGCGAGGCCCTGAAGCGCCAGATCGCCTCCGGCGAGTACGACCCGGACCACCCCACCGTCGTCCCCATCCGCCGGGACCTGCGCTACCGCACCTGGAAGGTGAGCGAGAAGAAGGAGTCCAATGCCCTCATCGTATACATGATGGACGTCAGCGGCTCCATGGGCGATGAGCAGAAGGAGATCGTCCGGCTGGAGTCGTTCTGGATCGACATGTGGCTGCGTCGCCAGTACAAGGGCCTGGATATCCGCTACATCATCCATGACGCCGAGGCGCGCCTGGTGGACCAGGAGACCTTCTACCACACGCGCGAGAGCGGCGGCACGGTGATCTCGTCGGCCTACAAGCTGTGCTCCGCGCTGCTGGAGCGACACTACCCGCCGTCCGAGTGGAACATCTATCTGTTCCACTTCTCCGACGGCGACAATTGGTCCCAGGGCGATACCGAGGAGTGCATGACGCTGCTGAGGACCTCGCTCGTTCCCGCCGCCAACCTGTTCTGCTACGGCCAGGTGGAGAGCCCCTACGGCACCGGCCAGTTCCTGGTGGACCTGCGCGACGCTTTCCCGGAGGAGACCACCGTGGTGCACTCCCAGATCGAGAACAAGGAAGCCATCTACGATTCCATCAAGACCTTCCTGGGTAAGGGGCGCTAGGGCTCGAGCCATGAGACTCACGCCAGAACTCGAACGTATCCGCCAGGCGACCCATGGCCATGCCCGGGAGTACGGCCTGGACTTCTTCGAGGTGATCTACGAGATGCTCACCTACGAGGAGATGAACGCCATTGCCTCGTACGGCGGCTTCCCCACACGCTACCCCCACTGGCGCTTCGGTATGGAACACGAGCAACTGCGAAAGTCGTACGCTTTCGGCCTACACAAGATCTACGAGATGGTCATCAACAATGACCCGTGTTACGCCTACCTGCTGGACGCCAACCCGGTGGTGGACCAGAAGATTGTCATGGCGCACGTCTACGGCCACAGCGATTTCTTCAAGAACAACGCCTGGTTCTCCCGGACCAATCGCAAGATGATGGATCAGATGGCGAACCACTCCACCCGCATCCGCCGGCTCATCGATACTCACGGCCTGGAGAAGGTGGAGGACTTCATCGACTGCTGTCTGTCGCTGGAGAACCTCATCGATCCGCACTCCCAGTTCATCCGGCGGGAACGCGACGAGGAGCCGGACGAGGATGACGACCAGGTGCGCAAGCTGCGTTCCAAGGACTACATGCAGGACTTCATCAACCCGCCGAAGGTGCTGGCGGCCGAGCAGGAGCGCATCAAGGCGGACAAGGAGCGCGAGCGCAACTTTCCGGAGGAGCCGGTCCGAGACGTGTTGCAATTCCTGCTCAATCACGGCCAGCTCAAGCCCTGGGAGGCCGAAGTCCTGTCCATTCTGCGCGATGAAGCCTACTACTTCGCCCCGCAGGCGCAGACCAAGATCATCAACGAGGGCTGGGCCGCCTACTGGCATTCCACCATGATGACCGAGAAGCTGCTGGAAGCGTCCGAGCTCATCGACTACGCAGACCACCACTCGGGGACGCTGGGTGGTGGCTCACGCCGCCTCAACCCCTACAAGCTGGGCATCGAGCTGTTCCGTGACATCGAGGATCGCTGGAACAAAGGGCGTTTCGGCAAGGAGTACGAGGACTGCACCGACGTCCTGGAGAAGCAACACTGGGACCTGAAGCTCGGCCAGGGGCGTCAGAAGATCTTCGAGGTGAGGAAATTGCACAACGACATCACGTTCGTCGACAACTTCCTCACCGAGGACTTCTGCCGGCGGCACCAGATGTTCTCGTTCGCCTTCGATCAGAAAACCGGCAACTTCCGCATTGACAGCAGGAAGTTCCAGCAGGTGAAGCGGGGGCTGCTGTTCCAGCTCACCAACTCGGGCCAGCCGATCATCTACATAAAGGACGGCAACTACCACAACCGCAGCGAGCTGCTTCTCAGCCACCAGCACGAGGGCATCGACCTGAAGGTGGACTACGCCCGCGAGACGATGAAGAACCTCGAACGGCTCTGGAAGCGACCGGTCAACCTGGAAACGGTGGTGGCTGAGAACAGCAAGATCCTGCGCTACGACGGCGAGAACTTCTCCGAGCAAGACGGCAAGGGAGAAGCATCGTCCACCGCAAGCGACTGAGCGCACCAGCTCGAGAATCTGCTACCGTGCCTCGCACGACCGATGACGCGCGCTACTCCAGCCGTTGACGTGGTCGGTCGGCCGGTGTCTAATCGTTGCACCCGCGAGAGGGTCACCCCGCTTGCGCGGGCGGAAAGGAAAGGGAGATGTCGCGGCAGGTAGCCGAGGACACGACGCCCGTCGAGGAGCCCCGGCAGCTTCTCGACTATCTCCTCGCCGGGGCGAAACCTCCGTCCCGCTGGGGCCACGGCATCGAATACGAGCGCATCGGGGTGTTCACGGCGTCCGGGGAGACGGTGCCGTTCTCGGGGCAGCAATCCGTGGAAGCGGTCTTGAAGGCTCTGGCGGAGCAGCACGGGTGGACCCCGCTGGAGGAAAACGGCCACGTGGTGGAGCTGTCACGCGGGGACCTGGCCTTCTCCCTGGAGCCCGGTGCACAGCTGGAGTTCGTCGGGCCGGTACACTTCCATATCGATTCCTTGAACAGCGAGCTGTGTAACATCATGTGCCAGGTGGATGCCGTATCGGCTCCTTTGGGGATCTCCTGGCTGGCCGTGGGCGTGAACCCGTTCACGCCCGTGGAGAGGATCGGGTGGATCCCCAAGAGCCGCTACGGGATCATGTCGCGCCGGCTGGCGCGGCGCGGCCGCCTGGGCCACCACATGATGAAGGCCACGGCGGGGATCCAGGGCAACTTCGATTTCGGCTCGGCGGAGGACGCCATGGCGAAGCTGCGCATGGCCATGGGTGTCACCTCCATCCTGACCGCGCTGCTGGCCAACTCCCCGCTCTATGTCGGCATCCCCAACCGGTTCCGCACCATGCGTGCGTTCATCTGGCTGGACACCGATCCGGACCGTTGCGGGCTGCTGGAGCTGGCTTTCCGGGACGATCTCGACCTGCAGGCGTACGTGGACTACGCGCTGGCCATCCCCATGCTGTTCATCGTGCGCGACGGGAAATGGGTCGACATGGAGGGCTACACCTTCCGGCGTTTCATGGACCTGGGCCGGGAGTCCTGGCATGCCACGGTGTCCGACTGGGCTCTGCATTTGACCACCCTCTTCCCGGAGGTCCGGCTGAAGCAGTACGTGGAGGTGCGCGGCGCCGACTCGGTCCCTCCCGATCTGGCCGTGGGGCTGATGGCCTGCTGGAAGGGCCTGCTTTACGGGCCGCGTGCCGCCAAGGAAGCCTGGGGGCTGGTCGCACATCTGAGCTGGGCGCAGCGCCAGCAGTTGCACCGGGACGTCTGCACCCTGGGACTGGCGGCCAGCGTGCACGCTACGCCGGTGGCCGAACTGGCACGTCAGCTGCTCGAGATCGCCCGCCAGGGACTGCAGGAGCAGGAAGCCGAGGGCAGGCCCGCGGAAACCCCGTACCTGGACCCGCTGTTCGCGCTGCTGGACCCGACGGCAGAATGTCCAGCCGCGCGCCTCGAGAGGCTGTGGGTGGACTCGTGGGACGGCGATCGGGCAAAGCTGGTGGACTACGGCAGCCGCATCACGCTGGACTGCCCTGAGTAGCGTGCCGCCGGCTTGCCCCTCCCCGGATCGGCGGATATAATCCCATTTTCCCGCGGTACACCCTTGGTTCCAGCGTCGGGAGCGCCACCGGCTCCCGGGGAGGTTCCCCTGAGACCGGAGCAGACCCAGCCGTCCTTCGCCAGCCGTATCCAGGGGCTCCGTCAGTCCGAGATCCGCCGTATGTCCCGGGAGTGCGCCGAGCACGATGGGATCAACCTGGGACAGGGGATCTGCGACCAGCCGGTGGAGCAGATCATCAAGGCCGCCGCCGCCGAGGCGGTGCATCAAGATCGGTCCACCTATTCGCCGTTCGAGGGCATCGCCGTGCTGCGGCAGCGCATCGCGGCGAAGATGGAGGCCTACAACGGGATCTCCTGCGATCCGGAGGCCGAGATCCTGATCACCGTCGGCGCCACGGGGGCGTTCGTCATCGCTTGCCTGTCGCTCATCGAGCCCGGCGATGAGGTCATCCTGTTCTCTCCGTTCTACGGCTACCACCGTCA
>CBDVAL010000129.1:0-9841 GCA_965371955.1 uncultured bacterium | reverse complement strand
GGCGTCCATTGGCGCGACGAGGAGCGTGCCCTTGCCAACGGCCAGCGCGCCCTGGAGATGCTGAAGAGGGTGCGCTACGACCTCATCATCTCGGACATGAAGATGCCGGACATCGGTGGAGAGGTGCTCTGGGAGTCGGTGCACGCCAGCGACCCCGACATGGGCCGGCGCATCATCTTCTCCACGGGCGACACGGTAAACCCGGCCACCCGCGCGTTCTTCGAACGCACCGGGAACCACTACCTGGCCAAGCCGTTCCGGGTGGAGGAGGTGGACCAGGTGGTCCGCAAGGTGCTCAGCGAGCTCTAGATGCGCAGCCTTACGGCAACCACTGCAGAGCGGTATACTTCGTTTTCCCATGGACGAACTCAAGGAACGGGATCCAGCCGAACTGGAGGACGAGCCCATCGATGCCCCGGCGGACGAAGGCTCCGACTGGAAGGTGGTGCTGCAGTTCTTCATCATCCCGCTGGTGATCATCGCCTCCGCCGCCGGAGTCTTCCTGTTCTTCGGGCTCCTCACCGAGGAATCCCGCACGGCCTCGGAATACCTGGCAGAGGTCCGCACCGGCAGCAAGACGCGGCGCTACCAGGCTGCGTACGAGCTCTCCAAGTACCTGGTCTATAAGAAGGAGGAGGCCCAGGCGGAACCGGGGTTCGCGGCAGAGCTGGCGCGCGTGTTCACCGATCTGGAGGGTCAGGAGCCCAAGGTGCGGCGCTACCTCGCACTGGCCCTGGGTCACATGGAGGATCCGCTCACGGTGGACGCATTGCTGGGCGGGTTGGGCGATCTCGACTCCGAGACGCGGATCTATTCCATCTGGGCTCTGGGGGCGGTGGGCGACCCTCGGGCCGTGCCCGGGCTCACCGGGATCCTGTCGGATGCCGACCCGGGAGTGCGCAAGATGGCGGCCCACTCGCTGGGGAATCTCGGAGATCCGTCGGCCAGCCCCGCTTTGCAGGCGGCGCTGGACGACCCGGTGGTGGACGTGGCCTGGAATGCCGCGCTGGCCCTGGGAGCGCTCGACGATCCGGCCGGCACGCAGGTCCTGATGCGCATGCTGGACCGGGACTACCTGGACGGCGTGGAGGGGATCACGCCGCGGCAGCAGAAGGAGGTCATGGTCAACGCCATCAAGGTCCTGGCTGCCCTCAAGGGCGATGGAGCGCAGGCGTTGATCGAGCGTCTGGCGCAGGACGACCCCGATCTGGAGGTCCGATCCGCGGCCATGACGGCTCTGGTGGCATTGCGCGGTGAGTCCTGAAGATCGGCGGGAATTCGTGTTGACAGGGCAATCCGGGTGCTTATAATAACGCCTCCTGTTCGGGGTGACTCGGCGATTCCACAAGAGAAAAGCTCCAGACCGTCCGTCGTTGCAGGCGCCGGGAGAATGTCGTATGTCGCAGGAAAACAAGGGAAAGCCGGCCCCCGGCGCGCAAGGGAGCCGCGCTCGTAATCCGGACGAGCCCAATGTGCCCGAGTGGGCCACCGCCATCAATCCGTCCCTGAAGCCCACGGGTGGGGCACCCAAGGACGAGCCGGGGAAGCCCGAGGCAGCGGCCCCGGAACCGCCGGCTCCCAAGCCACCCGCGGCTGCCGCTGCCAAGAAGCCCGAGCCGCCGGCCCCCAAGCCCGCTGCCGCTGCCAAGAAGCCCGAGCCGCCGGCCCCCAAGCCCGCAGCCGCGGCCAAGAAGCCGGCGCCCCGGCCGCCCAAGATTGAGCGGCGTGAGTTCCTCAGCTGGCTGTCGCTGGGCTGGCTGTCGTTCAGCGCCGCCTCGGCGGCAGGCCTTACCGCCATGGGCCGGTTCTTCTTCCCCAATGTCCTGTTCGAGCCGCCCTCCCAGTTCAAGGTCGGCTTCCCCCGAGATTTCGCCGAGGGCGAGGTGGACCTGCGCTTCAAGCAGAAGTACCGCGTCTGGGTGATCAAGCAAGAAGGGGAGCTCTACGCGTTGCTGGCCAAGTGCACCCACCTGGGCTGCACGCCCAACTGGCTGCCGGCGGAGAACAAGTTCAAGTGCCCCTGCCACGGCAGCGGGTTCTACAAGTCCGGGATCAATTTCGAGGGTCCCGCGCCGCGGCCTCTGGAGAGGGTGAAGATCTCGCTCAGCGAGGACGGCCAGATTCTGCTGGACAAGAACACGGTCTATCAGCAGGAGAAGGGCCAGTGGACCGATCCCAGCTCCTTCCTGCGCGCCTAGTCCGCGTCCGCGCCTGGTTTCGAGGGGAATAGAGACGATGGCAGCATCGAAGGGCATCATGGGATGGCTGCGGAACACGCAGGTCTGGAACTCTATCTTCCGGCATGGACCTCCCGACAATCCGCGCAACCGCGCGCTGGCGGTTCTCACCAACGTCTTCCTGCACCTGCACCCGATCAAGGTGCGGCGCTCGGGGCTGCGGCTGCGCTTCACCTGGTGCATGGGCGGCACCACGTTCTTCGTGTTCATGGTGGAGGTGATCACCGGTCTGCTCCTGATGTTCTACTACCGGCCCACGGTGGAGTTCGCCTACATGGACATCGTGGAGTTGCGCGAGCAGATTCCGCTGGGGGTCATGCGCGAGATGCACCGCTGGGGCGCTCACCTGATGGTGATCACGGTCTGGCTGCACATGTTCCGGGTATTCCTCACCGGCTCTTACAAGCCGCCGCGCGAGTTCAACTGGGCGGTGGGAGTCATCCTGTTGGTGCTGACGCTGCTGCTGTCGTTTACCGGCTACCTGCTGCCGTGGGACCAACTGGCCATGTGGGCCATTACCGTGGGCACCAACATGGCTCGAGCTACACCTATCATGGGCCATGAGGGCCCGGGGGCGCAGTTCCTGACTCTGGGCGGGGTCAGTCTGGTGCATGCCGGCGACGACGTGCGCTTCGCGCTGCTGGGTGGGCGATTCGTGGGCGCCGGTGCGCTGATCCGCTTCTACGTGCTGCACTGCGTCGGGCTGCCGTTCGTGGCCATCATCCTGATGGCCGTCCACTTCTGGCGAGTCCGCAAGGACGGCGGCATCTCCGGACCGTTGTAGGCTGAGGGCGCGCGCTCTATGGACATTATCAAGGACGTCGTCAACTACCTGTCCTCGCCGGCGATCTTCTTCGTCCTGTCGTGCGTGGCGTTGTGGGCCGTCCTCTACTTCAAGGTCCTCTACACCGTCCGCGCCGGCGTGATCATGCTGCTGTCAGGCACCGTGTACTTTGCCTGGAGCATGACCGACCCGAACTTCTACGCCATCCTCGCCAAGCCCGACAACGTCCCCATCCCGATGATGCTCATCGGAGTGGGCTTCTGCACCTGGATCGGCCTGCGCCAGGCGTTCCGGAACGATGAGCGCATGGCCAAGGGCTTGCCGCCCATGGAGAAGCTGGAGAGCCAGCAGAAGATCTCGGTGTGGCCGGACCTGGTCTACACCGAGCTCATCTGCCTCATCCTGCTGACCGTGGGGCTCATCCTGTGGTCGGTGTTGCTGCTGGCTCCCATCGAGGAGCCGGCCAACCCCAGCGCCAGCCCCAACCCGTCGAAGGCGCCGTGGTACTTCCTCGGCCTGCAGGAGATGCTGGTCTACTTCGATCCCTGGATTGCCGGCGTGCTGCTGCCGAGCCTGATCATCACCGGCCTCATCTCTTTGCCCTACATTGATGTCAATCCCAAGGGCAACGGGTACTTCAGCTTCAAGGAACGATCCTGGGAGATCACACTGTTCCTGTTCGGATTTGTCGTCCTGTGGGTGATGCTCATCCTGCTGGGGACCATCCTGCGCGGGCCCAACTGGAACTTCTTCGGACCGTACGAATACTGGGACCCCAACAAGATCGAACCCCTGGTCAACGTCCAGTTCTCCGAGATCGTCTGGATCAAGCTGCTGAACCGGCCGTTGCCGGACAACATGTTCCTGCGCGAGGCGGCGGGAGTGCTGCTGGTGGTGGGCTACCTCGCGCTGACGCCGCTGCTCCTGGCCCGGACAGTGTTCCGCCGCTTCTACGTCAAGCTGGGATTCCTGCGCTACCAGTTCGTGGTGTTCCACCTGCTGGTCATGTTCGCGCTGCCCATCAAGATGGTGCTGCGCTGGACGCTGAACCTCAAATACATCGTCTACTTCCCCGAGTGGTTCCTGAACATCTAGCGGGGAAACTATTTCGACAGGGAAGGTCCCGTGGCCGCAAAGAAGGGTTCCGATCTCCACTATCACACGCCGACGCTGACGCGCTGGTTTGCCATCTCCAGCGTGCTCCTGGCGGTGTTCACCGTCTGGCTCATCCTGGCTGACCACAGACGTCCGTGGAAGCGCTACCAGGAGGGCTTCCTCGACTACGATCTGGCCCGCACCGAGGAGTTGCGGCAAGAGGCCGAGGCGGAGATCCCCCAGCAACAGCTGGAGCAGCTCAGGACGCAGTTGCAGTCCGCAAGGGATACCTTCTCCCAGCAGCAGGCGGAGACCGACCAGATCCAGGCACAGATCCGTGCGGTGGAGGACCGCCTGTTCAAGGTGGATCAGTCCTGGCGCCAGGCCAAGGCCTACCAGGCCACCGTCCGCTATCAGTACGAGTTGGCCGAGATGGAGAAGAGCCCTGACGTCGAGAAGATACGCCGGGAGTTCGAGCACTGGAACCAGCAGGTGGACCGCACCACCGACGAGCTGACGGCGGGTAACGAGGAGCTCGATGCACTCAAGGACCGGATGAAGGCCTTCACCTCCGGCATCGACGGGGCCGAGGAGGAGATAGCATCGCTCCAGGCGCAGGTCGCCCTGCTGGAGAAAACGATCAACAATCTGCGCCCCACCTGGGCTTCCAAGTACTTGCTCAATGAGCCGGTGCTGGACATCATGGCGCCGACCTTGAAGATCCGTCAGGTGGTGGTGGAGGGGATCGATCAGGACATCCACTACACCGAGGTGCCGCGCGTCGATCGTTGCATGACGTGCCACATGGCCATCGACCGCGCCGGGTACGATGCCGAGCAGCCGTGGAGCAGCCATCCGAACCTGGAGCTCTATGTGGGCTCCTCGTCGCCTCACCCCATGGGGAAATTCGGCTGCACGACCTGCCACTTCGGCCGCGATCGCTCGTTGGACTTCACACGCGTCATGCACTGGCCGGACACCGAGGAGCAGGAACACGAATGGCGTAAGGAATACGGCTGGAAAGAACCCACGCACTGGGACTATCCCATGCTCCCGACCAGCTACTTGAACTCGACCTGTTTCAAGTGCCACAGGGACCAGGACCGAGTACAGGGCTCGGAGAAGGCGGCACAGGCCGAGGACTTCTTCGAGGTCTTCGGCTGCTACGGCTGCCACAAGGCCGCGGGCTACGAGGACCTGCGCAAGGTCGGCCCGACGCTGCGGCGCCTCGGCAGCAAGGTCCCCAACCGTGAGTGGACGCACCGGTGGCTGGATTCGCCGCGCTCCTTCCGGCCGAAGACCCGCATGCCGCACTTCTGGGGGCAGTCCAACAACTCCTCCGCCGCCGACACCCCGTACAGCGACGCGGAGATTCGCGGCATCACCGAGTACCTGTACAGCAAGTCGGAGAGCATGCTGTTCCCGGATCTACCCGGTCGAGGTGACTCCGCCCGCGGCGAGGAGCTGGTGAAATCGGTGGGCTGCCTGGGTTGCCACGTGGTGGGCGACGACCCGGCGGATGAGGCCCTTTCCCGCCTGCATCCGCGGCGCTTCGGCCCCTCGCTGGAGGGCGTCGGCAGCAAGGTGCTCGCAGAATGGATCTTCCAGTGGGTCAAGAACCCCAAGGATTACTGGCCGGAGACGCGCATGCCCCACCTGCGGCTCACGGATCGTGAGGCGCTGGACATCACCGCCTTTCTGATGACGCTGCGCAAGGATGACTTCCTGACCACGCCGTTCCCACCGCCGGAGACCGGCCCCCGGGATGACCTGCTGACGGAGTTCTTCCGCAACACCATGACCACGAACGGCGCGCAGGAGAAGCTGAGCTCCATGACCGACCACGACAAGTGGATGCTCATGGGAGAGCGCTCCATCGCCAAGTACGGCTGCTTCGGGTGCCACGACATTCCCGGCTTCGAGGAGGCCAACCCCATCGGGACCGAGCTCTCGGAGGAGGGCTCGAAGTCGGTGCACCTGTTCGACTTCGGCCACGTCCACGTGGCGCACACGCGGCAGGCCTGGGTCTTCCAGAAGCTGATGGAGCCGCGTATCTGGGATCGCAGCCGGGTGAAGACCCGGTCCCAGTATCTGAAGATGCCCAACTTCGGGTTCACGGAGGAGGAGGCCCGTATCGGCACCACCGCGGTGTTGTCCTTCACCAAGGACCACATTTCGGAGGAGATGCGCAAGACGCTCGATGCCCGGGAGGAGGCCCTGGAGGCCGGGCGGCGCCTGACGCGGCAGCGCAACTGCCGTGGCTGTCATGAGTTGGAGGGTTCGGGCCGCGCCATCGAGCAGGCGCTGCTGGGGGTCTTCAAGGCTCAGGGCATGGGCGAGGAGGAGGCCGTGGCCCAGGCGAAAGCGTTCGCGCCGCCGCTGATCACCATCGAGGGCGCCAAGGTGCAGCCGGACTGGCTGTTCCACTTCTTCCAGGAGCCCAGCACCATCCGCACCTGGCTCAAGGCGCGCATGCCGAGCTTCCAGTTCACGGATGAGGAGATCAACATCCTCATCACGTACTTCAATGCCCTGTCCGAGGAGACGTTCCCGTTCCAGACCTACCCGGACATGCGCATGACGCGCAGCGAGCGCGATGCCGGCGCCCGCCTGGTCTCCCGGGAGTACCTGGACTGCTTCAAGTGCCACGCCCAGGGCAGCGCCGCCACGGCAAGCGACAATGCCTCCGAGTGGGCGCCCAACCTGTCGCTGGCCAACGGCCGGTTGAAGCCCGACTGGATCGAGGCCTGGATCCGCGAGCCGCTCGCCATCGATCCCGACACCCGGATGCCCACGTATTTCGAACCGCGTTTCTTCGCCGACACCGGTCCACCGGACGTCCTGGACGGCGACGAGGACGCCCAGATCAAGGTGCTGGTCAAATACATCCTGTCGCTGGGCGAGTCGCCCTCGTCAGGGTCGGGATCGTCAGTTGCCGGAGGCGGGCAGTAGCCACGAACAAGGGGGAGTAGCCTCCGGCGTCTATCCGGCCAGCAGCTCCGACGCCAACTGCGCCGCCCCGAGCAAGGGCGTCTGTTGGTTCAGCACCACGCGCACCGGCATGGAGCGGGTCACATCCGCGAAGCCACCCTTGTCGTTGAAGGCGTCGATGAAGCGCCCGTCACGCAGTACCGGCAGGATCTTCGGCGCGATGCCCCCTCCCACGAACACACCGCCAGTGGCCATCCCCGTGAGGGCCAGGTTGCCGGCCTCGGCGCCGAAGATGGAGACGAAGCGCTCCAGGCTTTCGCGGCAGGCGGTGCAGGCGCCCACCATGGCGGCCCTGGAGATGGCCTCCGCCGGGGGATCCCCGCCGCCATCCTCCCACGGGTCCGCGTGCGATTGGTCGCGGTGGAAGAAACGGTAGAGGTTCACCAGTCCGGGACCCGAGGCCAGCGATTCGTACTCCACCCTGGGGATCCTCTTGCGCAGCCAGCGCCACAGTTCCATCTCCAGTTCGTCACGCGGCCCGAACTCCGCATGGCCGCCTTCGGAGGCGACTGTGATGATCTGCTCCCCCTGCCGGATGAGGAGCGCCTCTCCCAGCCCCGTCCCTGCCGCGATGACCGCCTGGTTGCCCCGACTGGCAGGTGAGCCGGCCTGGATCACCTCCAGCTCGTCATCGCGCAGCGTCGCCAGGCCGCGCGCGCAGGCGACCAGATCGTTCACCAGCAGGACGCGGGCGGTTCCCAGCTGCTTTGCCAGGGAAGATTCGCGGATGGTCCACGACAGGTGGGTGGTCCTGCTGGCGCCGTCCACTACCGGCCCTGCTACACCGAAGACCGCGGCGAGGACGTCGACCGGGTGCATGTCCAGGAACACGTTCAGTACCGATTCCAGGCTGTCGTGGCTGGAACTGGCGATGCAGGTGGAGGCCACGGCTTCCGTGCGCACTGCGGACGGTTCGAACACGGCGAGCCTCGTCTTGCTACCGCCGATGTCGCCCACCAGGATCATGATCGCTCTCCGGTGCCCCGCCCATAGTCCGCGGCGGCCGCACGGTCCGCCATCCAGGTCATCGTTCCGTCCATCGGCTGCACCAGCGTCGCCGGCAGGTCGGCATCCGGGGCCTCGGACTGCAGGACTCTGCGGAGAATATCAGCCTTGTTTGCTCCGGATACAAGGAAGACCACCTCCCGGGCGTGGTTGAGCGTGTGGGGTGTCAGGCTGATCCGCCCGGGGGCCCGGCCTTCGACCTCGATTCCCGCCACCAGAGCGGTATCACGCGAGTCGGGGGTGGCGCCGGGCAACAGGGACGCGGTGTGCCCGTCGGTCCCGAGGCCCAGGAGGATGAGATCGAACTGTGGGACACCCTGCGCTGCGAACGCGCTGCGCAGGGTGGCCTCGTAGGCGGTGGCCGCTGCGGCCGGCGATGCCGCCCCCGTGGGGACGGGAAACACGCCGGCGGGAGGGCGGAGCAGGTGATCCAGGAGTGCCTCGCAGGCGGCGCGGTAGTTGGACTGCGGGTCATCGGGCGGCACGAAGCGCTCGTCGCCCCAGAAGAACTGCACCGACTCCCAGGGCACGGGGAAGCGGACCGGTGCCGATGCAAGCAGCCGGTAGGTCTGCAACGGTGTGCTTCCCCCGGACAAGGCCACGCGGAACAGGCCCCCGCGTTCCAGTGCCCGGGCTGCTGCGCCGGCAAAGCGGCCGGCGGCCCCGGCGGCCAGCTCACCCGGCCCGTCGAACACCTGCAGCGAGGACGAGGGGCTCATGGTCGGCATTCAGAACCGGCGCCAGTGACGGTCCGTTCCCAGGATCTCCCGCGCCTTCGAGGGCCCCCAGGTCCCCGCTTCGTACGGGTGTACTTCCGCCGCGCCATCGCTCTCCCAGCCCTGCCGCAGGGCGTCGGCGATGCCCCACGCCAGCTCCACCTCATCACAGCGGGCGAACAGGGTGGAATCCCCCTCCATGCAATCCAGCAGCAGATGCTCGTAAGCCAACGGCGGTGAGCCGCCGAACGCGGTGGAGTAGCGGAAATCCATGCTCACGTGGTCCAACTGCATCTCCTGGCCGGGCCGCTTGCTGCCGAAGGACAGCGAGATGCCCTCGTCCGGCTGGATGCGCAGCGCCATCACGTTGGGCTCCATGAGACGGTCCCTGGAGCGGTTGCCAGGGAAGAACAGATGCGGCGGCCGCTTGAAGACCAGGGCGATCTCGGTGACGCGGCGCGGCAGCCGCTTGCCGGAGCGCAGGAAGAACGGCACCCCGGCCCAGCGCCAGTTCTCCACGTCCAGCCGCATGGCCAGGAACGTCTCGGTGGTCGAATCCGCGGCCACCTCCGGTCCTTCGCGGTAGCCGGGCACGGTGGCACCGTCCGTCTTGCCGGCGGCGTAGTGGCCACGTACCAGCGTGGGCCGCGAGCCGTCGGACGGAGGCAGACGTATCGCACGCAGCACCTTCACCTTCTCGTCGCGCACCGCGTCCGCCTCGAAGGCCACCGGCGGCTCCATGGCCACCAGGCACAGCAGCTGCATCAGGTGGTTCTGGAACATATCGCGCAGGACGCCGGCCCTGTCGTAGTAGGCCGCGCGGCCCTCCACGCCCAGGCTTTCCGCCACGGTGATCTGCACGTGATCGACATAGCGGCGGTTCCACAGGGGTTCGAAGATGCCGTTTCCCAGCCGGAAGACCAGGATGTTCTGCACCGTCTCCTTGCCCAGGTAGTGATCGATGCGATAGACCTGATCCTCCTGGAACGAGCGCGCCACCACGTCGTTGAGTT
>CBDVAL010000128.1:0-9863 GCA_965371955.1 uncultured bacterium | reverse complement strand
TCATGGTGCGCCAGATCCAGGGGCGCTACAAGGTGAAGAACGCCGGCCTGCAGCCATTGTTCCGGCACGCCCGCCGGCTCATCGGTGGCCTGGATCGCTTCCACATCGAGCACGTCCGGCGTGAGGAGAACCAGGAGGCCGATGCCCTGGCCAACCGCGCCATGGATGAGGAGGGCGGCTCCGGTCACTTCTCCCGCGAGCGTATCCTGGGCCAGAAGGACACGCTGTTCTGATGGCAACCCCGGCGGAGCAATTGGCGCGGGTGCGCGGCGAGCTGGACGCCGCCGCCGTCAATACAGGGCGCGAGGCGCGCGACGTGTGTCTCGTCGCCGTGGGCAAGACGTTCGCGCCGGAGGTTCTGCAGCAGTTCTACCAGGCCGGGCAGCGCGACTTCGGCGAGAACCGGGTGCAGGAGGCGGAAGAGAAGGTCAAGCAGCTCCCCGCCACCATCCGCTGGCACCTCATCGGGCACCTGCAGACCAACAAGGCGGCGCAGGCGTTGCGCCTGTTCTCCCTGATCCACTCGGTGGACACGGTCAAGCTCGCCCGTCGCCTGGAGCGCCTGGCCGGTGAGCAGGGAACGATCTGCCGCGCCCTCATCCAGGTAGATCTGGCGGGCGAGGAGGCCAAGTTCGGCCTGCCGCCGGAGGAGCTGACGTCCCTGCTGGAGGAGGCCGCGTCCTACCACCACCTGCACGTGACCGGCCTCATGGTTCTACCGCCGTTCACCCTGGATCCCGAGGATGCGCGTCCGTACTACCGCCGCCTGCGCGAGTTGGCAGTGCGCGCGCAGGACGGTGGCCTGCTGGGAAACCGCGGCCCCGTGGAGCTTTCCATGGGAATGAGCCAGGACTACCTGGTGGCGGTCCAGGAGGGAGCCACCCTGGTGCGGGTGGGGACGGCCCTGTTCGGCCCGCGGCAGCCGACTGGCGCTGCGGCTGATAATGACTAAGATCTACACAGTCGCCGGGGGGGCGAAGCGGCCGGGAGACGCCGGATGAAGATCACACCGCTGGACATCGAGAACCATTCGTTTGGCAAGAAGATGCGCGGCTTCGACCCGCAGGAGGTGCAGTCGTTCCTGCACCTGGTGAGCGAGGAGTACGAGAAACTGTTCGCCGAGAACCTCAAACTGCAGGAGGATCTCCGCGCCATGGAGAAGCTGCTGGAGGAGCACCGCGGGCTCGAGACCGCGCTGCGCGAGACGCTGGTCACCGCGCAGAAGGTGGCCGAGGACGTCAAGGAGGGGGCCAAGCGCGAGGCCGAGCTGGTGCTCAAGGGGGCCGAGCTGCAGGCGGACGAGCTGGTGCAGGGCGCGCAGACGCGCGCCGCCGAGCTGGACGGCTCGCTGGGCGGCCTGCGCATGGAGCACCAGGGCTATCTCAAGAAGCTGCGCGCCATGCTGGAGCACCACATGCAGCTCCTCGAGCTGCACGAGGAGAAGGTCACCCAGGACGAGAAGGTGCAAGTGCTGCCGCGCAAGGCCACGGCGGAGGAGTCCTGAGAGTGGACGCCCTTTGATCCAGGCCGATCTCGTCCTTCGCAACATCGCCAGCCTGGTAACCTGCGCGGGCTCCATCCCGCGCCGCGGCGACGCACAGAGGGATGTGGGCGAGATGACCCGGGGCGCGGTGGCCGCCCGCGACGGCAAGCTGGTCTTCGTGGGGGCAGAGCGCGACCTGGATGAAGCCGTGGCGCTTCTCCCCGAGGCCCGCGTCCTCGACGCCGGCGGCGGCACCGTCCTTCCCGGCTTCTGCGACGCACACACCCATCTTCCCTTTGCCGGCACGCGCGAGGACGAGTTTGCCCTGCGCGCCGCCGGTGCCACCTACGAGGAGATCCATGCCGCCGGCGGCGGCATCCTGAGCACGGTGAAGGCGACGCGCGCCGCCACCGAGGAGCAGCTTCTCGAGCTGGCGCTGCCACGATTGCGGCGCATGCTGGAGCACGGCACCACCAGCATCGAGGCGAAGAGCGGCTACGGCCTCAGCGAGGACGACGAGATCAAGCAACTGCGCGTCCTGCGCCAGCTGCGCGATCTCCAGCCGGTGGAGATCGCGCCGACGCTGCTCGCGGCGCACACGCTGCCGCCGGAGTTCCAGGGCGATCGCAGGGGCTACGTGGATCTGGTGGTGGAACGGATCATTCCGCGTGCAGCGAAGGAGGAGCTGGCCGTGGCCTGCGACGTCTTCCTCGAGCACGGGGCCTTTGACGCCAGGGAGAGCCGGCGTGTCCTGGAGGCGGGACGCGCCCACGGCCTGCGGCCCAGGCTGCACGCCGATCAGCTGTCGTCCTGCGGCGGCGCCGAGCTGGCCGCGGAACTCCAGGCGCTGTCGGCGGATCACCTGGAGGGCGCAAGCTCCGAGGGTTTGCGCGCCATGGCGGCGGCCGGCACCGTGGCGGTCCTGATACCCGGCGCCACGTTCTTCTTGATGAAGGACAACTATGCCGACCTGGACGGGCTACGGGGCGCCGGTGTCCCGGTGGCGCTGGCCACCGACTTCAACCCGGGCTCGTGCTACACCGAGTCCATGCCGATGATCCTGACGCTGGCCATGCTGAAGCTACGGATGAGCATCGAGGAGTGCATCGTTGCCGCCACCGTGAACGGTGCCGCCGCCCTGGGCCGCGGCGAGGAGGTCGGCAGCCTGGAGGCAGGCAAGCAGGCCGATCTCATTCTCCTGGACGTTCCGAACTACCGCCACCTGGGCTACCACTTCGGTGTCAACCCGGTGCGCACGGTGGTGAAGAACGGCCGCGTGGTGGTCTGAAGCAGCAACCGAATACGGAGGGACAGGACATGAGCTGGATCGACCGGCCGGAGGTGCGCATTAGCAGACAAGAAGGCCGTCTCACGGCGGAGTTGCGCGGCGGTGAGGTGTTCCAGTACGAGGCGCATGAGGTGTTGCGCGAGTCGGGAGCGACGGAGAGCGTCTGCCCCACCATCGACCACATCGTCGCCGCCGCCGGCTGGTGACTCACCGCCACCTTCAGCGGTGCGCTGGAGGCTCGCGACGTGGAGGCCGGAGGACTCTCCTCGACGGTGACGGGAGAGGTGGAGCGCGGCGATGCGTCGGTGCTGCGCAGCGTTCATGTCCGTTACCGCTTGCCCGTGAGTCCGGAGACCGACCGTAGCAAGATCGACCGCGTCATGGGCTTCCACGCCCAGCACTGCGGCATCTATCGCAGCCTGCACCCGCAGGTCGAGATCACCACGGAACTGGAGCTGGTCGAGGGGGCTGGCTGAGTTTTTCCCAAAGCGAAAAGCCTTCCTGTCCCCGTTGGTGCAGCGCGCGCGAGCCAGGGGAACTCCGGCGGCCAACCAGGGTCTGATGGTGTCAGAGCCCATGCCCCCGCTCGAGGAGGTCCTCATGCGCCACCTGTCGAAACCTGCCACCCGCCCCAGATGGATCAACCATCCCTTGCTTCGATCCCTCCTGCCGGCATTGTGCCTTTGCCTCATGGCCAACCCTGCGACTGCTTCCCAGCCGGCCCCGGCACCCATGCCGGAGATCGACCCCGAGGTTCGCCAGGCGGAGCTGGAGCTGCAGATCATGAGGCTTCTCCTCAAGGAGGCCGGCAAGGAGAACGCGGAACTTCGGAGCGCCTTCGAGGGCGTCGTCACACTCAACACAGTCCGCCGGCGAATCCAGAAACCGTACAACGACCTGCTCCCCACCCGGGACCCGTGGGGAAATTCCTACCTGCTCATCGCCAGCTCGTTCCTGCTGGTGAGTCCCGGGCCGGATGGAGTGCCCGACGTTTCCTACGATTCCGAGGAGGAGGGCACGAACTTCCTGCGCGCGCTGGTGGATGACATCGTGGCCGATTCCCATACGGTGCTCAGCGGACCCCGCCGGACGCCGTGGCTCCAGGCGCGGACCATGGCGGACATGCGCTCCATCGCCACCTCCATCGAGGCATTTGCAGTAGACAACAATGCCTATCCCGGACCCACCGGGGGTTTTGTGGTCGTGGACTGGGCGGCCCCGGATGTCACCCCGATATTCATCCGGAAGCTGCCGTCGACGGATGGCTGGGGGGAGCCGATCTTCTTCTGGTCGGACGGCACCGACTACTTCCTGATCAGCTTCGGGGCCGATGGACTGGCGGACCAGCCCTACCACTCGATGTCACGGCCACCGCAGGAGCTGTCCGGCATGGGCCTTACCACCGACCCGGCACAGGACATCATCTATCACCTGGGTGGCTTCGTGCAGCGGCCGGAACAGGCGGACCAGCGCTGATGTTGCCTCCTACTGCCCGGCGTCGGTGAGCAGGACCACCTCGCGGCGCTCCTCGCCCTGGATGAGGATCACGTTCCGGCTGTCGCGCGACCAATCCACCTGATACAGCAGGCCGGTGAGGAATTCGGTGTGTTTCTTCAGATCCGATCCATCCACCCGCACGGTCCACAGGTTGCCGGCGCCGTCCAGCGACCGCTTCATGGAGATACGAGTTCCGTCGGGGGAGACATCGATATCGCCGATGGGTGCCTGGGTGAAGCGGGTGAGCTGGCGGGGCTCAGCGCCGTCGGACGGCTGCAGCCAGATGTTGCTTACGCCGTTCTCCCAGTCGAAGTAAACCAGGCCGCTGCCGTCCGGCAGCCATTCGAAATCGAACGCCGCCCCCGGCGGGAGGAACGTGGCCACCGGCTTACCACCCTCGGCCGGGAAGATGCGGTAGAAGCTGCGGGTGCGGTCGTCCACCTTCCGGGTGGCGCGAGACAGCAGGAACCTACCATCCGGAGAGAACTCGGCGTGCCCTGCATGGTCATCGAACAGCTTCTCCGGCTCTCCGCCGTCGATTCCCATGCGCCACAGCGCGCCGGGGGAGTCCGTTCGCGTGAATAGGATGGTCCGCCCATCCGGGGAGATATCCGTGAGGGACTCACCGGTTCCGTCGGTCAGACGGCGCTGGTTGCCGCCGTCCAGATCCACCTGCCAGATAGTGCGTCTGTTCTCCTCGTCGCTGAACTGTGTGTAAACCAGACCGCGCCCGTCAGGCAGCCGCTTCGGGTTGAACGACCAGCCCATCCCGGAGGTGATCTGCTTGCGGCCGGACCCATCCGTGGCCATGGTCCATAGCTGACGGTAGCGGTCCTTGCGGGCGGAGAACGCGATGGAGCCATCCGGCAGGGGCGTGCTCGACCCGAAGGCGTCCTTGGTGGAGCGCGTGGTGAGCTGGCGCGCCGCACCCTCTTCCGCCACCGGGACCTTCCAGAAAGCGAGCTCGCGTGAGGTTCGCAGGGCGGCAATGGAGTTCCCGTCCGCGGACAGGCTCACGTTGCTGTAGCTGTCCAGGTCGTTGGTGATCTGATACGGCTCGCCGCTCGGGTAGGGGAAGCGGACCACCTGGGCGGTGCCTCCCGTATTCACCGGGCTGGTGGCGATGAGTCCGCGTCCGTCCGGCTGCCAGGCGACACTGGAGAACCCGCCGTGCTCCCATGGCTCGGCCGCTGCCTCGCGGCTGCCGTTCAGGGCGTCGAAGGCGGTGAGATGGGTGACCCCGGGCGTGCCGATGGGGGCCACGATGCGCGAGCCGTCGGGAGACCAGGCAGGCCTCCGGAACTGGAGGAACTCCGGCTGCTTCACCTCGGCCACCACGCGTTCCTGACCGGTCTCGAGATCGGCCACCATCAGTAGCGCCTTTTGCTCCGAAGTTACACCTCGCACGAAGGTCCCGCGCTTGCCGTCCGGGGAGAAGCTGAGAGCCGTGTCCACATCGAACAACCGCTTGCGCGGCGTGCCGCCCAGCGAGGCCACCTCGAACAGTGCACTGTAGTTGGGCGTCTCCGGATCCGTCCCCAGGTAATAGAGGTAGTTCCCATCCGGCGAGAAGCTGATCCCCGAGATGGGGACGTGCTGGGGCGCGAGAATGTTCACGTTGCTGCCGGTGGCGATCTGCCGCACCCAGAGGCTGAACGTTCCCGGGTTCCCCTTGACGTAGGCAAGGTAACGCCCGTCGCCGGAGAGGGCGACCTCCAGGACGTCGTTATCGCTCATCAGGCTGCTCATTTGTACCGACTGGAACGGGCGATCCGCCGGGCCGGTGGAGCCGCCGCCGCGCATCATCGACCAGATCCCGAAGGCGATCCCAGCAACCCCCAGCACCACCACCGCAGCGATCATCGCGCTGAGCAGCGGGCTGCGCCTCGCCACCACCACGGCCTCGGACGCCACCGTGCCCGAGGTGGCCGACGGCGACAGGTCGTCGTACTCGTCGACGATCTCGCGCAGCTCGATGGCCAGGTCCTTGATGGACTGCAGGCGTTGGTCCGGGCTCTTGGCCATGCAGCGACGGATCACCCGGCGCAGCTCCGCCGGCACGTCGGGGTTGATCTCGTCGACGGGCTTCGGCTTCTGGTGCACGATGTTGTGCATGGTGTCGAGGGCGGCCTCGGCGGCGAACGGGCGCGCCCCGGTGGCGGCCTCGTAGAGGATGCAGCCGAACGAGAACACGTCCGAGCGGTGATCCACGCTCTTGCCCTTGACCTGCTCCGGGGACATGTAGGCGATGGTGCCTATCACCTGACCGCCGCCGGTGAGGTCGCCCATCTCGGTGGGGGCCGAGGTCATGTCCTCGTTGCTGGTGGCCGGCTGGGTCAGCTTCGCCACGCCGAAGTCCAGCACCTTGGCGTAGCCGTCGTTGGTGACCATGATGTTGCCCGGCTTGAGATCCCGGTGGACGATGCCGGCGGCATGCGCCTTGGACAGGCCCTCGGCGGCCTGTGCGAGATACCCCAGCAGCGTGCGCAGGTTGTCGCTCTTGTGCTGCAGCAGCTCGCGCAGCGTCTTGCCCTGGATCAGCTCCATGGCGATGTAGTGGATGGGCTCGCCGGGCTCCTCCGTGCCGTCCTTGGCGCGCACCTGCTGCTTACCGATCTCGTAGATGGTGACGATGTGCGGGTGGTTCAGCGACGACGCCGACCGTGCCTCCATGACGAAGCGCTTCACCCGCTCCTCGCTGCGCACCAGCTCGGCGGGCAGGACCTTCAGGGCGACATCGCGATCCAGGGTGTTGTCATGGGCGCGGTAGACCTCGCCCATGCCGCCGGCGCCGATGGGGCCGATGATGCGGTAATGGGCGATGCAGTCCTCAGGCTGGAGTGTGCGTGCCATGGCGTCCTCCGGCGGTAGGCGTCGGTATTGCCTGATCCTACGCGGAGCGGCGCCGGCTGTCCAATGGCCGGCCCTCAGGGGGTGGTCGCCGCCTGCCAGCCCACCAGGACCCGGATTTCGGCGGCGGGTGCTTCGGCTTCCTCCTCCACGATGGCGATGAAACCGCTGCCGTCGGGATGGAGGTCGCCGGTTCGTATTTCCAACTCGGTGTCGAACATGGCCTCGGGCCTGGTTGCCCGGAAGCCAGAGGCCGTGTCGATGCGGGCGCGATAGGTAGTCTCCCCGTCGGAGAAGAACAGGCTCCGGCCGTCAGGGGCCCAGCGGGGGCCGAAGCCTCCATCCACGGAGACCTGCCATTTGCCTCCCGGGCCGGGGTAGGGACGGACAAACACCTGGGTACGGCCGGTCTCGTTGGAGGTATAGGCGATCCAGCGGCCATCGGGTGAGAACCTCGGGCCCGCCTCGCGGAAGGGAGTCTGCAGGAAGATCTTGGCCGTGCGCTCCTCCATGTCCAGGAGCCAGAGGTCGGATCCGGTGTCCGGGTCCGCCTGCGCGAAGGCGAGCACCTTGCCGTCAGGACTGAAGGACTCGGGCAGCTTCAGGAAGGGATTCGCCAGCAACGGCTCCTGCTCGCCGCCGCCATCCGCCCGGGTCAGGAACAGGTCTGCGGTTCCCGCGCGCCCCCGGGCATAGGCGATATGCTGCCCATCCGGCGTCCACACCGGGAAGATGTTGTTCCACTCGAAGGTGAGGCGCGATCGTGCCTGCCTCTCCAGATCGTGAACCCAGATGTGCGTGTTGGCGCCATCCACGCTCAGCGCGAGAAACTTGCCGTCGGGAGAGAAATCGATCCCGCTGAAGTAGTCGGGCTCCTCCACGACGATCCCCACGTTACCCTGCATGTCGAACGAGCGCACCGTGTATGCCTCGATCTGCCGGCCCTGGACGTACGCCAGTGTCGAGTTCCGTGATACGGCGAAGGCCGTGGAGCCGGTGAGGGGATCGGTGACCACGTCCTCCACCACCAGCTCGGCCCGGCCCGTCAACTCCAGGCTATCGAGATCGAAGGGGGCGGCAAACAGGCTGTTGTCGCGCGCGAACACCAGGTGCCCGCTGTCGACGTAGCGTGCAAACATGCCGCCCTTCAGCAGTGTCTTCAGCTGGCCGGTCTCGGCGACCCATACAGCGATGTCGGCATCATCGAACGTGGCGATGGTGGACGTGCCCACGGTGATCAGGAAGCCCTTGCCGTCCGGCAGGACCTGCGGCCAGCGATGGGTGCGTTCGCCGTGCTCGGGATCCGGTTGGGTCAGGATCTCGGGTTCGCCACCGTCCGCCGGGATGCGGCGGATCCCGGCATCCGCGTTGGGCGCAAACAGGATCTCCTCGTCATCGGTCCAGGAGGCACCCTTGAAGTTGCCGATGCTGACCAGCGTGCGCGGCGTGCCGCCGGTCACCCGGACGGTGCGCAGCTCGCCGCGGGAGGCGAAGCCCACCCACTCACCGTCGGGGGAGAGGAACGGTGCGAAGGCGTTCTCGGTGCCCCGGATGAGTTCTGCCTCCATCTGTCCCATCTCGCGCCGGTAGAGCCGGTGCACGCCGTCCGGATCCCTGATCCCGTAGACGATCCTGCGGCCATCCCGGGAGATGGCCACCGGCGGGACCACGAAAGCGAATCCGGCTGTCCGCGAATCCGGCGTGTCGCGTGTTGAAGAGGAAGTCGCCTCTTCCCGGGGTAACGCGTCCGCTGCTGGGGTGTGACGCATGGTGAAGCGTACTTCCCCGCCCCTCCGCGGTGTGGCCGTGTTGCCGGGAGTGAGGGTGCGACCCACCAGGAAGCCGGCGGCCAACAGGACAGCAGCGCCGGCGGTCAGCACCAGGGCTCCCGGGCCGCGCCGGCCTGTCTCCTCCTCCTTTAGCTTGGCGCTGCTCTCGGCCTCGGTCTCCTCCAGGATGATGCGCGCGTCGGCGATGTCGTGCAGGCGCTGGCGCGCATCGCGCTGCAGGCAGCGGCGCAGCAGACGGGGCACCGCAGCCGGCAGCGAGGGCGACAGCAGCTTCCAGTCGGGCTCGCGGTGCAGGATGGCGCCGAGGATGTCGGTGATGGTCTCGCCGGCGAAGATCTGGCGGCCGGTGAGGGACTCGTAGAGCACGCACCCGAACGCCCAGACGTCGGCGCGCTTGTCCACCGGCTTGCCGCGCGCCTGCTCCGGGCTCATGTAGGCGGCGGTGCCCATGATGACGCCCTGCTGCGTCCCGGCGGTGGTCAGCGTAGGCGAGGCGGACAGCGATGTGTCTCCAGGCGCCGGTTCCACCGCCTTGGCCAGGCCGAAGTCCAGGACCTTTACCTTTCCCTCCGCGGTGATCTTGACGTTGGCGGGCTTCAGGTCGCGGTGCAGGATGCCCTGCTGATGCGCCGCCTCCAGCGCGTCGGCGATCTGGCGGCCGATGTCCAGGGCGTCCTCCGCGGGCAGCGCGCCGCGCCGGATGCGCTGTTCCAGCGTTTCGCCGTCCACCAGCTCCAGGACCAGGAAGCGCACGGAGCCTGTCGAAGTGCCCACCTCGTCGAGGCCGTGGATGGCGGCAATGTTGGGATGGTTGAGCGCCGCCAGCAGCTTGGCCTCGCGCTCGAAGCGCGCCAGCCGGTCCGGGTCGGACGAGAACAGTTCCGGCAGCACCTTGATGGCCACCGACCGGCCCAGCTTGGTGTCGTCGGCCTTCCACACCACGCCCATCCCACCC
>CBDVAL010000127.1:0-9897 GCA_965371955.1 uncultured bacterium | reverse complement strand
AATCCCTCGGCCAGCAGGCGCTCGCGCTCCGGCATGCGCTGTGCCTGCCTGGCGGCCCGGTCGATCCACTCCAGGCCCTCCTCGTGCTCCCCCTGGAGGTAGAGGCTCAGCCCCAGGCGCAGCTGCGACAGCGCGAACGTCGAGTCCTCCTCGAGCGAGGCGCGGAATGCCTCCGATGCCTGTGGGAGTTGCAGGTGCTGGAATGCCTTCATCCCGGCGCTGAAGTGCCGGAACGCCAGCGGCGAGGAGGTGGTCACCTCCTCGATGCCCTGCTGCCCCGGGGCGGTGACCTGCAGTCCGTCGCGCAGCTCCGCCGCCAGCTGGTCGGCCATGCTGAAGATGTCGGACCCTTCCACGCGGCTCGCGGTCAGGACCTGGCCGCTGAGCGTGTCCGACGCCTGTACGTCGATGCGGTAGCCGTCCCCCGCCTTGAAGATCGATCCGCTCACCACCACGCCGGCGCCGGCCCAGCGCGCCAGCTCGGTGGCCGTGGCACGGTCCAGGTCGTCGCCGGCCTGCCGTCCGGCGGCCGCCACCAGATCGTCCATGCGCTGGGTGGAGATCACCTCCAGCTCCTCCGAGCGCGCCAGGTCGGTGGTGAGCATCTCCGGCAGCGCCTGGCGCAGCCAGTCCGCCTCGGGGTCCTTGCTCACGTTGGAGAACATCGCCACGGCGATGCGGTTGCGCTGGCGGCCGTCCACGGCCGCGGTATCGAACGGCGCCGGAGACGCGGGCAGCAGGGGCGAATGCAATGCTGTAGCATCCGGGCCGGGGGCGCCTGAGCGGCCCACCCACAGGGCCACGGTCAGGGCCACTGCGGCGATGCCCACCAGCGCGGACCACAGGAGCTTGCGGTTGCCGCCTCCACGCCGCACCGCAGCCACGTGCGCCGGCGTGGAGTAGTGGATGTGCGCGCCCGACCCGCTCCGGCGATACAGCGTGCGCAGATCCACGGCCAGGTCGGCGGCGGTCTGGTAGCGCTCGGCGGGATCTTTCGCCAGGCATTTGGCGGTGATGCGCTCCAGCTCCGGCGGCACGTCGTCGCGCTGCACTGCCATGGGTTCCGGTTCCATGTGCACGATGGAGTGGAACGCAGCGATGGCGTTGTTGCCCTGGAACGGGAGCGCTCCCGTGACCAGCTCGTACATCAGGATGCCGAACGAGAAGATGTCGGAGCGCGCGTCCAGCACGTGGCCCTGCACCTGCTCGGGGCTCATGTAGGCGAACGTGCCGACGATCTTGCCCTCATTGGTGATCTGGCGCGACACGGTGGCCCACTGCGTGGGGCTGGATGAGGAGAAGCCGAAGTCGTCCTTGAGCTCCATGCGCGCCAGCCCGAAGTCCAGGATCTTGTAGAAGCCGGAGTCCGCCGACATGACGTTCTCGGGCTTCAGGTCACGATGGATGATCCCCTTCTGATGCGCGGCGGAGAGCGCCTCGGCAACCTGGATGACACAGTCCAGCACCCGTGGCATGGGCAGGCTCGGGCCTTCCAGCACCTCGCGCAGCGTCTTCCCCTCCACGTACTCCATGGACAGGAACGTCGTGTCGCCCTCACGGTCGAAGTCGTAGAGCGTGGCGATGCCGGGGTGATTGATGGCGGAGGCGGCGCGTGCCTCGCGTTCGAAGCGGCGCAGGTGATCCTCGCTGGAGGCCAGGTGTTCGGGCAGGACCTTGAGGGCCACGGTGCGGCCCAGGCGGGTGTCCTTGGCCTGGTAGACCACCCCCATCCCGCCTTCTCCCAGGCGGGAGATGATCCGGTAGTGCTTGAGGAGGGTTCCTGTTTCCACTGTTGATCCCTGCATTCTGCGTGGGCGAGGGGCGCCCGGTATGTTACCCCAATGGGGAGGGCAGTCGCCCTCCCCATTGGTTCTATTCTTCCTCGATGGTCACCCGGCCGCTGAACGAGCTGGCCGAGACGCGCGCGCCGCCCGACCCGGTGGAGAAGTTCAGCTCTGCCCCGGGAACGTAGCGCGACGTCTTGCGCGGCTCGGGGCCGAAGTCGCAATCGATACGGCCGTTGAAGGTGGAGATCTCGAAGTCCGCATCTAGGCCCCGCGGCACCGTCAGCTCGATGTGGCCGGTGACCGAGTCGAAGTCCACCCGGCTGCGGGAGGTGAGATCCAGCCGCGCCTCGATGTGTCCGGAGACGGTGTTGAACTCGCCGCGCTCCAGGCGGGCATCCACCGTGATACGCCCGCTCACGGTGCCGACCTCCACCTCCTCGGGCTCACCCTGCACGCCCACCGCTCCCGACACGGTGTCCAGTTCCAGCGCTCCGTCCACGTCGGAGACGTCGATGGAGGCGCTCACCGTGGACACCTCTATCTCGCTACCCCGAGGTACGCGGATCTCCAGATCGGTGCCCTCTATGCGGTTATTGCGCCCGCCGGGCAACACCACCTCGATGATCACCCGATCGCCCTTCTCCTGCACATCCAGACGCTCGGTGCCCTTGCCCAGGGTGCCGGTGATCTCCACCTCATCGCGGTCCCAACCGGTGATGCGGACCGAGCCGGCCAGGTTGTCGATCTCCACCTTGCCGTTGGGCGAGGCGTTGACTTTCTCGTGAATGTCCTCTCCGGCCAGGGTCAGGGTGCCGGCAGCCAGCAACATCAGGATGAGGGTGCGTAGGTACTTCATGACATTCTCCTTTAGCTCTCTGCCGGCAGGCGGATTGCCTGCTGCAGGAGCGCGACTTTCTTCTGATACAGGGAGGCGACCAGGTAACCGTTTCCGACCTGGCTCGGATCGTTCTCCAGTGCTGCCCAGGCGTCGTGAATAGCCTGGTTGATGATGTGCAGGTTCTCCTCCACCACGGCGATGGTCTCCGGCGATAGCTCCTCGCGCCGCTGGTCCAGCGCCGCCAGCAGATCGTCGGCGGTCCGGCGGTAGTCCGCCTCGGCGGCACGGAACGTCTGCAGGCTGGTGAGCCCTGCGGATTGCGTGATGTCATCCGGACGCGAAGGGTTCGGGCCCACCAGGCGGGTGGTGACGAACGCAGTGAGCGCCACCAGCAACAGGGCCGCCGCAGCCGGCAGGGCCACCCGCCACGTTACTGACGGGCGCGACACCGTGCGCGGGCGCAGCCGGGTCACGTTGCGCGCGCCCTTCAGCTCGGACTCGATACCGGGCCACAGATCCCGCGGAGGCTCCACGCCATGCGGCAGCGCTGCAACGTCCTCGCGCAGCCGGCGCAGATGATCCAGGGTCTCGCGGCAGCCGGCGCATGCGGCCAGGTGGTCTTCCACCTCCCGTTGCCCGGGCAGCGAGAGCAGGCCATCGGCGTGATCGTTGAGCCGCTCTTCCATCTCGTGACAGGTGTTCATGACGTTAGCGCCTCCCTCAGCAGTCTCCGCGCCCGGTGCAACTGGGCCTTGGAGGTTCCCGAAGATAGCCCCAGCATGTCGGCGATCTCCCGGTGCTGGAATCCTTCGATGTCATACAGCACGAATATCCTGCGAGCGCCGTCCGGCAGTCCCGCGATGGCCCGCTCCAGGTCCATGCCCTCGGAGGGGGTGGACCGTGGCGCAGGAGGGTCCCACTGGTCGGGGTCGTCCACCGGTGCCTCCCGCTGGCTGCGCCGGCCGCGCGCGCGCCGGTCGCCCAGGGCCACGTTCACCGCCACCTTGGACAGCCAGGCGGCGAAGCGCGTGCCCACCTGGAAGGTCTCCAGCCGGGTCCAGGCGCGGATGAAGGCCTCCTGGGTCAGGTCCTCGGCCAGGGCCGGGTTGCCCGAGATGCGCAGGCAGAGCCCGTAGATCCGGCCCACATGCTTGCGGTAGAGCGCCTCGAAGGCGTGGACATCTCCCTCCTGCGCCTGGCGCACTTGGTCGGGCATCTCCGCCGATGGGCTGTACTCGCTTGGCATCACCATAGCCTGCATCGGTTGGGCCTTCCTGGCAATCCCCGCGGCCGGCGGTGTTCTGCCGTCCCGAGGTCCGTCCCCCTGGCCGTTCCAGGGCCTTCCCACATGAAAATGCCCCCCGACCCCGGATGGTTGGAAGCATCAGGAGCCTCCAGAACCCTTTCCGGGCACCGTTTTTCAACACGCAAGCCGTCCCGCACCGGGTTTACAAAAGTTTTGCCTTCCCACAAAGGATCGGTGCAAACATTTTCCCGCTCCAGGACGTTCTATAGAGCGAGAGAGCAAGTGGAGACCGCCCGGCACGCGGCCGGCGGCAGGGGAGAACCAGCCATGCGGGATAGGGTGCAGAACAAGGGCGTGAGGGGGCATTTGCTGACCCCGGCGTTCCTGCTCCTGGCCACGCTGGCCCTGGCCATCCCCGGCAGCGTCGGTCATCTACCCGCGCCTCCCGCCGACCTCGTGGTCAGCGCCTCGGTGCAGCGCGACGTGGCCGAGTTGCGCGAGCTGGTCGACGGCGGCGCCTGCCGCCTGCTGAGCGCAGCCGCCGAGTCCGACCGCATCTCCTCGGGTTTCGTCGGCATCATGCTGCGATTCACCGAGGCATTGGATCGCGTCTCGCGCGACGCCACGGCATTCATGGCATGGGTGGAGAACGTGATGACCCACGACACCCTGGACGCCCTGGATGTGGTGGTGGAGGGAGTCGCCGGCTGGTTCGCCGGGTCGTTCGACCCTCCCCGGTGCGCTGACACTGCCCTTCAGAGCCCGGAAATCCCCGAACCATCCTGCCAGGTCTGAGGCCTTCCCTTCATCGGTAATACCGGCTAGGATGCTGCGCCTATGCGCGCGCCAGCCATTCGTGTCCTGCAGGCCTTCGCCGTCCTCTTGCTGATGGGAGGCATCACCCTTGCCGGTACGGCGAAGCAGGATCGCTTCCTGAACCCGCCGTTTCCCATGACCCCGCTGTCGCCGCAATCGCCGGTGAGGAGCCCGTTCGTCACACCCACCTGGGGTGGTGGGTTTCTGTTGCCGGCCGGCCAGGATCGCTTCCGGCTATCGCTCACCCACTCGAGCCTGCTCAACTACAGCCAGGGGGTCATCAGCTCGGAGCGCCCGGACCCCAGCATCGAGGACCTGTTCGAGTTCGTCGAGGACCGGCAGGCGCGCAAGGGGGACGACGAGTTCTACTTCGACGGCGAGATCAGCCGGCTGGAGCTGGAGTGGGCGCGCGGGCTGCCGGGACGCTGGGAGGTGGGCGCGCTGCTGGTCCTCAACCGCTCCAGCGGCGGCACGTTCGACGACACCATCGACAGCTTCCACGACCAGTTCGGTTTCTCCGATGCCGGCCGGAGCTCGGCGCCGGTGGACGCCGTGGGGTTCATCCTGGCCACCCAGGAGGGCGGCTTCGCCCTGGACAACCGGCAGCTGGGCGACGTGGAGATCGGCGACCTGACGCTCATGGCGCGCTACGGCCTGCCCGACATGGGCGACAAGGGCCATGCCGAGGTGGGTGTGTTCCTCGAGCTGCCCACCGGTGACACCGATACCCTGGCCGGCTCCGGTGAAGTGGACGTGGCGCTGGAGGTTTCCATGGGCTGGGCGTTCAAGCGCTCGCGCCTCACCTTCGGCGTGGGCTACGCGTTCCTGGGCGACCTGGAGGGGGCTGAGGGCGTCCCGGTGGAGGACAGCATCTCGGCGGCCCTGGCCTGGGAGATCCGCCTGCGCTCGCGCCACCGCCTCATCGCCCAGCTACTGCACACCACGTCGCCGTTCGCCGATTCGGACGCCGACGCGATCTCCGAGCCCACGGATCTGCTCGCCCTGGGGCCGCGCTTTGCCCTCAGCCGCCGGTGGTATCTGGACGTGACCTTCGTCGAGGACATCCTGAACCACCTCAGTGACCTCGACGTGGCGATGACACTCAACCTCACCTGGCTGCCGGGCTAGCTGGTGATGCCGTCGCCCTCGTGGCGCTCGAGCAGCGCCTGGAAGCCGGGATGCGGGCGCAGCTCCCTCCAGGTGGGGTCGACGCGCAGCAGGGAGACGGAGTAGTGGGAAGGCATGGACAGCAGTACCTCGAGCCGAGCGAGGGCCAGGTCGTACTCTCCCACCATGAGGTAGATCGCCGCCATCTCCTTGGTGCGCTCCCCGAGTACCAGGCTCTGGTCTCCTTCCAGAAGGCTCAGACCCCGCTTTCCCTCCCGGATGGCGTCTCCCTTGCGCCCCAGGCCGGCGTACGCGATCCCCAGCGAGCCGCGCACGCGGTGATCGTCCGGGTCCTCACGCAGTCGCTCCTCCAGGAGCAGTCGCGCCGCGTCGTAATGCTTCGTCGCCGATTCCGGCTGCCCCATGAGAGCGAAGATCTGCCCGTAGAGCAGATCCTTGGGGATGTAGAACTGTCGGAAGATGTAGGCTTCTGCAGGTCCCGATGACAGCCGGTCCAGGGCGGCCTGGTAGTCGCCGTCGATCATCTCGGCCAGGACCCACGGATAGTTGATGGGAGGCTCCTCCTCGAGGCCCAGCCCGGCAGGCAGCTCCTCCAGGACCTGTCGTGCTCGCGTGGTGCCGCCGTCCCAGTTGAGGTAGATGCGGACCTCGCAGAAGTAGGGACAAGCCCGATCCGGCGTGGTCCGGATGGCCTTGTCGTGGTAGCGAACGGCCTCCGGGAAGTCCCGCAGGCCGAAGAAGACTCCGCCGGTGGAGCACGCGAGCCTGCCCATCCTGGGGTTGAGTTCCAGCCCCTTCTTCTTGTTCTCCGCCGCCCTCTTCCACAGTCCCAGACTCCTCTGGGCATCGCTGAGATCGTCGTAGACCTCGGCATTGTTGGGCTGCGCCGCGAGAACTTTTTCGAACTCCTCCATGGCGAGTTCGTGGTTCCCCTCCAGGTCGAGGAGTTGCCCCAGGGCGTGATGGGCCTCGGGAAGCTCCGGGCTCAGCTCCAGCGCCCGGTTGGCGGCTTCACGTGCCAGCGTGATACGCTTTGTGGTCCTGTCCCAGTAGCCCTTGTAGATCCAGTTGTGAGCCCTGGCGATCTTGGCGTGCGCCAGGGCAAAATCGGGATCCAGTTCGAGGGCCTGCCGGTACAGACGGACGGCGAACCCTGCGTCGTCCTCACTGTCCAGATCCATGCTTCGGTTCAGGTAGTCGTTTCCCTGCAGGTACGAATCGTACGCCTCCATGTTCTCCGTGGATCGCGCCGCGAGGGTCTGCAGTTGCGGCTCGAGCAGCGCGCTCCCCAGTTGCCCGCTCACCTGCAGGGCGATGTCCGATTGCACCTCGAACAGGTCCGCCAGGACGCGGTCGTAGACCTCGGACCACATCTGTGTATCGTCCGAGACCCGGATGAGCTCCGGCGTGACCCTGACCCGGCCGGGGCCGCTGGAGGAGCGCTGCCAGCGCACCGTGCCGTCCAGAATGTAATCGACGCCCAGCTCCTCGCCGATCTGAGCCAGCGCGGGCCGGTCCTCCTTGTAGTGCATGGCGGTGCTGCGGGAGATGATCCCCAGCCCCTCCACCGACAGCAGACGGCTGGTGATCTCGTCGGTGATGCCGTCGGCGAAGTACTCGTCCTCCGGCGCGCCCACGTTCTCGAACGGAAGCACCACCACCATCTTGCGCCGGGCGGACTCCGCTTTCAGGACGGCGGGCGCCGCCGGGTTCTCGCCTTCAGAGACGCCGCGGCTGTTCCACAGCGCGTAGCTCACCGCCGCCACCACCACGAGGCCGGCGACCCCCAGGACCGCCCGTCTCATCCCGCCGCCGCCTGCCGGCCTCCGGGCAACGGTGCCCATTTCCGATGTCGTCTCGCGGCGCAGCGACCTCAGCTGGTTGCACACGTCGCGAGCGGTCTGGAAGCGCCGGCCCGGGTTCTTCTCCAGGCATTGCTCGATGATGCGGCCCAGATGCCGCGGCGACTCGGCGCGCAGCTCGGTGATGGACTGCGGTGTGTCCTTCAACGTGGACGAGGCCAGGGTCAGGCCGCTGTCTCCCTTGAAGGGTCGGTTCCCGGTGACCATTTCGTAGAGCAGGATCCCCAGCGAGAAGATGTCGGTGCGGTGATCGGTGGGGTGGCCCTGAAGCTGCTCGGGCGACATGTACGGGGCGGTGCCCAGGACCGCGCCCTCGCCGGTGAGTGCGGCCGAGCGCGTGTCCACCTGCGTCGGCTGGCCCCGGTCCGTCGCGTCCGTCCCCGCGGCTATCTTGGCCAGACTGAAGTCCAGCACCTTGACCTGGCCGTCCCCGGTCAGCATCACGTTGGCCGGCTTGATGTCGCGGTGGATGATGCCCTTCTCGTGCGCGCTGGCCAGGGCGTCGGAGATACGGATAGCCACCTCGAACACCTGCGACAGCGGCAGGCCACCGGGGCGGATCAGCCGGTCGAGGCTGCCGCCCTCCACCAGTTCCATCACCAGGAAGCGGCGTCCTTCATGCTCCTCGATACTGTGGATGGTGATGATGTTGGGATGGTTCAGCGCGGCGATGGCCTTGGCCTCGCGCTGGAAGCGCTCCAGGCGCTCGCCGTTCCGGGACAGCTCGTCCGGAAGGATCTTGATGGCCACCTCCCGGTCGAGCTTCGAGTCCACCGCCTTCCACACCACACCCATCCCACCCTCGCCGATCTTCTCGACCAGGCGGTAATGCGCCAGCATGTGATCGGGCTTCAGAGTCATCTCGGGTTCAGGCCGACGGAGTCAAGCCGTCATTGTATATGTCCTGGGAGGACCAGGGAAGGTGCCGAGAATCAGGTGCCCGGACATATCTCTCATTCGCTATCCTTTCACGCACACCACCTGGCGCAGGGTGTGGACGATCTCCACCAGGCTCTCCTGGGCCTGCATCACGCGGTCGATGGGCTTGTAGGCGCCGGGCGTCTCGTCGATGACCGACGCGTCCTTGCGGCACTCGACGCCCTCGGTGGCCTTGACGTGGTCTTCCACGCTGAACATCCTGCGCGCCTTGCCGCGCGACATGGCACGGCCGGCACCGTGGCTGCAGCTGTGAAAGCTCTCCGGGTTGCCCTTGCCGCGCACGATGTACGACTGCGCCCCCATGCTGCCCGGGATGATCCCCAGGTCGCCCACCCGGGCCCGCACCGCCCCCTTGCGCGTGAGCAGCACGTCCTTGCCGTAGTGGTGCTCCCGGGCGACATAATTGTGGTGGCAGTTCACCGCCTGCACGTCGGTGCGGAACGGCGGCACCTCTCCCGCATCGCGCACTGCCTCGCAGATCGCCGCCATCATCAGCTCGCGGTTGGTGAGCGCGAACTCCTGCGCCCACTCCACGGCCTCGACGTAGTCCGCGAAGTGTTCCGTGCCTTCGGGGAAATACGCCAGATCCTTGTCGGGAAGGTCGGCAATCTGCTTGCGCATGTCGTTGCGCGCCAGCTCGATGAAGTAACGGCCGATCTTGTTGCCCACGCCGCGCGAGCCGCTGTGCAGCAGGAACCAGACACGATCCTCCTCATCCAGACAGACCTCGATGAAGTGGTTCCCCGTGCCCAGCGTGCCGAGGTGGATCCGGTGGTTGGACTTGCGGATGTCCGGATGCTTGCTTGTGATGCGCTCGAACCGGCGCGCGAACTTCGCCCAGGCTCGTTCGACGCGGTCCGGCGGTCTTCCCCACGAGCCCACATCGCGCCTGCCGTGCTTGCTGCGCCCATGCGGCACCGCCTGCTCGATGGCACGCCGCAGGTTCTTCAGTCGATCCGGAAGGTCCGAGGCCTGCAGCGTGGTCTGCACGGCCATCATGCCGCAGCCGATGTCCACTCCCACGGCGGCCGGGATCACGGCGCCCACGGTGGGGATGACGCTGCCCACCGTGGCTCCGATGCCCCAGTGGACGTCCGGCATGGCGGCCACCCAGCGGTGGATGAAGGGCAGGCGGGCCACGTTGCGCAGTTGCTCGCGCGCCTCGTCCTCGAACGCCACCCCTTGCGTCCAGCACTTCACGGGGACGCCGTTCTCCACCTGCATCAGTTCGTAGTCCGGCCTGTCCGCCATGTGCCATCCTCGCCAGAGACGATCAGGTAT
>CBDVAL010000126.1:0-9898 GCA_965371955.1 uncultured bacterium | reverse complement strand
ATACGGGCATCCACGAGTTCGACCTGGTGCGTTTCGTCACCCACTGTGAGATACGCAGCGTGCGCTGCGTGACGCACAGGGTGGGGACGCGCCACACCGAGGACGTGTTCGCTGCCGTCATGGAGCTGGAGCCGGGCGAGGTGCTGGCCACGGTGGATGGCTCGCGCCAGGCGGGCGGCCGCAGCGGTCGTATCGAGGTGGCCGGGGCGGACGGTCAGATCGTCGCGGATCACGCGCACTCCTGGGTATCGCGGCTCTCAGGACGGACGTCCGAGACGTACCGTCTGAACGAAGAAGTCCCCACGGTGCGCGAGACGCTGGTCGACTTCGTCCGTCTCGTGAGAGGCGAGATCGACAATCCCATCCCCGTCCTGGAGGGAGCTCGCGCGGTGGCAGTGGCCGAAGCATGCCGGCGGTCGGCCTCCACCGGAAGGGATGAGAAGGTGGAGCCGCCGGAGTGAGGCATCGCACGGCGTCCGCCGTCCTGTTCCTGGCCCTCCTCGCGGGCGCGTCCTCCGCGGGCGAAGGACCGGTCCCCACGTTCCCTCTCGTCCTGCCCCTGGCGCAGGAGCTTCCGGTTACCGGCTCCTTCGGCGAGTACCGTGCGGGACACTTCCACGCCGGGCTGGACTTCTCCACCAGGAGCGAACTGGGCTGGCCGGTACGCGCCGCCGCTGACGGTGAGATCTATCGCGTCAAGGTGCAGGCCCGCGGCTACGGCCGGGCGGTGTACATCCGCCATGCCCATGGCTTCGAGACGGTCTACGGGCATCTTCATGCCTTCGAGGACCGCAAGCTGGGGCTGGAGCGCTTCGTGGGGGAGCAACGTGCCCGCCTCCAGGAGCGGTTCCCCGGCGATCTCTATCCCGACCCGCCCATCCCGGTGAAGCAGGGCCAGGTCATCGCCTTGAGCGGCGAGAAGGGCGGTGGCCTGCCGCACCTGCACCTGGAACTGCGCCACCAGGGGGCGCCGGTGGATCCCATGCGCTACGGCGGCATCCGGCCCGGAGGCTTTGCCGCGCCGGTGTTGCAGGAGTTGCGCATCGTTCCCAGGGGGCCGTGCCGTGTGAACGGAAGCTGGGCGCCGGCCACCGTGAAGTTCCGCACTGTGGGGGGAACGGCGCGGCTGGCGTCGGTGCCGCAGGTGGAGGGCCGCTGCAACCTTCTGCTCAAGGCGCAGGTTCCCGGCGCGGGCAAGATGGCCCTCAGCAAGCTGGCGGTGGATTGCGGCGAGGGACGGTTCCTGCGCATGGATCTGAACCGCTTCTCGTTCGAGCAGTACAACCAGGTGGGGCTGCTCTACGATGTGCAGCGCTCCACCTCCACCGGGACCTATCTCTACCGCCTGCAACCCGGCGCCGGCCTGGACCTGCCGGATGTGGCCGGGGCGGGGCTGGACCCGCTGCCGCGCGGCAAACTAGAGTGCACCGTTCGCGCCGAGGGTGCCACCGGCGTGGAGGTCCGGGGAGAGTTCGCGCTGCAGGTTGACCCGGCGCTCTGGTACTCCTCCGGTCTACCCGAGGTGGTCTCCTCCTTCGAGTTGCACGAACAACTCCTCCTGCTCAACGGTGATGTCGCGCTGGACCCGCGCAGCCTGCCCGCCGGTGCGGCATCCGTCCCGGGGATGCCGATCCTGCGGCTGGCCGGCGACCGTAGCGGCTTGCCGGCCCTCGGCGGCATCGAGATCCGCTTCCCCGACGATGCGTTCTACGCGCCGACATCGCTGGCGTGGGCCGCCGTGCCCGACGCCCGCCCGTCGCCCGCCGGGCTGCGCGCCGTGGCGGGCGCGGTGCGGCTGGCGCCGGATGGGCTGTTCCTGCGGCGGAGCGCCACGCTGACGGCGTGGCCACAGGATCCGCAGCGCGCCGGGTTCTATCGCCTGCGTGAGGACGGCCAGGGCTGGACCGCCCTGGGGGGAGAGGTCGACGCCGGCCGGCTGGTGGTGGACGTGCGCGTGGGGGGCACCTACGCCGTGTTCCAGGACGACAGCCCGCCGCGCATCACCGCGGTGCATCTGCGGTGGGAGAAGCGCCTCGGCCAGCGCCGGCTGGTGTTCCCCGTGGAGGAGGTGGGGGAGGGCATCGACTGGGATGGCTGCCGCGTCCTCATGGACGGCAAGCCGCTGCAGGCAGCCTACGATCCCGACCGGCGCTGGCTCGAGATCTGGCTGGCGAAGGAGCTGCGCGGCGTGCATCCGGTGGAGGCGGTGTGCGTCGATGGCGCCGGCAACACGTCGCCGCCGTTCCGCGCCACGGTGTCGCTGTGAGCGGGGAGCCAACCCCTCGCGCCGCGGCGGCGTCCCCGGCCTGGCGCTGTCCCGCCTGCGGCGCTGTGGTGCGCATGACCGGGGGCACGGAGCGCGACCCGTTGCAGTGTGGCGGGTGTGATGCGCGCTACCGTCACCCCAGGCTCGCGCTGCTGCTCTCCCTCGCGCTGCCGGGCCTGGGCTCCCTGTATCTGCGCCGCCGCCTGTGGGGCGGGGCGGTCTTGGCGGTGGGGACCGGGGCGTTCGTGTGGACCGTCTGGAGGCTGGCGGTTCAGCTGCGGATCATCGCTGCCGCGCCTGCCGCATCGCTCAAGGGCATACCTGAACGGATTGGGGCAGACTTGCAGCCGCTGCTACAGGACGCCTCGCTGGGCATCGGCGTGGTGATGCTGGCCTATGCCGTGGACGTTGCGGTGGTCTGGCTGATGCGGGATCACCTGCAACGGTGGTGAACCTCCAGCTAACCCACCGCCACCTTCCGGTAATGCTCCTTGAGGATACGGCTCACCTCGGGGCGCGTGAACTCGGGCGGCAGGTCCTCTCCGGCCGAGAGCATCTCGCGCACCTTCGTCCCCGACAGGAACAGGTGGGCTTCCTTGGGCCCCGGGCTGGTCTTGCCGGAGACCATCTCCTTGAGTTCGGTGTGGAAGAACGTGTGCTCGAACTTCACCGGCGTGATGCCGATCTCCTGCGGCTCGAACTCGTCGAAGATCTGCTGCGCATCATAGGTTCCGTAGTAGCTCCCCACGCCGGCGTGATCCCGGCCCACGATGAAGTGCGAGCAGCCGTAGTTCTTGCGCAGGATGGCGTGCCAGATGGCCTCGCGCGGGCCGGCGTAGCGCATGGCAGCGGGCAGGGTGGAGAGTGCGGTCCGATCCTTGGGGTAATAATGATTGATCAGGACCTGGTAGCAGCGCATGCGTACGTCCGCGGGGATGTCTCCCTCCTTGGTCTCGCCCACCAGCGGATGGATGAGCAGACCGTCCACGGTCTCCAGCGCACACTTGGTCAGGTACTCGTGGGCGCGGTGAATGGGGTTGCGAGTCTGGAACGCTACCACCGTGCGCCAGCCGCGCTCGGCAAACAGTGCGCGGGTCTGGGCGGGCTCCCTGTGGTAGTCGGCGAACTCGGGAGTCGACTTGCGCAGCAAGGTAATGGCGCCGCCCAGCAGCTTGGCCGCCCGGGTGCGCAGGTAGGCCACACCCGGATGGGCATCGTCCTCGGTGCGGTAGACCTGGCGCGCCTCCAGCGCCCGGTCCCAGTCGTAGACATCCTCCACCTTCATCACCGCCACCGGCTCGCCCGATGCATCCACCAGGGCCACCTCGCCGGCGCCCTTCGCCCGCTCGGCCGCCTCCGCATCGGCGTCCAGAGTCACGGGAACCGCCCAGACGGCGCCGCCGGCCAGGCGCATCTCCTGCACCACGCGCTGGTAGTCCGCCTGGACCATGAACCCCTCCAGCGGGCTGAGGGCCCCCACCGCCATCAGGTCCAGGTCGCTGCGCTGGCGCGCATTGAGAGTGATGGAGGGAAGGTTGCGGGCGCGCTCCAGCAGTCCGGCGCGTTCGCCGTCGGCGGCCACTCGGTTCACGAGAGGGCCCCCGTGGGGCGCGATGATGGTATCCATGGCGGTATCTCCTGCGTTCGGGGCTCTGCCCCTGCGCGGTCGGTTGGCTTTTGGTTTGAAGGCTAGCTCGGGAGGTCTTCCCGGCGGCTGAGGGCGGTATCCTACCCTTGTGGCCGGGGTGGATCAAGCGAGAATCCCCATGCCCTGACGTTGTAATATATTCGGTCGCTGTCAATGAGGAATCCCATGAGACGCAACCTGGACGCCTTTTCTGCATCGCTCGTGCTTCTCCTCCTGCTCTTCTGCCTGTCCGGCTGTGGCGGAGGGGGGGAGCCCGAGCTGATGCAGGACGAATCTTCCGTCTCGCCACCGGCCGGGGTCCCCGCTCCGGGGTCCGTGGAAGCCTCGGTGCCGAAACAGGCACCGCCCCCCCCGGAGTTCAGCCAGGCGGTGGCGGGTGCCGAGGTGCTGGCCACCTTGCCGGTGGGCAAGAATCCGCAGCAGATCGCGTTCTCGCCGGATGGGGCCACGGCGTACGTGGCCGCGGGGCGCTCCGATCGGGTCACGCTCATCGACGCGAAGAGCTTCCTGGTGAGCGGCTCCATGGATGCCCCGGGCATCCCCATCGGCGTGGGGGTCTTGCCGGGGAGCGGTGATGTGCTGGTCAGCATGTTCAAGGATGGAGTCGTTGTCCGTCTGGACGTGTCCACGGGGAAGCCCACGGCACTGGTGGAGACCGGGGCAGGCTCTTCCATGCTGGCGGGGCCCTTCCTGGGCGAGAAGTTCCTGGTGGCAGCGGAGAGGGACAGGCGCGTGTCGCTGTTCGATGGGGCGACGATGAAGCTGCTTGCCAGCTTTCCCACGGCGGAGCGGCCGTTTCCGCCTGCGGTGAGCTCGGACGGCAAGCTGGGCTTCATCGCCAGCTTCATGGACGGCACCGTCACGGTGATCGATCTGGAGCGGTTGATGCTGCGGACGCTGTTCCGTGTGGGCAGAGGACCCAGCGGGCTGGCGGTTCTGCCGGGCGATGAGAAGCTGGCGGTGGCCCTGTGGGAGGAGAACCGGGTTGCCATCATCGACATCGAGGCGCGCCGGGAGGTCCAGAACCTACAGGATGGGATCGGGCTGCAACCGCTCTCCGTGGTGGTCTCGCCGGATGGACGGCTGGCGTTCGTCAACAACCGGATGAGCAACGACATCTCGGTGGTCCGCTTGCCGGAGCTCAGCGTTGTGGAGAGGGTCAAGGTGGGGGAGATTCCCTCGGCGATGGCGGTGCATCCGGCCGGGGAGACGCTGTGGGTGTCCTGTGAAGGCGATCACCAGCTCTATGTGCTGGCGATTCCGTCCCGCTGGACGGACGACACCTGAGGCGCCAGGCTCCGGGGAGCCCTTCTACCTCTCCAGGATCTCTATCTGGTAGCCGTCCGGGTCCTGGATGAAGATGTAACTGGATGTGAGTTCGGGACGGGAGCGGCGGTATTCGAGGCCCCGGCGTTCCACCTCCTCGATGACTGCCTCGAGATCCTCGGTGTGGAAGGCCAGATGGCCGAACTGGTCGCCGAGGGTGTAGTCCCGGCCGTCGTTGTTGTGAGTGAGCTCCACCTCGTAGGTCCCTTGCCCGTCGGTGAGGAAGACCAGCGTGGCCTCCTCGCCGATCTCCTTGCGGCCTGTTTCCTCGAGACCGAGGAGCCCGGTGTAGAACTCCAGGGTGGCGTCCAGGTCGCGGACGCGGATCATGGTGTGTGCGAGCTTCATGGGGTTTCTCCAGTGTAGATTGTAGCAGGAGTGGCTTCCTGCGGGCCACAGCCCGGAGTATGATGCAGCTCTGGCGCGCGCTTCCTACCGGAGGATAGATCATGAGGCGAGGAGTCGGGTGGGTGTGGTTGGTCCTGCTCCTGACGGCGGGTCCGGCGATGGCGGAGGTGGTGGCCATCCAGGCAGGGCGGCTTATCGACGGGAGCGGGGCACCTCCGCTGCGCAACGCGGTGCTGCTCATCGAGGATGGCATCATCCAGGCCGTGGGACGTGATGTGAAGATCCCCGCGGACGCGAGGATCATTGATCTCTCCCGTCATACCGTGCTCCCCGGCTTCATCGACGCGCATACCCATCTCACCGGGCGCACCATCGGGGAGGGGGAGAACTGGCAGGATGCGGCGGTGCGCGACCTTCCCCAGGAGGATGCCATCCGCGGGGTGCGAAACGCGTGGCTGACGTTGCAGGCCGGGTTCACCACGGTACGCAACGTCGGCGCCAATGACTTCTCCGATGTGGCGTTGCGCAACATGATCCGGGCCGGTGTGGTGCCGGGCCCCCGGATGCTGGTGGCCGGGCATTCGCTGGGGATCACCGGCGGGCATTGCGACACCAACGGCTATGTGCCGGGACTGTTCGAGCCCTCCATCCTTCGCGGCGTGGTGAACGGCGCCGACGAGATCCGCGCGGCCATCCGGGAGCAGGTGAAGTACGGCGCCGATCTCATTAAGACGTGCGCCACGGGTGGTGTGCTCTCCGAGGGCGATGCCGTGGGTGTGCAGCAGTACACGCTGGAGGAGCTGCGCGCCTTGGTGGACGAGGCGCATCTGCGCGAGCGCAAGGTGGCGGCTCACGCCCACGGCAACGAGGGCATCAAGGCGGCCCTGCGCGCCGGGGTGGATTCCATCGAGCACGGTTCGGTCCTCGATGACGAGGCCATCGACCTGTTTCTGCAGCGCGGCGCCTATCTGGTGCCCACGATGATGGCGTTCGAGGCGGTGGAACGACAGGCGTCGGACGGCACCCTCACCGGACTGCGCAAGGAGAAGGCGCTGTTCATCGGGCCCAGGGCCCGGGATTCGTTCCGGCGCGCAGCGGCCGCCGGCGTGAACATCGCCCTGGGCAGTGACGCCGGCGTGTTCACCCATGGCACGCAGGGGCGCGAGTTCACCCTCATGGTGGATAACGGCCTCGAGCCCATGAAGGCCATCCTGGCCGGAACGTCCGTGGCGGCCGCGCTGCTCGGCTTGTCGGAGGAGGTGGGCCGGCTGGCGCCCGGGATGGCCGCCGATGTGGTGGCGGTGTCGGGGGATCCGCTGCAGGACATGAGCGTCCTCGAGCGCGTGGAGTTTGTCATGCAATCGGGACGTGTGCTGCGGAGCGGCGGAAACCCCGTGGCGGACGCCAGGTTTGGGGGACCGGGCGGCTCGCTTGTTCGCGTCCCGGGGTTGTAGTAGGCTTCGTGCCTTCCCACGGTCGAGGAGACCCAGAGGGGGACTTGATGGCCACACTGAGCGGCTTTCCCGGAGGCGCACGCGACGGCTCTCCGCCCACCCCGGCGGAGATCGCGCGTTTCGCCATCATCGGGCTCATCGTGGTGCTGCTGGTGCTGCTGGGGCTCACCACCGTCTACCAGGTGGAGGCCGACGAGGTGTCGGTGGTGCAGCGCTTCGGCGCCTACGTGCGCACCGAGCCGCCGGGGCTGCACTTCAAGCTCCCGTTCGGCCTCGAGACGGCCACGCCGGTCAAGGTGCAGCGCAACCTCAAGCTGGAGTTCGGCTACCGCACCGAGCGTCCCGGCGTGCGCTCCACGTTCAGCTCCCGGGACTTCTCCGCCGAATCCCTGATGCTCACCGGCGATCTCAACATCGTCGACATGGAATGGATCGTCCAGTACCGCATCAAGGACCCGCGCGATTACCTGTTCAAGATCCGTAACATCCAGAATACGGTTCGCGTGGTCTCCGAGGCGGCCACCCGCCGGGTGGTGGGCGATCGCAGTGTCACCGAGGTTCTGACCATTGGCCGGGCCGAGGTGGCCCAGGAGATCCAGACGCAGATGCAAGAGCTACTGGATCGTTACGAGAGCGGCGTTCAGGTGGTCACGGTGCAACTGCAGGACGTCAACCCGCCGGAGCCGGTGAAGCCGTCGTTCAACGAGGTCAACCGCGCCAAGCAGGACAAGGAGCGCATCACCAACGAGGCCCGCCGGGCTTATAACAAGGCCAAGCCGGAGGCCGAGGGACAGGCCAATCGAATGGTGAGTGAGGCGGAGGGCTACAAAATCGAACGCGTCAACCGCGCCGAAGGCGATGCCGAGCGTTTTCTCGCCCTGTACGAGGAATACCGCGCGGCCAAGGACGTGACGCGCCGCCGGCTGTACCTCGAGACCATGGCCGACGTGATGCCGCGGATCAAGGACAAGATCGTGGTGGATGAGAAGCTGGAGGGGTTGTTGCCGTTGTTGCAGCTCGGTGGCGGGTCGAACACAGTGCCCCCGAAGGGAGGTGGCCGATGAACGAGATCCCTGTCTTCCGGGTGGTTCTCCTGCTGCTGGTGCTGGGGGCCTTGGCCGTGGGGTACACCTGTGTCTACACCTTGAGCGAGACCGAGCAGGCGGTGGTCACCTATTTCGGCGAGCCGCTGCGCACCGTGGTGGAGCCGGGTCTGCACTTCAAGGGACCGTTCTTCTGGCGCGTACATCGCTTCGACAGGCGCGTCCTGGAGTGGGACGGATCTCCCGACCAGGTGCCCACCAAGGACAAGCGCTACATCTGGGTGGATGTGTTCGCGCGCTGGCGCATCACCGATCCCCTGAAATTCTTCCAGTCGGTGAACAACGAGCTCGAGGCACAGGGGCGCCTCGACGACATCATTGATGGCGCGACGCGCGATCTCATCACCGAGAACAACCTCATCGAGGTGGTGCGCACCAGTGAGCGGGTCATGGAGGCCCCGGAGTACGGCATCGACTTGGAGGCGGAGGCGATCCCGAAGGTCACCATGGGCCGGGAGAAGATCCAGAACCTCATCCTGGAGAAGGCCCGCGGGTTGATGGCGGAGGAGTTCGGCATCGAACTGGTGGACGTGCAGATCAAGCGGATCAATTACACGCAGGAAGTGCGGGAGAAGGTGTACGAGCGCATGATCTCCGAGCGCTTGCAGGTGGCCGCATTGTTCGTCGCCGAGGGCGAGAAGAAGGCGCGCGAGATCGAGGGCGAACTGGCACGCTTGCTCAAAGAGATCCACTCGGAGGCATACAAGAAGGCCCAGAGTTTGCGCGGTGACGCCGATGGTGAGTCCACCAAGATCTACGCTGACGCCTACCAGCGCGACCCGGAGTTCTACTCCTTCCTGAACTCACTGGCCAGCTACCGCCAATCTCTGCAGTCCGGAACCACACTGGTTCTCACCACCGAGAACGAATACCTGCGCTACCTCACGGACATCTCCACCCCGCGCTGATCCGTGTCCGCGGGGACTGGACCCGCTCACCCTGCTGAGCTCTTGAAGAACGTCGCCACGTCGGCGAGGGTGTTCGTCCTGGTGAAGGGCGGCAGGGAGTCGAGGAAGATGCGGCCGTAGCTGCGGGTGCGCAGGCGGGCGTCGAGGACGGCCAGCACGCCGCGGTCGCGCTGGGTGCGCAGCAGGCGGCCGATCCCCTGCTTGAGGCCGATGACCGCCGCTGGGACCTGGTAGTCGCGGAACGGGTTGCGCCCCTCGCGGCGCATGCGATCCACGCGCGCCTCCACCACCGGGTCCGAGGGGACCTCGAAGGGCAGGCGATCGATGACCACCAGGCTGAGAGCGTCGCCGGGCACATCCACGCCCTGCCAGAAGGATGCCGTGCCCAGGAGGACGGCCCGGGGCGTCGTCCGGAAGCGTTCCAGCAGCGTGTGGCGAGAGCCCTGACCCTGCACCAGGAAGGAGTATTGTTTCTCCTCGGGGGCCAGCAGTGCCTGCATCCGGCCCATCCCTGCGTACGACGTGAACAGCAGGAATGCCCGGCCACCGCTGAGTTCCAGCAACCGGCGCACCTCTTCGGCGGCGCGGGGGTAGAAGTCGGGGGCGTTGGGCTCGGGCAGATTCTCGGGCAGGTAGAGCACCGCCTGCTGCGCGTAGTCGAACGGTGAGGGAGCGGTCAGACCATCGGCCTGCCCCACTCCGGTGCGCTCGCGAACGAAATCGAACTCGCCGTCCACGGTCAGGGTAGCCGACGTGAGCACCGCGGACGCCACCTGATCGAACAGGGTCTCCTGCAGCGAACGGGAGACATCGATGGGGGAGGCGTGCACCGCCACGCCGCGGGC
>CBDVAL010000125.1:0-9905 GCA_965371955.1 uncultured bacterium | reverse complement strand
CGTGCTGGCCGTGGCGTTCTGCGGCTACACATGGTGGAGTTTGAATGCCGCCCTGGACACGGTCAACAGGGAAGTGGGGACGGCACAGATCGAGGTCGAGGAGGTACGCGAGGGCCTGCAGAAGATCGCAGAACTGGAAAGAAAGAAGGCCCTGGTGGAAAAGCAGGTGGAGATCATCTCCGGCCTCAAGCGTGCACGTACCATTCCCGTGGATCTGATGAATCAGGTGAATGTCAATCTTCCTGACTTCCTGTGGTTCCGGTCCATGACGGAGAAGGCGAACCAGCTGTCCCTCAGCGGCCGCGCCACCACCTCAACCGCCCCTGCGAATCTCTACAACAACCTCACGGACTCGCCGTATTTCACCAACGTGATCCTGAACTCGATCACCAAGGACCGAGATGGAGTCCGATTCTCACTATCTTGCAAGTTCGTCCCCAGCGGTGTCGTCGTCGAAGAGAGCGAAGGCTAGAAGCTCTCCCGATCCAGGAGCGGGTGCCACGATGAACCTAAAGAACATGCCTTGGTGGGGACGCTTGCTCCTCTTCGTGATCCTTGCGAGCGCCATCATCTATCTCGGCTACAAGGTCTACCCCAACTTCACGGAGATCCAGAAGCAAATCGCCGCCCAGGAAGAGGAGCGCGACCGGCTGAACGAGGAGATCGCCAAGGGCCGGCGTGCTATCGAGCGCATGCCCGAGCTGGTGCGGAAGATCGACGATAAGGAAGCCGAACTCGATCTCTTGCGCCGCATCCTGCCCACCGAGCCCGAAACCGGTGATCTGGTCAAGTGGCTGAAGTTCCAGGCCGACCAGGTGAACCTCGATCAGCGTAGCTTCAGCCGTGGCAAGGTCACGCCCCACGACTTTTACTACGAGCATTCGTACAAGATGGACATCATTGCGGAGTATCACGACCTGGGGCAGTTCTTCCAGAAAGTCTCCGGGCATGATCGGCTGGTGAACATCAAGGATCTGACCATCAACATGAACAGCGGTGCTGATCGTTTCGTCCGCTCCATCCGCGTGCAGTTCAATGCCGTGACTTACGTTTATAAGGAAGATACGCCAGGGGAGGCCGCGCCATGAAGCCATCGAGAAACTGGATCCTGGCGCCGGCGTACTTCGTCGCCCTTCTCTTATTCCTGGTGGTCCCGGGTTTGGCGCAGGAGGGCGACGACGCGAACCCAGCCGACACGCCTGCCGCGTCAGAGCCGAAGGCCGAGTCCAGCGTGCTGGAGTACATTCGCGGCGCGTATCGTGATCCCTTCCGCTCCCTGCGGGAGGCGAAGCTAAAGGACGAGGGGCCCCGGCCGGACGGCCCGCCGGGCATGCTCATCGAGGAGATCGATGTGGTAGGCGTCCTCTCCGGTCCGAGAGGTGCCATGGTGCTGATCCTCGGAAGCGATGGTATGGGTTATTCCCTCACCGAGGGCTCGCCGCTCTACGACGGCGTAACACTCCGGATCAATCCCGACGAGGGCTTGGTCATATTCCGTCAAAACGTCAACGACCCCAATCGCATCAAGCCTTATCGAGATATCGAGAGACGACTCAACTCCGACTCGTAAGGAGGGAGACTCATGAAGAAGCCGACAGCGTTCTGGCTGGTGGTGCTCGCATCACTGGCCCTGGCTCATGCGGAACCACGGTCCTCCAAGGCCATGGACGACCTGCTGGGGCCTGCCGAGAGCGCACGCATCGACGCCATCGTACCTCGAGTGACGGAGGACCGCACGCGAGTCGAGCTTCACGGCAACGCTCCCGTCCTCTACACCTCCTACCAGCCCGACGCCAGCAGCTTCGTCATCGAGATCCGTGACGTCGATGCCAGCGCGCTGCCGGCGCTCACCGAAGTGCCCGGCGATGTCGTCGGGGACATCCGGGTCAGCACGCGCTCTCGGGGCAAGGGCTCGACGCTCACCACCATCGAATTCACCGAGGTCAACGCCCTGCGGCAGACCCTGCGGTCGGAAGGGACCCATCTGGTGGTGGAGTTCTATGCGTCGCCGTACGCCCCTGTGGGCCCCGCGAGCGTCCAGGCACAGCCTGCTCTGCAGGCCCCCGAGGCCGCGGTGCAGGCCCCTGAGCCCACGCCGGCCCGGCCGGCCGCCAACCTGCTGGGCGTCGACCCCAGTAGCAAAGCTGATGGCGCGACCATCCTGCTGCGCGGCGACGGCAGCTTCGATTATCGTGCGTTCTCCCTGGAGAATCCCCATCGCCTGGTGCTCGACCTCATCGGTGTGAGCAATCGCGTCGGCAATCTCCACCTGGCGGTGGACTCCAGCCCGGTGCGCCGTATTCGCGTGTCCCAGTTCCGCGACGAGCCGCAGAGGGTATCCCGTGTGGTGGTCGATCTCACGGCTCCGGTGCACTATGAGGTGGTGCAGGGGGAGAATTTCCTCGAGGTGATGTTGACCCCCGTTTCGAAGGCCGCCGCAGCCGCCCTGACGCCCGCCGCACAGCCGGACCCGGCACCCGTGGAGGGCGCACTCGTTCCTCTGGGCCTTTCCGAGATGGGCGTGGAGCCCCTCATCGACGCGGACTATGTCCTTTTTCAGCAGCAGCCCACCAGGACCCAGGTGGGCACCCCTCTCGAGTACTTCGAGAGCAAGACCATCTCCGGCGAGCCCACCGTCTACACCGGTGAGCCCATCTCGGTGAACTTCGTCGAGGCCGATCTCAAGAACGTCTTCCTGTTCTTCGCCGACTTCATCGGGCTGAACATCGTCATCGACCCCGAGGTGGCCGGCAACCTCACCATGCGCCTGACCGAGGTGCCGTGGGATCAAGCCTTCGACGTCATCCTGCGTCATCAGGGCCTGGAGAAGGTCGTCGAGGGCAACGTGGTGCGCATCGCCACCACCGAGAAGCTACGCAACGAGGCCGCCAAGCGCCGTGCCCTCAAGAAGGCTCAAGAGGACGAGGTGGATGTCATCACCTTCACCAAGGTTCTCTCGTATGCCAAGGCGCAGGATGTCCTCCAGTTGCTGCAGCAGGCGGGCACGGGTGGCGTCAAGTCCGACCGTGGCTTCATCGCCAAGGATGATCGGACCAACACGCTGATCATCACCGACCTGCCGTCGAAGCGAGCCGCGTATGAGAAGCTCATCGCGGTCCTGGATACGCGCACCCAGCAGGTGATGATCGAGGCACGCATCGTCGAGACGGATCGCAACTTCGAGCAAAACCTGGGCGTCGAGTGGGGGCTGTTCGCGTCCGCTGACCCGGCCCTGGGAACCCAGAACAACCTCGACTTTCCCCATCGCAGCACCTTGACCTACGACGTGAACGTCCCCGCCGCGGCAAGCGCCGGCACGCTGGGAATCAGCCTGGGCAACGTGCTGGATTCAGTGACCCTGGATCTCACGTTGCAGGCGTTCGAGAACGAAGGACGGGTGCGCATTCTGTCCTCGCCGAAGATCGCCACACAGAACAACAAGGCGGCCTCCATCGAGCAGGGCACCCAGATTCCCGTGGTCACCACCACCGCAGTGGAGATCAACGTGCAGTACATCTCGGCGTCCTTGAGGCTGGACGTCACGCCGCAGATCACCGCGGATGACACCATCATCATGGATATCGTCGTGGAGAACAACTCACCCGACTTCATCAACCGCGTGGGTGACGTGCCTCCCATCATCACCGAGAAAGCCAAGACCCAGATTCTGGTCCGCAATGGAAGCACCGCCGTCATCGGCGGGATTTTCAAATTGAACGAGTCCAATGCCCAGGCCGGCGTCCCCGGCCTGAAACGGATCCCGGTACTCGGCTGGCTGTTCAAGAACCGCGCCATCAGCAAGCAGAACAGCGAGCTGCTGGTATTCATCACGCCGCGTATCCTGACCGATGACCTGTAAGCGAGGAGCCTTAGTCATGACGAAGAGAACGTTCTTCATCGCATTGGTGGTGGTCGCCCTGCCTCTGGGCTTGCTGGGGTGTACCAACAACGACGTGGATGACAGTGACAACTCCGACACGATCATCCGGATCGAGAGTGTAGCCTGCGTCGAACCGGACACTGTCGCGGTCACCGTGGGCGGAATTTCCCGTGGCGGTGCAGCGGGCAGTCCGTTGAACGATGTGATCCTGGAGAGCTACCAGATTACGTCTGGGGGAGTCAGCCTGGCTCGCGTCAGTATCACGGTTCTCGTTCCTGCTAATGGCACCGGGTCCTTTGACGCCTCGGTGAGCGGCGTCGGGACCAGGGCCACGATCTTGGTGGAGGGCCGTGACACCCTCGGCAACCCGGCGTCCGCCGAGACGGACTTTGGCATCGGTGACGTTTGTACCGCAGTGGACCCCGGGTAGTCGCCCCGTGCGTCCGCTTGTGATGTAGCACCCAGCGCGCCCGCGTCTCCGAACGGGGCGCGCTGCTGTTTGTGGTGAACAGTGGCCGGGCCGCCTTCGTGGAGTTCGTTCGTCCGGCCGATGCCTTGCAGCTTCCGCCCTGGCCGTGTAGTCTTTCTCGGGGAGTCTCCGCGCCATGCCCATCAAGCCGTCCGAATCCGCCAAGGTCGCCAGGCTCGAGCAGCGGGTATCACTCGACTCGTCCTCGCCACTCTTTTTGCCCCTCGCTGAAGCCTACCGTCAGGACGGTCGCGCCCCGGACGCGGAGCGCGTTCTGCGGGCCGGCCTCGCCCACTACGAGCAGCACTTCTCCGGCCGCACGGCGCTGGGCCGGGTACTCCTGCAACTCGGTCGCCCGGAAGAGGCGCTGCGGCAGCTCGAGCGTGTCTGCCGCGCGGTGCCGGACAACCTCCTGGCGGCGCGTTTGCTGCTGGACGCGCGGCGGCAGGCGGTGCAGCCCCTGGAGGCTCCGGCCCCCGCCCGGCCCATCCTGGAAGATCCGCCTGTGGACGTTTCCCTGGCGGTGCCCGACCCCGCGGTGCAGCGGCGCGTCGCCGCGTTGCGCCGTTTCCTGGCCGGCGCAAGGAGTTTACGAGGACAGCATGCTTGAAGCCGTGATGGACGAGATTGCAAGCCGGACACCGGGTTTCCAGGGTGCGAGCATCATGGGCACGGACGGCATCCCGCTGGCGCAGCGGACCGTCGAGGAGGGACCGGACCTGGAGCTGTTTGCTGCCGAGTGCTCCGCCCTGCTCAAGACCCTCTCCGGCCTCAGCAGTCAGGAGGAGTGCGGTACGCTGCGTGGGCTCTACAGCGGGGGAGATCGCTGGAAGCTGCTCCTGGAGCGCATCACCAGCGACTATTTTCTGCTGCTGATAGTCGATTCCGAGGCCTCGGTGGGCCATTGCCGCTACCGGCTGCGCTGCGCCGCTCTGGACCTGGAGTCGGAGCTGAGCTAGAGGCCCGGCAGGGTGCGGTGGTAGACTGAAATGTCCCCTCACGCCTCCCCGGCAGGGGACCTGCTGAGCCAACGCCGGCTGCAGGCACCTGGAGGAGCAAGCCTCGTGGACGAGAAGCAACTCCTGGAGCTGATGGATTACCTGGCTGCCAGTGACTTCACGGAGTTCGAGCTGGAGCGCGGCGGCTTCAAGCTTCGTCTGGTGAAGCAGTCGCGTCAGATGACGGCGGCCAACCCGGCCGCCCCCGCCCTCGCCGCGGCATCCGTGGTGGACCCCTCCGTCCCGGCCGGGGCCTCCGGGCCGTCGTCCGCCGGTTCCGAGGATGGGTTGGAGGCCATCGCCTCGCCGATGGTGGGAACGTTCTACCGTGCCGCCAACCCCAACGCCGACCCGTTCGTCGACGTGGGAGACATGGTGAAGCCCGGGCAGGTCATCGGTATCGTCGAGGCCATGAAGCTCATGAACGAGATCGAGGCGGATCGAAGCGGTGAGATCGTGGAGATCCCCGTGGCCAATGGGCAGCCGGTGGAGTACGGGGAGACCATCTTCCGGGTCCGGCCCGTCGCCTGACCATGTTCCGCAAGATCCTCATTGCAAACCGTGGCGAGATCGCGCTGCGCATCCTGTGGGCCTGCAAGGACCTGGGGATTCGCACGGTAGCGGTGCACTCGGAGGCGGACGCCGATTCCCTGCATGTGAAGTTCGCGGATGAGGACATCTGCATCGGGCCGGCCCGTAACACCGAGTCGTATCTCAACATGTCCAGCATCATTGCGGCGGCGGAGATCACGGATGCCGACGCCATCCACCCCGGCTACGGGTTCCTGGCGGAATCCGCCCACTTCGCCGAGGTGAGCGAGGCGTGCGGCATCACCTTCATCGGCCCGTCTCCGGAGATCATCCGGCAAATGGGGGACAAGTCCGAGGCGCGCAGGCTGATGAAGGCCAGTGGTGTACCGGTGCTTCCCGGCAGCGAGGGCCCGTGTCCGTCGGCGGACAAGGCGCTGGAGGTGGCCAGCGAGGTGGGTTACCCGGTGATCGTGAAGGCCTCGGCCGGCGGCGGTGGGCGCGGTATGCGGGTGGCGAAGGACCAGGAGGAACTGCTGCGCTACTTCGAGGTGGCGCGCCAGGAGGCCAAGATGGCCTTCGGCTCCGCCGAGGTCTACGTGGAGAAGTTCCTGGAGCGAACGCGCCATATCGAGTTCCAGCTCATGGGCGACCGGCACGGCGGCTTGGTGCATTTCGGCGAGCGCGAGTGCTCCATCCAGCGGCGCCACCAGAAGCTCATCGAGGAAGCCCCGTCGCCGGGCGTCACGCCGGAGTTGCGCGCCAGGATGGCCGAGGCGGCGCTGACCGCGGGCAACGCTGTGCGCTATTACAGCGCCGGGACGGTGGAGTTCCTCCTGGAGCAGGAGACCGGCCAGTTCTACTTCATCGAGATGAACACACGCATCCAGGTGGAACACCCGGTGACGGAGATGGTCACCGGTGTGGACCTCGTCAAGGAGCAGATCCGCGTGGCCGCGGGGGATCGACTGAGCGTTCGCCCGGAGGATTGCCTTCCCAAGGGACACAGCATCGAGTGCCGCATCAACGCCGAGGATCCGGAGACCTTCGCACCCTGCCCCGGGCAGATCACGTCCTTCAACGTATCCGGAGGACCGGGGATCCGCGTGGACACAGCCGCCTATGCCGAGTACCGCGTTCCGCCCTACTACGACTCGATGATCGCCAAGCTCATCACCCACGGCAGGGACCGGGAGGAAGCGGTGGCGCGCATGCAGCGGTGTCTGGATCTCATCGTGGTTGGCGGCATCCGTACCAATATCGCGTTGCACGTGCGAATCCTCGCGGACCCGGAATTCCAGGCGGGCCGTCTGTCCACCGCTTTCCTGGACAGCTACTTCTCCCGCCAGGAGATGGCCCGGGAAGGCCAGGCGTGAACCCGGGGCCATCCCCCGTGTAGCGCAATGGCCTTCCACCCACCTCCGGTCCTGCCGCTCACCGACGGCGGTCCCGCAGCCCTAGCCTCTCATGGCGAGCAGGTGCAGGCATTGCTGTGCGCCGGGATGCGCTGCATCCAGGTGCGCGACAGGGCGCTGGACCAGGACGCGCTGCTGGCCCAGGTAGACCGCACGGTGGCTCTGGCACGGCAGCATCACGGGCTCATCCTGGTCAATGATCGTCCCGATCTGGCGCTGCTGGCCGGCGCCGGCGGCGTGCATCTGGGGGAGGAGGACCTGCCGCTGGCGGAGGCCCGGCGGATCCTCGGCCCGGCAGCGGTGCTGGGGCGCTCCAGTCATGATGAGGCATCGGCCCGTCAGGCGCAGGACGACGGGGCGGACTACGTGGCCTTCGGGCCCATCTACTCCACCGAGAGCAAGCCGGATGCCCGCCGTCCCACCGGGCTGCAGTCTCTGCGCCAGGTGCGTGAGGCGGTGAGCATCCCGCTGGTGGCCATCGGGGGCATCACGCTGGCCCGTGCCGGCGAGGTGTTCGCGGCCGGGGCCGACTCGGTGGCGGTGATCCGCGATCTGGCCGGGGCCGCGGATCTGCAGGAGCGGGCCCGACAATGGCATGCCCGCACGGCGGGCGAGGACCTGCCACCGCGCGGGCTGGTGTTCCTCACCGGTTTCATGGGTGTGGGCAAGAGCGCCGTGGGGGAACGGCTGGCGCAACGCCTGCGGCGGCGCTTCGTGGACCTGGACACGGAGATCGAGCGACAGGAGGGCATGACGGTGGCGGAGATCTTTCAGCGCCGGGGTGAGCCGGCCTTCCGGGCGTGTGAGGCGAACATGGTGGCCGCCCTGCCCGCGGGGGCCGATGCGGTGGTGGCGCTGGGAGGCGGGACGCTGCTGCAACCGGAGAACCTTCGTGCGGTGCAGCAGCGTGGGCCGCTGGTGTGGCTCGAGTGCAGCTTGGAGGATTCCCTGGCCCGTTGCGAGAGCGGTCCGCAGCGGCCGCTGCTGCGCGCGGAAGAGGCCCGCATGCTGCTGCAGCAGCGGCTTCCGGGCTATCAGGCCGCGCAGTTGACCGTACGTTCGACGCGCACGCCGGACGCTCTGGCCGGGGAGATCGCCGCATGGATAGGCGCCCTCGGCCAGGTCAAGTAACTGCCGGGATGGGTGGAGAATCTCCGTGCCGGCAGGGCAAGCCCAGGCCAACCCTCAGCGCCCCCAGAATGCGCTGCGAGGCCTTGCCATCCCCGTAGGGGTTGGCAGCGCCGCTCATTCTGCGATGGAGCTGCGCATCTTCCAGCGGAAGGGTGGTGGCGCGGACGATCTCCTCCGTGTCGGTGCCCGTCAGCCGGGCGGCGCCGGTACCGACGCCCTCGGGCCGCTCGGTGGAGTCACGCAGCACCAGCACCGGCGTGTCCAGGCTGGGAGCCTCCTCCTGGATGCCGCCGGAGTCGGTGAGGATCAGGGTGCAGAGGGTCGGCAAGCCCGGGGATGGCCGGCGGTGCTCGTTTCCGCGCCAGCAGCAGCGCATCCACCACGGTGTTGCCGGTGACGTGAACGCGCGCGGGTTCGACACCCTCGCGCAGCAGGTTGTCCCTTGCCCGCGGCGTGGGCGCGAAGTGCAGATCGGTGAGGCGGGCGGCGAGGACCCGGTTCATCTCCTCCGGCCAGGGGGCTTGCAGGTTTGCGCAGGCCGGCCTCCACATGGCCCACCGGGATGCGGCGGTAGAAGGCCGCCAGCGCGGCGCAGAACACCGTCGTGGTGCCGCCTGTGAGCCCGGAAACCCTTTACCTGTGAGGTGTTTCGAGGAGGCTCGGGTGGGCCGGTGATTTGAGCATGATCAGATCATCTTCGCGAGGCAGCGGCGGCAGCATGGCCGCACCCTATCACGCCACTGGCAGCCATGGGCCGCGGGTATGCTAATCTTGTCCACGGCTCAAGCCGCCGGCACTGCAAGGCGTCTCTATCATGCGCTATCTTGTTCTGAGCGATCTACATGCCAACCTCGAGGCCCTGGACGCAGTCCTGGCGGATGCAGACCGTCGTCCCTGGGACCGCTGCGTGGTCCTGGGCGATCTGGTGGGCTATGGCGCCGATCCGGATGCGGTCCTGGATCGCGTGCGCGAGAGACAACCCTCCCAGGTGATTCGCGGCAACCACGACAAGGTGGTGAGCGGTGTGACCGACGGGGCGGACTTCAACGCGCTCGCGCTCGCCGCTGCACGCTGGACACAGGACAATATCCGCCCGGACAATCTCAGCTGGCTACAGGAGTTGCCGCAGGGGCCGCGGCAAGCGCCGGACGATCCGGATCTGGTGCTGTGCCATGGTTCGCCGGTGGATGAGGAGACCTATATCCTGGACCACGAGGCAGCGCACGCGGCATTCGATCTGGTGGCCTTCCGCTTCTGCCTGTTCGGCCATACCCACTACCCTCTGACCATCGCAGCGGGCAACGGGGAGTTATTGGTGGAGATACCTTCCGGCGAAGAGGGTGGCACGGTGCGCTTGCAGAGAGGTGAGCGCTACCTGATCAACCCGGGCTCCATCGGTCAGCCGCGCGACGGGAACTTCCGTCCGTGCTATCTCCTCCTGGACACGGACGAGCCTGCGGCCGAGTTCTACCGCGTATCCTACG
>CBDVAL010000124.1:0-9996 GCA_965371955.1 uncultured bacterium | reverse complement strand
CCCCTGGCCTGGATTCCTAATCACTAGGTCCCCGGTTGCCGTCGGCTGGCAGGGAGACGATTTCCGGCATTTTTTTGTGAATTGCGGAAGCCCATAGGGTAGGACCCATGCGGCCTGCGCCGCTCGCCTCCACCCCCTCCCCCCTCCCGCGTGGCGGCGATCACCAGCGGGGAACAGGGGGCCGACTGGGGGGCCGTCCCAGCACCACAACCCGTCCAATCGTTCCACATGGTTCCAGGGCAGACAAAGGCCCGGCGAGAACTCCCGGTCGTTCGGGGTTCCCGCTGGGCCGTGGATCCGCTTCAACGTCTAGGGACTGTCCCCGGAGGGAACAGTTGGACAGTCCCTAGAGACTGCTCAGAAACGCCTCGACGGAGGGACGCTGGGCTGCACGGTATGCCGTGCAGATCCGTAGTCCCTCCAGCGTCTGATCGAGTGCGCGCGGCCCGCCCTCGATCTCCGCCACCCTCGGGCCGAAGAACGCCTTGGCGTCCTCGGCGGCCTCCTCGCTGCAAAGCGACCGCGCGGTGCGCGGCAAGAAGCTCTCGTATCCCCGCGGCAGCTTCGCTTTGAACTCCTCGTAGTTTTCCTTGACCCAGGCCCACGCCATCTCGCGTGTGGAGGGCTCGCCGAGCGCGCCAAACAACAGGCCGACGACCTCGAAGATCTCGAAGTCGTCCGAGAGGAGGATGGCCAGGTTCTTGCGAACGATGGCCTCGTCGCGGAAGCCGCCCATGGCGCCGAACAGGAAGTCGCGTTCCCGTTCCTCCGTGTGGGTCCTTGCCTGCTCATAGAAGCTCTTCCAGAGCTTCTCATCCCCGTTGCGCGCCGCCACGTACAGCGCCAGGCTGATGAGCTGGGGGTCAATGGCCGACCGGTCCTCGAGCCAGCGGTTCGCCAGGACCTTCGCCTCGGCAACCAGTTTCTCGTCCTCCCCCTGGTCCGCCACCAGGCCCACGAGGCTCGGGCGCAGCAGCCTGGTGTCCTCATCCTCATCCGGCTTCGGCGTCCAGCCCAGCTCGCGCGCCCGGTCTCCGAACATCTCGCGGATGAAGCGTGCGTAGTCCGGGCGCAGCTTGTCGGCCACCAGTTCGTCGACGCCGCCGACGATGCCGGCGGAGTCCGCCGCAACGTGGCGGTTGTTCATGGCGAGCAGTTGCGGTACGCGCTGCAACGCATCGCCCTCGCTCAGGTCGCCGGCCAGGATCATGGCGTTCATGTCGCTCACCACGCCCACCTGCTCGGGAACGGTGAGCCGCCTGCCCCCGTCCTCGAGCAGGCGGTCGAGCATCTCCTCCGAGAGGCTGACCCGGTAATAGCCCGTCATGCCCTCGTTCGGCAGAACCCAGTCGGGACACCGGCCGGAGTCCAGCTCCATGGTCATCTGCTGTTCGGTCATCAACTGGCACTGGCGACCCGTCGACTCGCCGACGCCGTACTCGACGCATACCGGGATCTTCCAGGTCTGAGTGGACGCGGCAGGCGAATCGGCAGGCTCGAAGCGCCTCTGGGACAGCAACAACGAGGGCTTCCCGGCGTCGGGACAGGTCAGCTCGGCATGAATCTGCGGTGCTCCGTTCTGGTCGAGGAAGGTGGTGAAGGCCGACACGACCTCCTTGCCGCCCGCCTTCGCCAGGGCATCGAGAAACCCGCGGGCCGTGGCGTTTCCGTGGGCATGCGTCTTGATGTACGATCGCACACCCTCACGGAACTTCTCCTCCCCGATCCAGAGCTCGAACATGGCCAGCACGGAGGCACCCTTGCCATAGGTGATGCCGTCGAAGGCGTTGTCGATGTCGTCGTTGGAGAGGATCGGCTGCCGGATCTGGCGGGCGCTGGTCAGCGTATCGCTTCCCAGGGCTCGGTTGCGGCGGCGAACGACGGAGACATCGCGATCCCAGTCCGGCTGCCACTGGTCGAGGATCTTGTTGGACATCCAGGTCGCGAACGACTCATTGAGCCACAGATCCTCCCACCACTCCATGGTGACCAGGTCGCCGAACCACATATGGGCCAGCTCGTGGGCACACACGCTCGCGAAACCGCGCTGGCGAGGGATGGTGTCCTCGTCGGGATCCCGGAGGATCAGGGTCTGCCCGTACGTGACCAACCCCGGATGCTCCATGGCCCCGCCGAAGTTGGGAACGGCGATCTGGTCGAGCTTCTCGTAGGGATAGGGTGAACCGAAATAATCCTCGAGCAGCTCGAGAATGTGTCTGGTCGACTCGGCGGCATATTCTGCCTCCGCGGACTTTCCGCGCGGCACGATGATGCGCAGCTGTGTCTTGTTTCGACCCGCGGTGCCTGCGTCCACCACGTCGAACGGCCCCACGGCGAAGGTGAGCAGATACGTGGGCAGCGGTTTACTCCTCTGGAAGTGGAAGGTCGTCGACCCATCCGGCTCCTCCGTCCGGGATTCGAGCGGCGTGTTGAAGAAGGCGGTCTGCCCCTTGGGGACCGTGAGCGAGATCTTGAAAGGCACCTTGTAGCTCGGCTCATCGAAGCCCGGGAAGGCGCGGCGTGCATCGAGCGCCTCCATCTGGCTGAACACGTACCAGTCCTCGGCCACCTGACGGCGGAACAACCCGCCCACCTCGTCCTTGCGGGCCCGGCCGCTGTAGTCGAGCCGGATGCGCGCCGTGCCCGGCTGCAGCGGCTGCTCCAGCTTGAGGCCGACGAAGCCTTCACCGCCCTCGATGACCTCGACGCCCACGACTCCCTCTCCCACGGCGACGGCTGCAGCGTCGAACTCGAGATCGCGCGCGTTGAGCCAGATCACCTCCGTCGGTGCCAGGATGGTGACCGCGAGCTCCACGCTTCCCGTGAATGTCTCCGACTCCGGATCAAGCCGCAGGCCGATCTCGTACTCGATGGGCTCCACCGTCCCCCCCAACCGGAGCTCCGGAGACTCGACGGCCGCCGCGACCGCTCGGCCAGGCAGCAGGAACAGCACACAGACAACGGCACAGAATCCTGAAACTCTCAACATGGGATCTCCCCCTATTCTCCGCGCATCATACCCGATCCTGTGGGTCAGCCGGACGCAGCCACCAGCCTGTCGCGCAGGACGGTCTCCTGTTCCGGGAGAACGGTCCGCAGATCCAGGAGCAGGCGTCCGTCTTCCACCCGGGCCACCACAGGCGGGTCCGATCCGCGCAGCGCGCGCTCCAGATCGCTCGCGTCGCCCTCATGCGGCTTGACGGCCACCAGCCGGGTGGGCAGCTCTCCCAGTGGCCAAGAGCCACCGCCCACCACCGAGCCCCCGTCGATGACCTCGACCTCCGCGGGGACTTCGAGGCCCTGCACGAAGCGCCCTGCGCGCGCGCCGATCTCGTCCGCACCGGCGGCCACCATGCGCAGCACAGGGATGGTCTCCAGCGCCGTGCCGCGTACGTATTCACCCAGGGTGGCCTCGAGCGCCACCAGCGTGGCTTTGTCCAGGCGCAACGCCCGCGCCATGGGATTCGAGCGCAGGGCCTGCACCAGGTCCTCCCGTCCCGCCAGGATCCCCGCCTGCGGTCCGCCCAGGAGCTTGTCGCCGCTGAACAGCACCAGGTCAGCGCCGTCCTCGAGCAGCGACGAGACCGGTGGTTCGCCGATGCCGTAGCCGGAGAGATCCAGCAGGTTGCCGCTCCCCTGGTCCATCACCAGCGGCAGGACGGCCTCCCGGGCCAGGGCCGCCAGCTCCGCCACCGAGGCCTCCTCCGCAAAGCCGAGGATACGGTAGTTGCTGGGGTGCACCTTGAGCAGCGCCCCGGTGTTGGGACCGATGGCCTTGAGGTAGTCCGCCGGCCGGGTGCGGTTGGTGGTCCCCACCTCGCGCAGGATGGCGCCGCTGCGCTCCATGATCTCCGGGATGCGGAACGAACCGCCGATCTCCACCAGCTCGCCGCGCGAGACCACCACCTCCTTGCCGGCTGCCAGCGTGTTGAGGGCCAGCATGAGGGCGCCGGCGTTGTTGTTGACGGCCAGCCCGCGGCTGCCCGGGAACAACCGCTCCAGGTGATGGTCCAGGTGGGCCAGCCGGGAGCCGCGCCTGCCCTTGGCGACGTCGTACTCCAGGTTGCAGTAGCCCGCGCCGATGCGCTCCATGGCCTGCCGCGCCGCCGGACACAGCACGGCGCGGCCCAGATTGGTGTGAACCACCACCCCTGTGGCGTTGATCAGCGCCGTCACCGACGATCGCAGGATCGCTTCCACGCGCTCCTCCAGGAGCTGCGGCAGGGCGTCGATGCGCCGCTGCAGCTCCTCGCCCTCCAGCTCACCGGTGCGGATTTCCCGCCGCCAGCCGCCCAGGAGGTCCCTCAGGACGCCCAGGCCGAGCTCGCGGCCGGCGTGCTCCAGCGCCGCGGCCAGCTCCCTCCTCCGGGCCAGAACATCCACCTGCGGGATTTTCCTCAGCAATTGCTCTTTTTCGGACATGACCGGATTCCATCAGGATAGTTCCGCCACCACGGCGCGCGGAAGCTGGGTTTGATCCGACCCCGGATCTATCTTATATTGCACTCTTGAGAGGCGTCTGTTCCTGCCCAGAATGCCGGCAGCGGTGCCGGCCATGTCGAGGCCCATGACCACCCAGGGTGAAATCGAGAAACTCGAGCACGCGATCCGCCTCCTGAAGGTGCAGTACGACCAGTACTTCGCCGGCGTGCTGGATCTCCCGCCCTACGAGCTACGCCGCGAGGTGGAGCAACTCATCCGCCGGTACAACAACACCGCCATCGAGAAATCCACTGTACGCTTCTATTTTAACTCCCTGGTCACCCGCTTCAACACCTTCTCGGAGCTGTGGGCCAAGTGCCTGCGCCTGCGCGAGGAGGGCCGTGCCATGCCGGGCTTTCCGGCGGTGCAGGCGCGCCGGCCATCTGTGCGCTCTTCCCCGGGCCAGGTCGCCGCGCGTCAGGCCGGCAGGAATGGCAACGGCAACCGCCGCCCCGATCCACCGTCCCTGCTGCAGACGGTGGTGGGCGGTCCCGACTGGGACGCCGATACGCTCCGTCCGTTGTATCACAAGTACCTGGAGGCCCTGCACGAACACGGCAAGGACACCGAGGACGTCCCGTTCGCCAACTTCTCACGCCAGATCCTGCGCAAGGCCGATGCGGTGAAGAAGCGCTCGTCCTGTGATGCCGTGCGGCTGCGCTTGATCATCGAGGAAGGGCGGGTGCTGTTCAAGGCTCGCCCGCTGCGCCGGAGGAAGAAGACATCATGAGAAACATCGCGCGCTGGTCCGTCGCCGGCATGGTAGTGCTGGCCACCGTTCTGCCGTCGGGGGCGGGGCAAGCCGAGGACGTGGACACGGTCGGCTCCTTTTCCGAGATGGTCGCCCGCTCTGCCGACCAGTTTGATGACCCAGAGCTGAAGTTCTCCTGCACGGAGGTGGATGTCTCCATGCTGCTGGGTGAGGGGGAGCAGCCCGAGCTCGAGCGGCTACTGCTGGCCGTGGCCCTGGATCCCGGCGATCAGGGGCGTCACGTGCGTCTTGGCAACTACTACGCCCGGCGCAACCTGTGGCAAAATGCGGCGGCGGCGTTCGGCTGCGCCAACGGCATCGATGACACGCGAGCGCTGGTGTGGAACAACCTCGGCATCGTCTACCTGGGATTGGGCAATCCCTCCGGCGCCGTGACCGCACTGCGCACGGCCATCACGCTGGACCGCGAGTACGGTCTGGCGTTCTACAACCTGGGGATGGCCTACGATGAGCTGGGGAAGTACGATGCGGCGCTGAAGGCCTACGAGAGAGCCATCACGCTGGAGCCGAAGCTGGCCACGGTGGCCCACAACCCCGCGGCGGCCTCGAACCCTCATCAGACGTCGCTGTTCCTGCGCAGGCTCGCGAAGAATCCCATCGCCCTGGCCACCTCCCTCGACGAGTAGCGGGGTGCCGGTCAGACGCACCCAGCGGGCGTTGGTGATGTTCGTGGTCTTGGCCTGCTGCGCCGGCCTGTCCCCCGCTCTTGGATGGACCGACAGTTCGCGAGCGCAGATCTTGCGCGGAGCCGTCCGGCTCATGCCGGAGGCTCTGCGGCAAATGATGCAGGCGTACCAGAAGGAATTGCTGGAGGGCATGCTCTCACCCGGGAGCCCGGAGGATCAGGCCGAGCACTGGCAGCACCCCCGGGGTGAGTACGGCTCTGCGGCCCGCAGAGCGGAGGAGGAGGCGCTAGCGCTGGTGACGGCAGTGGAGGGCCGCGAGTCGCTGGCCCAGGCGAGCCGGCGGTTCGGGGCGCTGGCACACTGGATCGCGGACGTGAACGATCCGCTGCATGCCGCCGATCGCGACCCCAACCTCAAGAATTACTACCGGGACTACCAGTCGTTCCTGCAAGAATCCATGTCGAAATTCCCGCTGGTCTTTCTCGGTTATCGCTCCCCTACCCTCACCGAGCACGGGCCGGAACAATACCTGCTGGCTGCCTCGGAACGCTCCCGGGACTACGCCCAGTCCGTCCGGCGCTCCTACAATCCCGACGGAACGAGAGTTTCCAGGGAGGCCTTCGACACGCGTTCGCTGGCGTTCGGGGTGGGCTCCCTGAGCTACAGCAACGCGGTCAACGACATCATGCGGGTGTGGCTGTGGGCATGGGAAGCATGCCACGGCGACATCACCAACACGCCCTACCCGCTGGAGCCTGCTTCTCCCGGGAACAAGGCCTCGGAAGACACTTCACCATGAGAATCCAGCGCGCACTCATCAGCGCATACCGCAAGGAAGGCATCGTGGATCTCGGCCGCCGGCTGCGCGAGCAGGGCGTGGAGATCCTCTCCTCCGGTGGCACCGCCCACCTGCTCGCGTCGGAGGGCGTCGCCGTGACCCCCGTGGAGGAGGTCACCGGCTTCCCCGAGATGCTCGACGGCCGGGTGAAGACCCTGCACCCCCGGATCCATGGTGGGATCCTGGCGCGGCGCGACCTGGAGTCGCACACCAGGCAACTGAAGGAGCACGGCATCGGCCCCATCGACCTGGTGGTGGTCAACCTCTATCCGTTCCAGGAGACCGTCCTGCGCGAGGGCGTGACGGACGCCGAGATCATCGAGATGATCGACATCGGAGGCCCCTCGATGATCCGGTCGGCGGCCAAGAACCACGCGCACGTGGCGGTGGTGGTGGACCCCGCCGATTACGACGAGATCCTGAACGAGCTGGAGTCCGGCGGCGAGCTGTCCCCGGAGACCCGGCGCCGCCTGGCGACCAAGGCCTTTCGCCACACGTACGAGTACGACCGGGGCATCCACCGGTATCTGGCGGCGCAGACCGGCAGCGACGATGCGGAAGCGCCGCCGTCCCGTATCCGGCTGGACCTGGAGCGGGCGCAGGTGTTGCGCTACGGCGAGAACCCCCATCAACGCGCCGCCTTCTACCACGAGCCCGGCGAAACGGCCGGGACCCTGGCCGCCGCCGAGGTGTTGCAGGGCAAGGATCTGTCCTTCAACAATCTGCTGGATCTGGATGCCGCTCTGGCACTGGTGCGGGAATTCTCCGAACCGGCGGCGGTGATCATCAAGCACTCCAACCCCTGCGGCGTTGCCGTGGCCCCGGGGCTGGCCGCGGCGTATGCCATGGCGCTGGAGACCGACCCGGTCTCCGCTTTCGGCAGCATCGTTGCCTTCAACCGCGAGGCGGATGGCGAGACGGTGGAGCGCATGCTGAAGGGGTTCGTGGAGGCGGTGGTGGCTCCGGGCTACAGCGCCGACGCTCGGGATCGGCTACGTCGCAAGAAGAACCTGAGGGTCTTGCGACTCGACATCGGCGCCGAGCAGCCGGGCGGACCGTGGGAGTTCCGCCGGATCCGCGGCGGCTTCCTGGTGCAGGACTGGGATCGGGAACCCGAGGGGACCCAGTGGAAAGTGGTCACTCGCCGCTCACCCTCGGATGCCGAGGAACGTGCGCTGGCGTTCGCATGGAAGGTGGCGAGCCACGTCAAGTCCAACGCCATCGTCTTCGCCGCCGAGGATCGGACCCTGGGCGTCGGCGCGGGACAGATGAGCCGGGTGGACTCCGCGCTACTGGCCCGGCGCAAGGCTCAGTCGTCACTTGAGGGCTCGGTGGTGGCCTCGGATGCGTTCTTCCCGTTCCGCGACGGTGTGGACGCCGCCGCCGAGGCCGGCGCCACCGCGGTGATCCAGCCGGGGGGCTCCATCCGTGACGAGGAGGTCATCGCCGCCGCCAACGAGCACGACATGGCCATGGTGTTCACCTCCTGCCGCCACTTCCGCCACTAAGGTGTCTAGTCAAGCTCGCGTAGAGTGAGGCGACTTGCATAATTCCTGAAGGTGGGATCCACCGGGCGCTTGCGGTAGCGCTGTACTATCTCGATGTGGTTGGCCGCCTGTTCGTCGTCGGGCTGCAATACCAGGACCTCCTGGAACTTCTCATCGGCCTCGCGCAGCCGCGCGCCCCGCAGGCGCAGCACACCCCAGTTGTACCAGCAGATGACGGTCCACCGGTGCACCATGGCCTCTCCGGCCTCGGTGGGCGGCTCCATGCGATACAGCTTCTTGAGTGCGCTCTCGTAGTCGTAGTCGATGAAGGCGGTGCGGATGGTGGCAATCTCGCGCGCGAAGACCTCCCTGCTCTCCACCTCTGCCGCGGTCTTGGTCTCCCAGTCCTTGGCGTCGAAGTTGCCGGGATCCAGGTCCAGGGCCTCGCGGAACTGTCCCAGGGCATGGACGTATTCGCCGTTGTCGAACAGGCGTGTCCCCTCCTCCACCACCTCCGCTGCCAGGGCCCTGGCCTCCGCGTCACTCAGTGGCCTCTCTTGTGGCGCGACAACCGGTTCCTCGGCCACCTCCAGCTCCGGAGCGGCCGCATCCGCCGGCAACTCCACCGCCACAGGCGCGGCGGAAGTGCGATCCAGGGGCTGCGGCTGGAGCGCCTGCAGTTCACCCGAGTCGTTGGGGAACAGGATCTGCCAGCCGACATAGCCGGCAGCACCCAGAACGACGACCCCCACCACCAGCATGGAGAGAACCAGCCCACGGCCAGGTCCGCTGCGGGCGGGGGCCTGCCCCACCGCCGACGCGGCCCCCTCGGGGGCAGGCCGCGGCGCCGGCGGCTGAGGCTCGAGCAGAACCGGCTCCTCCGGTTCGAGTTCCTCCGGAGCGGCTTCCGGCGGCTCCTCGGGTAGCGCGAGTGGCACCGCCTGGATCTCCTCGCCTGCGCCGCCCGCCGCTTGCGCGGCCTCGGCACCGCCCGCCAGTTGCTGTTCGATCTGCTGCAGGGCCTCCTTGGTCTCGCGGTGATGCGGCAGGATCTCCAGGACCTTCTGGTACTCGTCACGCGCCTCGGCGAGGTTCCCGGCCTTCATGAGGTCCTCGGCTTGGAACCGGATCTCGTCCACCCGGATGCCTTGTTCCTCGAGAACGCGCCGTACCCGATCCACCCTTTGCTCCGCATCCGCGTTGCTATCCTCCAGGATGAACACTCGCGACCAGATCTCGATGGCCCCTTGCAGGTCGCCCTGGGCCTCCTTCTCATCACCTTGGGCGAGCAAGGTGACGATGGTTTGCCCGGCATCGTCACCATCACCATCGGCGGACGCCACCGGGGCTTCCGCCACCGGCGGCAACTCGGGGGCCATGGGCTCCGGGACCACCGGCAGGTCGTCCGCGTCATCCAGAGAGTCCAGGTCGAAGGTCAGCAGGTCCTCCTCGCCCAGCGGCTGGTCAGCCGCGCTGGCCTCCGGGGCGAGTTCAGTGGTGGCCGCAGGCGGACCGGGTGCGGGCCGGGGCGGCGATGCCTTGTCGCCTCGGGCTTGCGACAGCAGCTCCTTGGCCGTGTCATTATCCGGGTCCACGGAAAGGACGCGCCGACACGCCTCCATGCTCGCCGCATGGTCTTCCATCATCAGGTAATGGCGCGCCAGCGAGAGCTGCTCGTCGGTATAGGCCGAGGGATCCACCTTCGCCTCCAGGCGCGCTGTGCAGCGCTGCACCGCCGGATCGTCCGGGGCAATCTGCAGCAGGACCTCGACGCCCTCCCGGGCGGCGTCC
>CBDVAL010000123.1:0-10010 GCA_965371955.1 uncultured bacterium | reverse complement strand
CTACTTTGCGCGCTATCCCATCCCGGGGGATGGCGAACCGCGTGCCCGGCTGCAGGCGGAGATCGATGGACAGCTGCAGCGGTTCGTCGCGGAGTTGCTCGGCGCGTCGGCGGAGGCCGCGCGCCGCGCCGGTCATCCGCTCATCCGGCCGGAGGACGTGGCGCAGGAGTTACAGCGCCTGACGCCGCACGAGGTCAGTGTCTTCGAGGATGCGCTGTTCTTCCCGCGCCTGCCGCCGGAGTCGCGGCAGACCATCGAGTCCTACGACATGGACTCGTTCCGGGACCTGGGCTTGCACTGGCGCGTCCTCCGGCGCGCCCTCGAGGACGGCATGCGCCTGGAGCCGGAGCCGGATCCGTTCGCCGCCGAGGCTCTCGCCGAGGGCATCGCGCAGTACGGTGTGCTGTTGCTCCGCCTCGGCGGGGAACTGGCGCGGCAACAGGAGGCCACCAGCCTGGAGCCGGTCCAGTTGCGCCAGGCGGCGGAGAGGATCCGGGTGCAGGCGCGCCTGCATGCGAAGGCCGCTCCGGTGGTCCGGGCGGATCCGGGCCTGGTGTCCTCGTCCGGCTCCCGGGATCCGGACCAAGGCAACTTCTTCACCGACGTCACGGCGCAGGTAGGCTTGTCGTTCCACCACCGCAGCGCCGACTGGCTCAACCGCCTGCGGCGCAGCCGGGAGGTGAACCCGCCGACCTTCTCCGGCGGCGGCATTGCTGCCGAGGATGTGGATGGTGACGGGTTCGCGGATCTGCTGCTGCTGGGAGGCTCAGGCGTTGCGCTGCTGCGCAACGACGGTGAAGGTCGTTTCGAGGATGTCACCGAGGCGGCCGGGATCCGGGTCCTCGGCCGGGACGGCCTGCCGGCAGAGGCGCGTCAGCCCCTGATCGTCGATCTGGACAACGATGGCAGACAGGACATCGTCATCACTCTGGTGAGCGAGAACCACCGTGTCTATCGCAACCTCGGAGGGATGCGCTTCCAGGATGTCAGCGATGTCGCCGGGTTGGGCGGGCAGGGACTCATCGCGGGGCCGGCCACCGCGCTGGACTTCGATGGCGATGGCCTGCTGGATCTGTACATCGGCAACTTCGGCGACTACCCGGCTGGAGAGCTGCCGCGGTTGGCGCGTGACAATCGTAACGGCCTGCCCAACCAGTTGTTCCGCAACCTGGGAGGCATGCGTTTCGAGGAGGTGTCACCGGGCTCCGTCCTGGCGGATACCGGGTGGGCCCAGGCGGTGTCGCACACCGACTACGATGGTGACGGGCTGCAGGACATCATCGTTGCCAACGATTACGGGCGCAATGCCGTGCTGCGCAACCTGGGCGGTGGCCGCTTCGAGGATCGCGCTGCGCAGCTGGGGATGGACGACTCGGCCCACTCCATGAACGTGGGGATCGCTGATCTGAACGCGGACGAGCATCCCGATCTCTACATCTCGAACATCGTCTCGCTGGTCAAGGACGATCGCTATGTCCTGCCCAATCCGGACACGCAGCAGCAATTCCGTCCGGAGTCGCTGGCCCGCATGCGCGTGGTGGAGTCGAACAAGCTGTTCATCTCCACGCTTGCAGGGGAGGAATTGCAGTACGTGGTTTCCTCTGCCATCACGCGCGGCTCCCACTCCACCGGCTGGGCGTGGGACGCGGACTTCTTCGACTTCGACAACGACGGTGACGACGATCTCTATTGCGTCAACGGCGCCAACGACTACTTCATCTTCGGTGAGACGCGTTACATCATGCGCGGCGATGGGCTGATGTCGTTTCCCTACACCTACGGGCGCGAGTCCAACGTGTTCTTCCTCAACCAGGGCGATGGACTGCAGGACGCTTCCGAGCGCAGCGGCGCCGACTTCGTGGGCACCTCACGCTCCAGCGCGTATCTTGATTTTGACCGGGACGGCGACCTGGACGTGGTGGTGAACAACTTCCACCAGCCGGCCGTGTTCCTGCGCAACAATAGCGAGACGCTGGGCCACCACTGGCTGCGCATCCGGCTGGTGGGCGACCCGTCCCAGGGCAGCAATCGCGACGCCATCGGTGCGCGCGTCCTGGTGCGCACCCCCGCCGGTGTGCAGATCTGGCGCGAGGTGCACGGCGGAACCGGTTACCTGTCCATGGACCCGAAGGAGGTCCACATCGGCCTGGGCACCGAGCGGCGGGCCGAGGTGCTGATCACCTGGCCCAATGGCCGGCAACAGATGCTCCGCGACCTCGAACCCGACCGCACCCACCGCATACTCCAGAACTAGAGGCCCGGCCGGACCTTCGGGTCTCAGGGGTTGGCGGCTGTGGTGCCGCTGCCGCCGAGAGCCTGGTCCACCAGGGCCTTGAACGAGTTGAACGGTTGGGCACCGCGCAGGTACTTGCCGTTGACGAAACTGGCCGGGGTGCCGCCGGCGCCCACGGCCACCACCTCACGCGTCTCCTCCTTGATGCGCGCGATGAGCTTGGCATCGTCCATGTCGATCTGGAAGCGCCCGGTGTCGAGGCCCAGCTCCTGAGCGAAGTCGGTGAACATCGCCTTCTGCACCTGCGCCGAACGCCCCTGAGCCGCACCCAGCCCCAGCTCAGTGGCCTTGGCGGCGGCCAGGCTGTTGAAGTTGCGGATATTGCCCAGGATCTTCTCGTGCATCTCCAGGAACCTGCCCTGCCGCTGCGCTGCCAGTGCCGCCTGCGCCGCGATCTGCGCGAACGGGTGGCTGGGCAGCGGATGCATCTTGTAAACGATGCGAACGGTGTCGGGGTACGCCTGCCGCAACTGTTCGAGGGTCGGACCGACCCTCACGCAGTACGGTCATTGATAGTCCAGATAGTGCAGGATGGTCACCTTCGCCCCTGCAGGCCCGTCGAACGGCGCATCGCCCGCCGCCAGGTCGTAGACCTTGTTGGGGTCCACCTGGGGACGGTTGCTGCGCGGGGGCCGCAACTGGGAGACGTTGGTGCCCTTGGGGAAGGTTGGCCGGTTGCCGTTCCTGTCCCAGTCGAGCTCCTTCTGGATCTCGGCCTTGAACGCTTCGAACGGACGCGCCCCGGAGACGAAGCGGCCATTGACGAACGACGCCGGCGTGCCGCCTGCGCCGACCTGCAGGGCCTCCCGGGTATCGGCCTGGACGCGCGACTGGTGCGCGCGACCCTCCAGGTCCCGGCGGAAGCTCGCCTGGTCCAGACCCAGCTGGCCGGCGAGGTCAATGAACACCTCGCGCTGCACTTCCTCGGAGCGGGCCTCCTGGGCCGACTTGCCCATGGCCACCGCCTTCGCGCTCAGCAGTTGGGTCATCTGACGTTGCTGCGAGAACACCAGCTCGTCATACTCGAAGAACTTGCCCTGCGCGCCGGCGGCGTAGGCGCCCTCCGAGGCGATGGCCGCCCAGTAGTGGTTCGCCAGCGGGTGCTGCTTGTAGACGATCTTCAGGTCGTCAGGGAAGGTCTCCTGCAGCTTGGTGAGGGTCGGACCGACCCTCGCGCAGTACGGTCATTGGTAGTCGAGCCAGGTGATCAGGGTCACCGGCGCGTCCTCCGGGCCGCTGAAGTAGCCGTCGCCCGCGGTCACGGGAAACACCATGACCGCCGGGGCGTTGGCGGCGGGCGCCGTGGGCGCGGCAGGCCTGGGCGCCGGAGCGATGAACACCGCCTTGGCCACTTCGTCCACGCCCTTGCCCTCGCTCACCAGCCGCACCACGTTGGCGGCCAGCACCGGGCTCTTGCCGCAGTTGGGGTCGTCGCTGCGGCACTTGAGGACGGTCATGCCGCAGCCGCAGCCGCAAGGGTTGCTCTTCATGATCTGAAGGGCGGTGGCATGCTGCTCCGGCGTGAGCCGGGACATGTCCACCCCCGGCACGGTCTCCAGCGCCACGGCCTTGGCGGGGGCGCTGTCCGAGCCGGACTGGCCCTCCACGGGCGCCGCGCAGCCGGCCAGCACCAGCCCGGCGGAGAGCGCCAGCGCCAGTAGCCTGGGTCGTCGGGGTCTCATTGGAAAGGTCTCCTCCCGCGGGCGAAATCCACCACCCGGCCTCCGGGCATTCTTCGGTCAATCACCGAGAGGAAGTTACTCATGGAGGGCACCAGGGTCAACCGAAGCCCCCGGATCCGCCTTGCCCGGCCCGCCGAACCGCCCCATATTAGGATGCACTTGCATCCGGGGGGGTGCCCACACGCGATCCGTGCGTCCCTGCGCTTCCCACCATGCGATTGCCCCTGCTGGACAAGCTCATGCAAGGCCCCGAGCGGAGATTCTCCGTACGGGCGTCCCGCCTCCTGAGCAAGGGAAAGGGGGACCAGGCAGCCGATGTGCTGCGCGCCGGGCTGGACAAGGTCCCGGAGAGCATCGACCTGCACGTGGCCCTCATTCGCCTGCTGTTGCTGGGCGAACACTATCCCGAGGGTCTCGAGGAGGTGGACCACCTGCTGGCGAGCAAGCCCGCCGGCCAGGAGGAGGTGCGCCGGCTGGTGGAGATGTGTCACCTGCGCGGGCTTCCCACCGCCGGCCTGCACCATGCCCTGACACAGCATCACATCCGCCAGGGCGAGTTCCTCGAGGCGGTGGCTCACCTGGAGCGCATCGACCGCCAGCCACGTGCCGATTATCGCCGCCAGAGCGCACGTCGGTTTCTGGACAAATGCGATGACCCTTCGCGCACCCGCGCCGCCGTGGAGGCCGGTCTCTACGAAGCCCTGGCGCGCGAGGTGGTCGGGGAGGATGGCGCCGCCCTGGAGATGTACAGCGACGTCCTGCGTCTCGACCCGGATCAGTTCCCGCGCCTGCAGCCACGGCTGGAAGGTCTGGCGCAGCGCAACGCCGCGGAGGGCGCCCTGCGCATGGCACTGGTGACCCTCTACCTGGCCCATGCGGACGAGACCATCGCGGCCCGCTGCGCCATGGAATTCCTCGAGCTCCACCCGGACGCCGCGGCCTCGCTGGCTGCACGCTTGACCGAGCGCCACGCACGCGACCCCGAGGAGGGCGAGATCGTCGTGGGCCTGGCCCGGGCCCGGTGGACCGAAGGACAGGTGCACGAGGCGCTGGAACTGCTCGCTCCGCTGGCAGGCCACGGCCGGCAGCTCGACGATCTCGAGCCGCTGCTATCGCGCTGGCGTCTGGATCGGCCCGACCTGCCGCGCAGCGCAATCCTGCTGGCCGACGTACTGGGCCACCAGGGCAGGGGCGGGCAGGCGCTGCATGCCCTCTCCGAGGTGTTGCACTGCGCGCCGCGCCAGCACCTGGAGGGCCCGCTGCGCCGACTGCTGCAACGCTACCCGGACGAATCCCAGGGCTACCTGCAACTCGCCTGGCTGCATCAGAGGGACGGCGAGGCCGAGGAATGCATGCTGGCCCTGGAGCAATACCTGCAGCGCGCCCCGGAGCAGCGGGCTGAGGCCATCCCGGTCCTGTGGGCGTTGCTGGGGGCGCAGCCAAACCACTCCGCGGCCCATCTGATGCTGATCAAGTGCCTGCTGCAGGACGGCCGGCTGGACTCCGCCGCCATCCTGCTGCGCCACCTGATCCAGAAACAGCCGGAAAACGCCGACCTGCTGCACGAGTCGCTGGAAGGCCTGGCATTGTCCAACCCCGGTCACAGCGGCGTCCGACTGGCGGTTGCCGAGGCGTGGATGGTGTGTGAGAAGCCGCGGCAGGCGCTGGCACATCTACAGGCAGCCCTGGCGGACCCGGCGCGCGCGGCGGAGGTGGCGCACCGTCTTTCCGTGATCCTGGAGCGCTGGCCGGACGAGGCGGCGCAGCTGGAACCGCTGCTGCACCGGCTGCAGGATCGGCTCACCGATCCCGCCGCCCTGTTGTATCTGCAGGCGCAGGTGCACGCCGCCCGGGCACAGGTGAAGCGTGCAGTGGAGGCTCTGGGAGATTGTTACGCACAAGCGCCGCAGCGCGCAGCTGCTCCTGTGCGCAAGCTGCTGGAGCAACTGGTGGCGGCGCACTCGGGGGTCTCCGAGCCGCGCATGCTGCTGGCGCAGGTGCTGTCCGAGTCCGGCGAGCCGCAGCGCGCGGTGTCGCTGGTGCTGGAGGACCCCGACCCGGAGCCGGGAATGATCTCGTTGCTCCTGGAGCGACTGGAGGCCATGGCCGTGCGATGCCGGGGTGACGTCATGGTCCACAGCAGCCTGGCGCGGCTACTGCTGTTCGTGGGCCGCGCCGGGCCGGCGCTGGAGGCAGCGGAACGAGCGGTCTCCGGGGGCACGGGCAGCGTCGCCGGCACCGACTACCTGGTGCACGGAGATGCCCTGCAGGCCATGAAACGCGGCAGCGACGCCGTGCACAGCTGGGGGCGGGCAGTCGCGCTGCAGCCCGCCCTGGCGCAGCAGGCGGTGAGCCGTTTGCAGCTCCTCTACGAGGCCGATCCGGACGACCCGGAGGTGCAGCTGAGCCTCGGGCGCATGCTGGCCGACTCGGGGGCCATGGGGCGGGGCGCCAGCCTGCTGGTGGACCTGGCAACGCGCTGCCCGGATCGGGCACGCCGCGCCCTTGTCCAGGCGGAAGCCCTGGCCAAGAGCCACGAGACCGATTACCAGCCGGCTCTGGCAGCCGCCCGCATCCTGGCCCGGATCGGGGAACTGGCGCCGTGTGCCGGCTGGGCGGCGCGGGCACTGCAGCGCGGCGCCCCGAACGCCATGGTGGATCAGTTCCTTGGCGATCTGATTGAAGAGCATCCCGGACAGCCGGACCTGCTGCGTTGCCGGGCGCTGGCCCGGGCCCGGCGCCAGCCGGAGGACTCCTGCCGCCTGCTGGCCGAGTCGGCCCAGGCGGGCAGCCAGCAGGCCGAGCGCGCGCTGGAGGTGCTGCAGCGCGTCTCCTCGCTGCATCCCGGGTTGTCGATGCCGGGGCTGGTGACATGCCGCATCCATCTCGACCTGGGGAATTCCCAGGCTGCGTTGCAGGCGCTCAAGGCGGCGATGCACAACGGCCAGCCGTGTGACGAAGCCCTGGAGCTACTGGCGCGCATCCAGGATACGGTCCCCGGCGAACCGCGGGTGCACATCGCCATGGCTCGTTTCCTGCTGTTGCGCGCCCGCGGGTCCGAGGCGCTGGCGTCGGTGCACCATGCGGTGGACGCCGGTGCCGGACCCGAGAGCCTGGATCCACTGTTGCAGGACCTGGTGGCCGCCGAGGTTCCAGGAGCGCTGCTGGAACGCGCGCGCATCCACCTGCGGCGCACGCACCTGTCGCAAGCCCTGGCGGATCTGAAGCGCTGCGTCGAACAGGGACTGCAGCTTCACGTTCTGGAGACGCTGGGCGATCTGCTACGCGAGCATCCGGATGAGCTGCAGGCCCGTCGCTTGCAGCTGCGCCTGCTGAGGGAATCCGGCGATCCGGAGGCGGTGCTGGAATGCTTGAACCAGGCGTTGCAGGCGCAACCGAACGACGCGATCCGGCTGGACTGGCTGTTGCGTCGTGCCGAGGTGCGCCTCGAGACGGGAGATGTTGCCGCTGCCAGCGACGATCTCGAGCAGGCCCGCCTGCTGGCGCCGGACCCGGATGCGTTCCTCGAACAGGTGCATCAGCGCCGCTCGCGTCGCCTCGCGACGCAGCTGGCCGACGCCGTCGGCGCCGAGCGCGTGCGTCTGCTGCTGGAACTGGGCCGGTGGGATGAAGCGGCACAGCAGCTGGCCGCGGAGCGTCGCGACCAGCCGGAGCTGCGCGCGTTGCGCGCCAGCCTGCTGCTGGCCCGCGGCGATGCGGCGGCCGGACTGCGGGTGCTGCATCCCGGCCCGGCCCACCGCCGGCTGGTGGACGCTGCGCAGAGATGTGACCGGCCCGAGGTGGCGCTGGCCGGCCTGGACTGCCTGCTCGAGGAGTGCGAGGACGCCGGCCTGCGGGACGCGCGCGGCCGCCTGCTGCAGCAGATCTGGCAGCGCGATCTGGATCCGGGAAGCCGTGCCCTGGTGGCCCGGATACCGTTTGAGCCCAAGGCCCCCAACCAGTGATGGAGACAACCATGGATTGCCCGATCCTGTGCGCAGACGGTGAGAATCAGGCCTCCTGTCCGGATGCGAACTGCCCGCTCTTCGACGGACAGAACGAGACCTGCTTCCTACAGCAGGCGGATGCCTTCCTGCAGCGCGACGACCTGCCGGCGGCCACGCACGCCGCCCTGCAGCGGCTTTCTGACGTGGGCCACGGCCTGCTGTCCGTCACCGGCACCCCGGAGTCGACGCTGTCGTTCCTGGTCTCCGACGTGGAGAAACGCCGCAAGGGCCAGGAAGAGCTGCTGCAGGCGCTGAGCCGGACGGAGACCTCGAACGCTGTGCTGCGCGGCGAGGTGCGCACGCTGGTCGACCGCCTGGCCACGCTGGAGTCAGGCCTGGGCAACGTGGAGGAGAGGTTGAGCAGCGTGGCGCGTACCGTGGGCGCGCTGCACACCGATCAGTTCCGGGTGGCGGAGCAGCTGACGGGCGATCTGTCGCGTCCCGTCGAGGCCCTGGCATCGCGGTTGGACGAGGAGGCAGCTGGCATACGGCGTGTGCTGAAAGATCTCTCCGGGCGCACCAACGATCTGACTGCCCTGGGCAAGGAGATGAGCGGGGAGATCCACACCGTGACGGTGCGGCAGGAGGAGCACGACCTCGCCGAGCGCCGCGGGCAGGACGACCTGACCGAGAACCTGGAGGAGCTGCTGCGCGAGACGGGCAAGCTCTCCGGCCAGGTGGCCGACCTGGCGTCGCAGCAGGAGTCCGCGGAGGGTCGCCGGGAAGGGTGCGCCAAGCAGCACCACCAGCAACTGCAGGAGCTGGTGGCCGTGCTCGATACGCACCTGGACTCCCTGGGCGGCCGGATGGAGGAACACGCTCGGCGGGTGGAGTCACCGCTGAACGGAGCCCGCGCGGCGCTCGAGACGTGGCAGGGCGATGCCCATCAGGTCCTGGCGGCATTGCACGAGCGCGACGTGGAGGACCAGCGCGGCCGCCAGCGGGCCCGGGAGGAGGAAGCGCGCGAGCTCAACGCGCGCGGTGTGTTGCTGTTCCATCAGGGCTCGCTGGAGGCGGCGGAGCTCGCTTTCCGCCGCGCAGCGGAGTTGCGCCCCGATTTCGCCGAGGCGCACAACAATCTGGGCCTGGTCCAGAGTCGTCTGGGGGAGGAGGACGCGGCGGTGGACTCGTTCCAGAAGGCGATGTCGTGCGGCCAGGAGCTGCCGGCGGCGCTGAACAACCTGGGCTTCCTGTACCACGCGCAGATGCGCGACGCCGAGGCGGTGGAGATGTTCCAGAAGGCACTGCAGGCGGATCCCACCATGGCGCCCGCCTTCGTGAACCTGGGCAACGCCTACTACCGCCAGGGCAACCATGCGCAGGCCCTGGATGCGTGGCGCCGCGCGCTGCAACTGGACCCGGTCAACGAGGACGCCGAGCGCGCCATTCGCTCGTTCGACCTGCAGGCCGACACGGCGAGGAACTGACCATGAGCGACGATCTGCTGCGCCGGATGGAGAAGAGGGTGCGCCGCTTCGGTGGTCCCATGGCCATCGATGATCTGCTTCCCGAACTGGACGCCGAGTCCGGCGTATCGTCTTCCGGCCGGGCCTCCCGGGAAACGCGCGAGTCCGGCTCGCGCTCCATCGATCGGAACATCGACTGAAGCGGGTTGGCGCTGTCACCAGGGGCGACCGTGCTCCGGCAGTCGGCCTGCAGGTGAGAGCGTGCCGGTAGCGTTCGTGGTGTGCAACCAATGCAGGTAGGACTGGTTTCAGCTCACGAGCCGGGTGGGGCCGGAGCCGGTCGCCAATGCACTGTGGTCGGATCTGTACGCTCGCCGTGTTCGCCCGTCAAGGGGAAACATTGCGTAAGTCTCTAGCTTTCAACAGTGTAGGAAGCATCGGCCTGTTTGAAAGTTGTGCAAGGATTGCGGACGACCAGGTGCTTGTCGAGGATTCCACTTTCGTCCCGGCCCTGTCGGTGGGGGGTGAGAATTGCCCCGCCGCGGCACGCTATTCCTCGAGGGCCTGGAGGCTGCCTTCGAGGGCGGTGAGCTCGGCTTCGAGCTGCCGGCAGCGGGCGCGC
>CBDVAL010000122.1:0-10058 GCA_965371955.1 uncultured bacterium | reverse complement strand
TCTATCGCGGCATCGCCAAGGGGATCGAGCGCGCCAACAAGTTCCTGATCCCGGCACTGTTCCTGATCCTGGTCATCGGAGCCGTGCGTGCGCTGACGCTCTCCGGCCCGGGATTGCAGGGCAGCCCCATGGCCGGCCTGGCCTACCTGTTCACCCCGGACCTGGAGCGCCTGCTGGACTACCGGGTCTGGCTGGAGGCTCTGAGCCAGTCGGCATGGTCCACCGGGGCGGGCTGGGGCCTCATCCTCACCTACGGCGTCTACATGCGCCAGAAAGAGGACGTGGTCCTCAACACGTTCATCGCCGCGCTGGGGAACAACAGCGCCTCGCTGCTGGCGGCGCTGATCATCTTCCCGACGGTGTTCGCCGTGCTGCCGGCCGCCGAGGCCACGCAGGTCCTGCAGGAGTCGGGTCCCGCCTCCACGGGACTGACGTTCGTCTGGATCCCGCAGTTGTTCCTGCGCGTTCCGGGGGGCGGCATCTTCTTGATCCTGTTCTTCCTCGGGTTGTTCTTCGCCGCCCTGTCCTCGCTTCTGTCGATGATCGAGATGGTGGCGCGCAACTTCATGGATGCCGGCATGCCGCGCCACCAGGCCATCGCCTGGGTGGGGATCGGCGGCTTCCTGCTGGGCCTGCCCTCGGCGTACTGGTTGGGCTTCCTGGGCAACCAGGACTGGGTGTGGGGGCTGGGCCTCATGGTGAGCGGGCTGTTCTTCGCCATCGCCGCCATTCGCTACGGTCCGGAGCTCTTCCGTTCGCGCTACATCAATACCGAGGGGAACGACCTGACCCTGGGCCGCTGGTGGGATGTTCTGATCCGCTGGGTGGTCCCGCTGGAGTTCGTGGCTCTCATGATCTGGTGGTCGTACAAGGCGATCTTCCAGTTCGATCGCGACGGTTGGTGGAACCCCCTGCATCCCTATTCCCTGGCCACCTGTCTTGTGCAGTGGGGTCTGGCGGCGGGCTTCTTCTTTCTCATCAGGAAGCAACTAGCGCGCTGGACCGACCCGGAGGGTTCGTCATGACCGCCGCAGGCTGGATCACCATGGTGGTGGTGCTGGGCGTGGCCTGGGGCGGGTTCGCGCTCACGCTCTGGCTGGCCATCCGGCGTGAGTCCGAGAAGCGTCGCTAGCGTCGTCTTCTCCAAGTGCTAGACTGAAGGTACATCGGACCCACCGTGCGGGTCCCACGGGAGAAGATCATGATCCGCAAGCTGCTGACCGCCGTGTTTCCAGCGCTCCTTTTGTCCTCCCTCGCCGTGGGTGGCGTGGTCCTGGAGCTCGAGAGCAGGGATCTTCCGGATGGCAAGGTGGTCACCGACCACCTCTACGCCCAGGGCGAGATACTGCGCATCGAGACCGGGGGACACGGCGGTCCCACGGTGATCTTTCGCGACGAGGCGCTGGTCATCCTGAACGACAAGGAGCGGACGTACAGCCGCGTGGACGAGGAGCAGGCCCAGGCCCTGGGGGCGCAGTTCAGCAGCATGATGAAGCAGATGCAGGCGCATCTGGATAGCCTCCCCGCCGAGCAGCGCGCCATGCCCGAGTCGATGACCAAGAGCCGCACGCCTGCCCAGGGCTCCTCTGCGGACATCAAGATCGAGGAGGCGGGCAGCGAGAAGATTGGCGAGTACTCCTGCCGGAAGTACGTGATCTACCAGGCCGGCAAGAAGACGGGGGAACTCTTCACTGCCCCGGTGGAGGCGGCCAGGGAGAGCATGGAAGCTTTCCACGCCATGGCCCGCTTCACCACCAAGCTGCTGCAGTCGTTCCAGAACACTCCGCTGGCCCAGCTGGGAAACCACCCGCTCCGCCTCCTGGACCAGGTGGAGGGCTTTCCCATCCTGAGTCGCGAGTTCCGCGATGGGCGCGCGGTCCGGGAGACGGCACTGAAGTCCGCGGTGGAGAAGGATCTGGACGCCGGCCTGTTCGCTCCTCCGGAGGGTTACAAGGAGATCGAGCTGTTGTTCATGGCCCGCTAGAGGCCCCGACCATCAGAAGATCCGCACCCGGAAGGGCACCTGGATCTCCGGCATGGTGGGGTGGTCGGTGGCGATTCGGATGATGCCCTGGAAATCGCCCTTGACCTCCCTGGCGGTCCAGCGCGCGGCGATGCGGTGGCGCCGCTTGTCGGGATCCGGGATGGGCTCGAGCTTCAGGCGCTCGTCATCGGATTGCATCCCCTGGATCCGGAACTCGGGCTGATCGGGGCGCGCCACCAGCGTGATGGTGCCGCTCAGGCGGCTGGGGCGCCCGGAGCCCGCCGGCTGCCCGATGAGGTTGAGCCTCATGGGGAGGACGGAGATGGGGCCGTGCACGCGCCCGGCCACCGCAACATGGACACTACGCTCCCGGGAGGTGAGCTTGATCTGGCCGCTCAGCGGCCCTGCCGGAGCCTCCGGGCTGAGCTTCACCACCAGGCGGTAGTCTCCCTTGGCCGCCTCCTCGCTATCCGCCGGGATCTTCTCCACCGTTGCCGTCACCCGGTCGGTGCTCGACTCGGCCGTGGGCTGAGGAAGAGGAACGTCCTTGTCCGGGCTCCTGAGGTACAGGATCTTCTCAGCGCCCTGGCCCAGGTCGGAGGTGAGGTTGGCCGACCAGCTGGGAAGGACCTCCATCCAGGAATGCACGTTGGCCTTCAGCGTCAGCTTGACGCTGGCGCGGTTCGGGTCGCTGCTGATCACGTTGACGGATTTGGCCATGGGCCCGCGGTACTTGCTGGTCGCCATGGTGGCTACGATCTCGCCCTCCTGCCCGGGAGGGATGACCCGGTCGAACCGGGCCACGGTGCACCCTCAGGTGGGTTTGACGCTGACGATCTCCAGGGGCGCGGTGCCCTCGTTGCGCACGATGAACGTGTGTTCCAGCGTGTCCCCTCGTTCCACGGTGCCGAAGTCGTGCTCCATGGCGGGGTAGACCGCCTTCGGCTGGCCATCCTGCCCGAGGGAGAACGGCAACGACAGCCAGACCAGGGCGGCCAGGGCGACGATCAGGGTCCCCATCTTGCGCCAGTTCACGTTCGCTCCTTCCCAAGTAAAGTGGGTGCCTTGCCGGATCTTACTGTCCAGAGACAGGAAAGGGAAGGTTGGGCTCAGGATTGCAGACCCTCGCGCAGGGCGCGGATGTGCTCGGGGGTGGTGCCGCAGCAGCCGCCCACGATGCCTGCGCCCAGCTTCAGCCAGCGCTGTGCCTCCTCCAGGTAACGCGCCGGGGTGTACTCGCCGGTGAAGGCCCAGCCGCCGGCGTCATCGTGGCCGTTGTTGGCATAGGCGCCGATGGGGACCGTGTGCAATCCGCGCAGCGACTCCAGCGCCTGCGTGGCGATGGCGGGGGAGCAGCAGTTCACCAGCAATGCCGAGGGCGACAGCTGCAGCAGCTCGTCCAGAGCGCTCTTGAGCGGCTCGCCGCTGAGCAGCTTGCCGCCCTCCTGGCAGGTGAGCGAGACCCACACCGGCATGCCGGTCTGCAGGCCGGCCACCAGCGCTTCCCGGGCCTCGCGAACGGTGTTCATGGTCTCCACCAGGATGAGATCCACGCCCGCCTGGGCCAGGGCCTTAGCCTGGGACGCATGCCCCTCCGCCAGCTCGTCTTCCGGAGGCACGGCGTGCGGGTCATAGCAATCCTCCAGCGGCGCCAGCGAACCGGCCACCAGGACCGGGCGGCCGTGGCGGCTGCGGCTGCGTGCCTCCAGGGCGACCTCCACGGCGCGGCGGGTCAGGTCGGCGGCCTGATCCTCCATCCCCACCCTTGCCAGAGCCCGTGGCGTGGTGCGGAAGGTGGCGGTGGTGAGGATGTCGGCGCCCGCGGCGATGTAGGTCTCGTGGATGCCGCGCAGCAGCTCCGGGGCGTTGAGCAGCGGGCCCACGGCCCACAGGTTGACCTCGGAGTCGATCCTGCGGCGCAGCACCTCGCTGCCGGTGCCGCCGTCCAGCAGCAGCACCTCGCCGTTGCGCAGCCGTGCCTCGGCGGCCATGTAGTTCGAGTCGCGCGGCTCGGGGTTCATGTTGCGGTCGCTGTCATGGCAAGGACGCCGGCTCGGAGACGTCGTTGGGCATCTCGCCGTCCAGCGCGTTGAGGAACGCCACCACGTCCTGCACCTCCTGGTCGTTCAGGTGGAGCGGGCGGATCTTGTCGCTGAGCCATTCGTTGGCCTCGCCACCCTGGTTGTAGAACTCCACCACCTGCTGCAGTGTGGCCTGGCTGCCGTCGTGCATGTACGGTGCGGTCTTGCTGATGTCGCGCAGCGGTGGAGTCTTGAAGGCGCCGCGCTCGACCTCGGCCTGGGTGACCAGGTAGCGGCCGAGGTCCGGCTCTGCGGCAGCCATTCCCACGCCGAGGTTGTGGAAGTCGGAGTCGGAGAGCGTCTGGCCGGCGTGGCACAGGCTGCATTGCGCCTTGCCGTTGAACAACTCCAGTCCGCGTTGCTGCTGCTCGTCGAGCGCGGTGTCGTCTCCGGCGACGAAGCGATCCCAGGGGGAGTTGCCGGAGATCACGGTGCGCTCGAACGAGGCGATGGCCTTGGCCACACGGTCCGGCGTGACGGTGGCGTCGCCGAAGGCGGCCTCGAACAGCGGGGCGTAACCGGGAATAGAGCTCAGCGTGGCCACCATGCCATCCAGCGTGTTGGCCATCTCGATGGGGTTCTCGATGGGTCCCAGGGCCTGCTCCTCCAGGCTTCCCGCCCGGCCGTCCCAGAACTGCAGGTAGCTGTAGGCGGCGCTGATCACCGTGGGAGCGCTGCGGCCGCCCTTCTGGCCCTCATGACCGGTGGAGACCGGCGCGCCGTCGCCAAAGCCGTGATCCGGATGGTGGCAGGTGGCGCAGGAGACATCACCGGCCAGGGAGAGGCGCGCGTCGTAGTAGAGCAACCGGCCCAGCTCCGCCTTCTCCTTCGTCAGGGGGTTGTCCGCCGGAATCGCAGGATCCGTGAGTCCCAGGGGGACGATCACCTCCCAGGTCTCCGCCGCGGACTCATCACCGGGCCCTGATGCCGGGCCGGTGCAGCCGGCGGCCATCAGGGCCAGGAGCATGGCCATGCGCGAGACCGGTGCCGCTAGCTTGTTCGAGAACATGACGCCTCCTAGCCGGGAACAGCCCCTCCGAGGGGAAGAAGTCTATTCTAGCCCGGGAGCAACGACGAGGGAAGCTCGAACCAGAAGCGTGCCGCGCGAAGCCTCAAATCCTCCGCCCAGCACGGGCCCATATCGCGTAGAATAGCGGCTGGTTGTCATATCGCGTGTCATGGGATGCGCGCCGGCACAGAACCATCCGGCTGGAAAGCAGTTTATCTCATTTCGCCGCAGGGATCGTCGGAACTGGGCATGAGTGTTACTCCTCAGGTTTCGCAGCGGACCATATTGAATGGTCTCGCTGTTCCGATTCGCGATCTCTTCATGGCGCGTTCAACAACGTTGTTCTGGGTGATCGCGCTCGGCATCGGGGCTTTCCGTCTCTATTACTGCGCACAGCTTCCGGTAAACACCGGCGACATCGTCCGGCACCTTGTCTACGGCTTTCTGGTGAACCAGGATGGCCTGGGAATGGCGGGCAAGACGCTGGTCGAGGTCAATCCGCTCTACGCAAGCGTCTCCTGGAGCAACCTACCCTATAACTATCCCAGCATCCCGCTCTTCTTCTTTGCGGCCATCAGTGCCATCTCTCCCACCATCTTCTCGGCAAAACTTGCGTTGACCGTCCTGGAAGCGATCAGCTCCTTGCTGATCTATCGCTACAGCAAGGACCGCTGGCTCGCCCTTCTCTACTGGATTGCGCCGATGTCCATCTGGTGGGTCTCCCATGAAGGCCAGTTCGAGGCGCTACAGAACGTATTCGTCTTCGCAGCCCTTGTTGCCCTCTCGCGACATACGGCAGTGAGCTTCGCGCTCCTGGCAATGGCGATTCAGGTGAAGCTCACCGCGGTCCTCCTGCTTCCCCTCTTCGGCCTCTTTCTCTTGCGTAAGACATCGCCGCAAACCATGAGGACGCTGCTGTTTGCCTCTATCGCCTTGCTTGGCGGATTTCTCCCGACGATCCTCTGCCTCGCTTTCTTCCCCGCAATATCGCAGGTTCTTCATTTTTCATCACCGCTTCAGTACAATCCATACTATTGGAACCCGTTTCACGAGACTATCTTCCTGTGGAATCCGGGTTCCCTGATAGCATGGAACCAGATAGCAAGCTACGGTCTGCTGCTCTTTCTCGTGCTGGTTGCCATGAAGCGCCGCCTGTGGAAGGAGTTTCTTGCGCCGGTACTGTTCCTCATTGTGTGTAAGGGCCATACGAATGTTCAGTACTGGTACATGCAGCTACTCCCTTCTTTTTGTCTACCGATTCAACAAAGACGGCTGAGGCTTGCCCTCTTTGCCGTCGTACCGTTTCTCGATGTTCGTTCGGCGATCCAGCTCTTCTTCCAGCCATTCGGCTGGATGATGACCGATTACTACGCGAATTTTTCTGTGTTTGCTCACATTGGTCAAGTCGTACCATAGAAAAAGGGCCACCGAGGCGACTTGCCCGGTGGCCCCATGCTCAGGAGCTTCCAGAGACTACCAGAGAATGCTGGCGCGCAGACGGATGTTGATCGATTTCATCCTGCTCATGTTCTCAGCGTAGAGAGTGCAAGAGCTGGTCTCGCCGGCCATGAACAGCGAGCCGTCATCCGAGCTGAGCTCCGCGCCTGTTTCCGCATCCACCACCGTCAGGCGGATGTTGTCACGTGAGGTGAGCTGGCGACTACGTTTCTTCTGGGTCTTGTAGCCGAAGAACAGCGTGCCCTCATGCTTCTCGCAGTTGCCCTGGGATAGGACTACGGCCACGGACTCACCGGGAGCCAGTATGAAGTTGTTGGTCATCATGGTGTGCTCACAGGATGGGGAATCCCAGGTGGACACTTCCATGTCGGCGGCACCGGCCAGAGCCGGCAGGGTAATCGCCCCGAGGCACAGAGCGATTGCAGACAGAACGAGTGTGGATTTCATCGTGCATCCTCTCCCTTGCGTTGGCGGCTTCGTCGCCCCTTACAGGACACGATGTCGTCGATGGGACCGTTTCCTTTGTCTCGGGAACCGGCATCAGACGGGCGAAGCCGGGACGTCGCCGGGACGGCGACGGCGGGCCATGCAACGTCCCCGACAAGGAACGTGACAGGCACTACGACGAGAACGTAAGTTCCGCCTGGATCGGCTTCAATGACGGTTCATGGACAAGAAGATGAACAATTACTGAAGGTGGGATGTGGAGTGCAGGGTGGGAATTCGGACCCGTTCCGTGCGCACTTCGGGCAAGCAACGACGCGGTTCTGCACAGCAACGCGTGATGGTGTGGCGGGTTACTGCTGCGGCGGCTCCCAGCCACTGGCCTCGAGCTGCTCGCGGATCTCCCGGCGCAGGACGGCGTCGAAGGAACGGGAGTCATCCAGGCCCTTGGCGCTGATCTGCTCGGCCACGTGGCGGCGTCGCTCTTGGGACAGCTCTCGGATCCGCCGGCGCAACTCCTGGCGCCGGATCTGCATGTCCTCGATGTAGACAACGCGTTCTTCCGGCGCCAGGTACGCCAGTTCCTGCGGCAACTCAGCCTCATCAAGTTGTTCGAGGGTAATGACGCCCGCCGCCAGCGCGTCCACCAGGTCCCAGCGGGTAGAGAACAGCGGGCTGGTCTTGATCTCGGCACGCCCGGCGGCTGCGGCCTGGCTGATCTTGCGCGCATTGCGGTCCTGCGCCCTGCGGTTCTCGTAGAGCTGCATTCCCTCTTCCCCCAACGGAATATAGGTCCGGCTGATGGACTCGCTGAGCTCCGCCAGCTCCTTATCGTAGGGGGTCTTCACCACCACGGTGCCGTGCTTGTGGTCGATGATGGACAGTTCGGCATTCAGAATCTCGGCCATCTCCGCCCAGCTTTCCGCTCCGTTCTGTCTCTCACGGCCGCAAAAGATGGGGTGCACCCGGATACCCTCCTGCCAGGCGATGTGTCCCATCTCCTGGAGATCCACCTCTTTATCCTGTCCGGCATCTTCGTTGCCGGCGATGAAGATCATCTTGAGAGCGTCATTGGAAGGCGTCCAGTCCAGCTCGTCCAGGGCCGTCTTCAGAGCCCGGCCCACGTATTCGGTGCCGCCCTCGCTGGTCAGGCCGAACAAGCGCTCGGAGACCAGATCGAGGTCCTCCGTCAGCCCGGTCTCCACACTGATCCACCCGGGGCGGCTAATGTTGCGGTTGTTGCCGAAGGTCAGCAACGCGACGCGCAGCCGGGGCGTGGGCTCCAGCAGCGTCAGGTCATGGACGATCTCCCACAGCTTCAGGCGAGCCGCATCGATGAGCTTGTCCATGGATCCGCTGGTGTCGAGGACGATGGCCAGGTCGATGGATTCCCACGGCTGGTCCAGGGCGGTGGGCTCGCTGAACTCATCGGCAGCCAGGAAGGGGCTGCCCATCAAGCAGCAGGAAACCCCCGCGAGGATCAGGCACGCCAGGGATCGAACTTGGGATCTCATCGACATGGAGTCTCCGTTCACGCCCGACTGTCCCACGGGCTGATGTTCACAGTTCTCTCTCTCAGAAAGCCGTGCTACGCACAGCACGTGTAGATTCTACAGATTCTCGCAAAGAAAAAAGAGGGCAGCAGCCACGAAGGCTGCTGCCCGATGTTGGCACAAGGCGCCCGGAGGTTACTCCTCCTTCGCTCCAGGCTCCAGGGAATTCAGGAGCCGCTCGGCCTCCTGCGCCAGAGCGGCCTTATCGAAATCTCTGGCCTCGTCCAGGATGTCCTCCAGGTGACGGGCCAGGAGCGAGTGCAGCATCGGATCCACGCTCCCGATGAGGCCGCGCACGATCTGCAGCCGGACCTCGGGGTCGTAGCCGCCGCTCAGGGCCGTGAGGAGCGCGTCCTGGGAGGCCAGTCGATCCTCCTCGGACAGGCCTGCCTTGCCCACGACGCCCAGATGCCGCTCGATGGCATCCAGCGGATCCTCAGCCACCGGCTGGGATTCGTCCTCGGAGACCGGCTTCTCCACAGGCGCATCCGACCTGGTGATCGGGACGCCCAGAAGCGTGGCCGGCGAGGACGTCTGTGCGTCCTCCGTCGAAGTCTCGGCCGCCGGCACGGACTCGGTGGCCGTGCGGGTTCCAACGCCGGTGAGCGGCGTGGAGGATGTCTCCTCCGAGGAGGTGGAAACATCCGGCGTCGAGGCATCGGAATCACTCGAGTCACCCAGGAGCAGCGACTCATCGAAGCTCTCATTGACGATGACCGCGCAGTCGGTTATCTGCACGCAGTCGTCCTCGGTGCGCATGGCATCGTTCCACAGCGCCCCGAGCTCGTCGAGGAGGTCGCCGACCGTTGTTGCCGAGCAGCCTCCCGCCGACACATCGATGGGACTATCCAGCTGGAGACGCCCGGCTTGCACGTTGAACACCAGAGCGGTCAGCTGCTTGAGCGCCCGCTCACACGGGTCGCTCTGCGGATCAGCCACCATGCCCTCCTCGCAGGCGCCGCCGGGCACGTAGAGCACGTTGGCGAGGTAGGCGGTGGTGTCCGCCAGGATGGTCTTCCAGTTGGGTTCGAGGGTCTCTTGAGGACCACGCCCCTCACCGCGGCCAGGTGTGATCAACCCATCGCCCAGGCACTGGCGGTGCCAGTAGCCCTGCGTGTGAGCGCAGGTGTCGCCCGCGGGGTCCTCCGGGCAAAACTCATCGGCTACGCCCGTGCAGGACTGGTCGGCTGCGCACACTCCGCCGCTTGCAGGCGAGCAGACGGTGGTCGGCGGAGAGATGGTGTCCGGTGGACATGTCTGTCCGGGCAGGCCGGTACAGGACTCGTCCGGGTCGCAGATATCGCCGGACCCTGGGTTACAGATGGTGGTAGGCGGTTCGAGGAAATCAGCCGGACAGGGCTGGTTGGGGTTCCCTGTACAGGACTCGGCCGGGTCGCAGACGTCGCCGGATCCTGGTCGACAGATGGTGGTCGGTGATGCGATCTGGTCCCCCGGACAGGCGGCGCCGGGCAGACCGCTGCAGGACTCGTCCGGGTCACAGATATCGCCGGACCCTGGGTTACAGATGG
>CBDVAL010000121.1:0-10199 GCA_965371955.1 uncultured bacterium | reverse complement strand
CGAACCCCCGGTTTCATGTTCCGGGGGGGCGCCAAAAACCTCAACCCTTGGTCCCCCCGCCGCGTGGGCATTGGGGGGGGGCCGGTTTTATATGTTTGGCCCCCGACCCCGTTCCATTTCACTAAACGCCCGGTGGACAGTGCTTTCCGCCGGTCACCCCACGGGAACAAAAGCGTGCGATGTGTGGTCTCTCTGGCGGTGGAATGCCCGGGCGGCGGTATGCTACCATCGCATATCGCCTTCCAAGCCCCGATTCAAGACCGGTGGTCTTGCTTGACAGGGCTTTTGGGCGGGTGTTAGCATCGCGCGTTTATCCTAGCCCGATGCTCAGCTTTTCTTGAACGTACCGCCCGGGTGAAGGCAGAATAACGCGCGGGATTCCCCGGCACTACCAGGTGAGCCGCTGAGGCGGGAGCCAGACGAGGGAGGATTCTTAGACATGGGAGCATGGTTCCAGCGAAGCCTTTGGCAGTGGATCGAGAAGGGTGGGTGGGTCATGTACCCCCTGCTCGTCATGTCGATCATCTCGCTGTACCTGATCATCTGGCGGGTGGTGGTTCTCCTCCAGTACAAGATCAACACCAATGAGTTCGTGCGCAAGGTGCGCGAGGCGATGCTCTCCGGCGACATCGAAGCTGCCATTCGCATCTGCGAGGAGAAGCAGTATCGCGGTCCCGTGGCAGCCATCGTCAAGGTCGGCCTGCTCAAGCACGATTGCCCCAAGGAAGAGGTGGAGAAGACGGTGGAGAACGCCGCCATCCACGAGATCACGTTGCTGGAGAAGGGCCTGCCCTACCTGGCGCTGTTCACCAATCTGGCCCCCATCCTCGGCTTCCTCGGCACGGTGGTCGGCATGATCCAGTCGTTCGACGTCATCGCAAAGGCCGGCCTGTCGAACCCGGCCGCGGTGGCCGAGGGCATCTCGGTGGCGCTGATCACCACGGCCGGCGGCCTGCTGGTGGCCGTGTTCACCTCGCCCTCCTACAACTACTTCTCCGCCTGGGTGGCCCGCATGATCCGCGAGATGGAGACCTCCTCCAACGTGGTGCTGGAGACCCTGGATGAGATGAAGCTGACCGGCAAGCTGAAGGTGAGCTCCCCCTCGCGGCCGACGGCGCCCGCCGGTGGCACGCCGCAGCCGAGCGTCAGCTAGGAAAGCAGGAGCCAGGCCATGCGCATCAGTCGCAGCCGGACCCAGGAGTCGGGCATCCCCACCGCCTCCATGGCGGATATCGCCTTCCTTCTGATCATCTTCTTCATGATCACCAGCATCGATCAGCCGGACAAGACCAGCCTGAAGCTCCCGAAGTCGTTCCAGCGTGAGGACATTCCCCGCGGCGCTGCGTTCATCTCGGTGGATTCCGAGGGGATGGTGCGCTTCAGCGCCGGCAAGGAGCCGTCGCAGCTGGTGCAGGACTCCGAGGAGATCTACTACAAGGCCGTGCAGCTGGTGGCCTTCAACCCGCAATACGATTTCATCATCAAGGCCGGCAAGAAGATGGAGTACCGCTACGTGGACGAGCTCATCGACGCGTTGCGACGGGCCAACGCCACCAGTGTGTGGCTACTGACCGGGCAATCCACGGTAGACTGAGGAAGAGTATGAGGCTCGACAAGAAAAAGGACACACCGGTGATTCCCACCGCCTCCATGGCGGACATCGCCTTCCTTCTGATCATCTATTTCATGGTGACCACGGTGTTCTCCGCCACCAAGGGCATGCAGTTCGAACTGCCCAAGGACGAGGAGCTGGAGACGACCCAGGCGGAGGAGTCCATCTACATCCGAGTGCTGCCCTCCGGGCGACTGGAAGTGGACTCGCGCCCCATGGAGCTGGATGCGATCCTCAACTACATCGTTCCCAAGCTACGCATCAACCAGCGCAAGCCGGTGATCATCCACCCGGAACCCAGCACGCCCTACGAGGCGATGATCGGGGTCTATGACGAACTGATGGCCTCGAAGATCAAGATGGATTTCGAGATCAAGACCGTCGTCATCCCGACGCAGCGCGAGATCCAGGAGTACATCGAGTTGTTCGGCTACAACCCGTTCGCCGCGCCGGGAGGATAGGAAGACGCCATGGCAGACAAACCATCGGTGGAGCAGGAGGACAAACAACTGCAGGATCGGTTGCAGCGCGAGACCTCCCTCTACGCCATCCTCCTGAAGGAGGACGAGGACCCCAAGGATCGCCAGTGGGCGTTCCTCATTGCGCTGGTCGCTCATATCTTGATCATCACGGTCACGTTCCCCAGCTTCAAGAAGCCGGAGCTCAACGAGAAAAAGAAGGACGTGGTCTACGTGAGCCGCTGGGTGCCGCCGCCACCGCCCAAGATCGAGCGTCCCAAGCAGGTGATCGTGGAGGATCTCAAGGCCCGCAAGGTGCCGGTTCCGGACCCGACGCCGGATGAGCCCGAGCCCATCCGGGAGCCGGAGCCGGAGCCCGATCCTGTCCCCATCCCGCCGGACGTGGATATCATCATCGGCGCGCCGGAGCCGCCTCCCCTGGATGAGGGACCGGTGCGCGCCGGCTTCGGCGGAGTGACCTACCCGGTGCTCATCGAGAGCACCAAGGTGCTGCCCAAGTACCCGGAGCTGGCCCGCAAGGCCAAGGTCACGGGGAACGTGATCCTCGAGGCCGTCATCCGCAAGGACGGCACCGTGGGCGGCGTCAAGGTGCTGCGTTCGCCGGGAGCGAACCTGGGATTCGAGACCTCCGCCGTCTCGGCGGTGGAGCAGTGGCGCTACAAGCCGGGCGTGCAGAACGGACGGCCGGTGGACGTATACTTCACCATCGTCGTGGAGTTCGTCCTGAAGTAGCGCAGTCGATAAACCCCTTTCCAGCAAGCACTTGGGAGCGGTCCGCGGGTCCGGGAACCGCCGTGCGCGCAGGGGGTCCAAGAAAGGTAGAGCTTTTCCGGGCCGTTGCCCCGCCCCTGGCGCCCTCCCCCTGCAAGCGGAAGGCCCACCGGATCCATTAAACTCAACAGCAGCGATACGGCTTCAACGAGGAACTCATGAAGAATCTTGCCCATACCCCCAGGACCGCGGTGATGATCGCCGTCCTGATTCTCCTCCTCCCGCTCCCGGCCCTGGCCGGCTACACCGACGGGATGGAGTGCGTCAAGAACAAGGACTGGGCCTGCGTGGCCGCCCAGTTCCAGATCGAGGTGCAGGCCCACCCGGACTATGATTTCGGCTGGTTCATGGTGGGTATTGCCAGGCTGGAGCTGAAGGAGTACCCCGCTGCCGTGGAGAACTTCAACAAGGCCATCGAGATCGATGGCGACAAGCTGAATTATCACGTCAACAAGGCCAAGGCGTACACCGACCAGCAGCAGTACGACAAGGTGCTCTCGACGCTCTCCGGCAAGGAGTCGCTGGAGGGCGCCCAGGGCGAGATCTTCAGCTTGAACTACCAGCTCGGCACCGCCAACCACCAGAAGGCCAAGCACGCCGAGGCCATCCCGTATCTTGAGAAGTCGGCGGCGGTGAAGCCGGACTTCACCACTCTCTACATGCTGGGAGTGTCCTACAAGGCCATGGGCCACACCGACAAGTCGCTGAGCAACCTCAAGGGGGCGCTGAAGCAGAAGCCGGGCGATGGTGACGTGCAGAGCATCCTGGCCGGCACGTATCTCGACCTGGCCGGCGGGGAGAAGTCCAAGGACAAGAAGGCCCAGCACTACACCGACGCGCTCCAGTACGCCCGGGGTGCGGCCAAGGCCTCACCGCGAGACCCCATCAGGCAGAACCTGGTGGCGCGCGCCTATCTCGGTGCGGGGCAGTACGACCAGGCCGAATCGAGCTTCAAGAAGGTCCTGGAGCTGGACTCGAATTACTGCTTCGCCAAGGTGAACCTCGGCAAGGTCCACATCGCCAAGAAGGCCTGGACCAGCGGCGTGTCCATCCTGGAGCAGGCCACCAGGTGCAAGTCCGACAACGCCGCGGCCTGGGAGTTGCTGGGCTTCTGCCAGGAGAAACTCTACAAGAACCTGGCAACCGACGACGCCAAGGTGGCGCAGCTCAACAAGGCTCTGGCCTCGTTCCGCAAGGCGGCCGCCATCAAGCCGGGCGCCTACATCAACGCAGCCATCCAGCGCGTCCAGGACAACATCGATATCGCCAGCCAGAACAAGGCCATCGCCCTGAAGAACATCCGGACCATGGAGACCAACCTCGTCGCCATCAAGAAGAACAAGGCCGACACGCTGGTGGTGCTGGAGAAGCTCGAGGCCACGCGCCAGTTCTTCCTGGACAAGGGCCAGTGGCCGGACCAGAAGGAGCAGGATTACCAGAAGGAGAAGGCCGACATCGAGGGCGACATTGGCAAGTTCGAGAAGAAAATCGCCCAGCAGGAGGAGGAGCTGCGCCAGGCCAAAGCAGCCCTCAATCCCGCCTGACCGGGACGGGTCAAATCTTTTATAATCAGTCTTTTACAGCAGACCTGGCTGCTTGACGCTTCGCGGGGCCTATGGTACGATGCCGACCGATATTGTGAAATCATTCACAGACTCGGTCTGACCCGCAAAATGCTGGAAAGCTATCTCCCCATCGCCATTCTCATCGGGGCCAGCACGATGCTGGCGGTGGGAATGCTCGTCCTCTCGGCGCTGCTGGGCCGCTCGGCCCGTCCCCGCGCCGGCGCGAAGCTGTATCCCTACGAATGCGGCATGCCCGTGGAGGGCACCCCCCGGCAGCGGTTCTCGGTGCGCTTCTACGTGGTGGCCATGCTGTTCATCGTGTTCGACCTGGAGACGGCGTTCCTTCTGCCCTGGGCGGTGGTCTACCGCCGGCTGGGGCTCTTTGGCCTGATGGAGATGTTCGTCTTCCTGGGCATCCTGCTGGCGGGCTACCTCTACGCCTGGCGCAAGGGGGCGTTCCAGTGGTGAACGAAGCGCCGCAGACCGGCCAGGCCACCGAAGCGCTGCAGCAGCGCTTCACCGACGAGATCCTGGAGACCCACGCGTTTCGCGGTGACGAGACGGTGGCGGTGCGGCCGGACCGCATTCTCGAGATCCTGAGCTTCCTGCGTGACGAGCCGGCCCTGTCGTTCGATTTCCTCACCGACCTCTGCGGTGTGCACTACCCGGAGAAGGAACATCAGTACGAGGTGGTCTACCACCTGTACTCCTTCCCTCACAACCACCGGCTGCGCGTCAAGGCCCGGCTCTCCGGCGAGGGCCGTATCACCAGCGCGACCAGCCTGTATCCGGCGGCCAACTGGCTCGAGCGCGAGGCCTACGACATGGTGGGCATCCATTTCGAGGGTCATCCCGATCTGCGGCGCATTCTCATGCCCGACGGTTTCGAGGGGCATCCGTTGCGCCGGGACTTTCCGCTCACCGGCTGAGCCCGCGAGAACTCATGGAGATCACCCGCGAGACCATGACGATCAACATGGGGCCGCAGCATCCGGCGACCCATGGGGTCCTGCGTGTGGAGCTGGAGATCGACGGCGAGACGGTGGTCAAGTCCACCACGCATCTGGGCTACCTGCACCGGGGCATGGAGAAGATCGCCGAGAACAAGACCTACACCCAGTTCATTCCCTACACCGACCGGATGGACTACCTGGCGCCGCTGGCCAACAACGTCGCCTTCGCCATGGCGGTGGAGAAGCTCATCAACTGCACCATCACGCCCCGGGCACAGGTGATCCGGGTCCTGGTCTCCGAGCTGGCGCGCATCTCGGCGCACCTGTTGTGGCTGGGAACCAACGCCATCGACCTGGGCGCCATCTCGGTGTTCTTCTACACGTTCCAGGAGCGCGAGTACCTCTACGACCTGTTCGAGAGCCTCACCGGCACCCGGCTCACCACCACATATACGCGCGTGGGCGGGCTGGCCCGGGACCTGCCCGAGGGCTGGGAGGCGCAGGCGCGCCAGGTGTGCCAGCGCGTGCCCAAGGTCATCGATGAGTGCGAGAAGCTGTTGACCCGCAACCGCATCTGGGTGGACCGCACGCAGGGCGTGGGGGCCATCAGCGCCGACGATGCCAAGAGCCTGGGACTCACCGGACCTTGCCTGCGCGCCAGCGGCGTGGACTGGGACCTGCGCCGCGCGCAGCCCTATCTGGGCTACGAGGACTACGACTTCGAGATCCCGGTGGGCGAGGACGGAGACGCATACGATCGCTACCTGTGCCGCACCGAGGAGATCCGCCAGAGCGTCCGCATCGTGCAACAGGCGCTGGACCGGCTGCCCGGTGGCCCGATCATGGTGGACGACCCCAAGCTGGCGCTGCCGCCCAAGCGCGACGTGCTCACCAGCATGGAGGAGCTCATCCACCACTTCATCCTGGTCACCGAAGGCTTCGACCCACCGCACGGCGAGGTCTACGCCTCGGTGGAGTCCCCCAAGGGCGAACTCGGCTACTACCTGGTGAGCGAGGGAGGCAAGTCCCCGTACCGTTGCCGCATTCGACCACCCTCTTTCATGAACCTGCAGGCCCTGCCGAAGATGATCGAAGGTCGCCTCCTCGCCGACGTGGTCACCGTCATCGCCAGCCTCGACCCGGTCATGGGCGAGGTGGACCGCTGAGGGATTGAAGATCAAATGGGGTCTGAGCCAGACCTTATACTCCGAGAGCCGGAGTATAAGGTCTGGCTCCGACCCCGAGGGACTGAACATGGAGCTGTCGCGGGAAAGCTTGAGTGAGATCGATGCCATCGTGGCGCGCTATCCGCAGGCGCATGCGGCAGTGCTGCCGGTGATGCATGTGGTGCAGCGCGAGCAAGGATGGATCTCGCCCGAGGCGCAGGTGTGGGTGGCCGGGCGTCTGGACATGCCACTGGCCAAGGCCGAGGAGGTGATGTCGTTCTACACCCTGCTGCACCGCAAGCCCATGGGGAAGCGGCACCTGCAGGTGTGCCGTTCGCTGTCGTGCTATCTGCGCGGCGAAGGCGAGATCACCGACTGCATCCGGAGGAGACTGGACCTGGAGCCGGGGGGCAAGACCGACGACGGCAAGTTCTCCCTGGAGATGGTGGAGTGCCTGGGATCGTGCGACACGGCGCCGGTGGTGCAGGTCAACGATGAGTACTACGAGGGCCTCACGCCGCAGAGGCTGGAGGAATTCCTGGAGGAGTGGTCCCGGTGAGCGCCCCATTCGAGAAAGTCCTGCTGGCCCGGATCCACAAGCCGGACTCGGCGGCGCTGGCGTCCTACGTCGACGACGGCGGCTACCAGGGCCTGGCCAAGGCGGTCAAGATGACCCCCGACGAGGTGTCGGAGACGGTGAAAGCCGCCGGCCTGCGCGGCCGCGGCGGCGCAGGTTTCCCGGCAGGGGTGAAGTGGACCTTCATGCCGAAGGAGGTCAAGAAGCCGCACTATCTCATCAACAATGCCGACGAATCCGAGCCCGGCACCTTCAAGGACCGCCTGCTCATGGAGAAGGATCCCCACATGGTGCTGGAGGGGACTCTCATCGGCGCTTACGCCATCCGCGCTTCCAAGGCGTTCATCTATATCCGCGGCGAATACGTGCATGCGGCCCGGGTCCTGGAGAAGGCCATCGGCGAGGCCCAAGCCAGGGGTTACATCGGGGTGGACATCCTGGGCAGCGGCTGGGACTGTGAGGTGATACTGCACCGCGGCGCCGGCGCCTACATCTGCGGCGAGGAGACCGCGTTGATGACGTCGCTGGAGGGCGGCAAGGGCTTCCCGCGCCTGAAGCCGCCGTTCCCGGCGCAGGCCGGCCTGTGGGGTTGCCCCACCACCATCAACAACGTCGAGACGCTGTCGTGCACGCCGTTCATCCTCAACCGAGGCCCCGAATGGTTCGCCGGCATCGGCCGCGAGCGCAACACCGGACCGAAGCTCTACTGCATGTCCGGACACGTGAAGAAGCCCGGCATCTACGAGACCGCCATGGGGGTGACGCTGCGCGAGCTCATCTACGAGCACGCCGGCGGCATGCTGCATGACGACCGGCCGCTCAAGGGTGTGGTGCCCGGCGGTGCGTCATCGGCGGTGCTGTCCGCCGACGAGGTGGACGTCATGATGGACTTCGACGGCGTGGCCGCAGCCGGCTCCATGCTGGGCTCGGCCGCGGTGATGGTGATGGATGCGTCGATGTGCATGGTCAAGGCGCTGTTCATCAACTGCCGCTTCTTCGCGCACGAGTCGTGCGGGCAGTGCACGCCCTGCCGCGTGGGTTGCGACTGGCTGAAGAAGATCGTCGGCCGCATCGAGGACGGTCAGGGCCGCATGGAGGATCTGGATCTGCTCAAGGACGTGGCATCGCGCATCGGCGGACAGACCATCTGCCCTCTGGGCGAGGCGGTGGCCGGTCCCGTGCCGTCGTACGTGGACAAGTTCCGCGACGATTTCCTGCATCACATCGAGAACAAGACAGCCACCTGCCATCCGCAGATGACGGTGTAGAGATGCCCAAGGTCATCATCGACGACGTCGAATACGAGGCGAAGGACGGCCAGACCATCATCGAGGTGACGGACGAGCACGGCATCAACATCCCGCGCTTCTGCTACCACCCCGGCCTGACCGTCGCCGGCAACTGCCGCATCTGCCTGGTGGAGGTGGAGAAGGCGCCCAAGCCCATGATCGCCTGCGGCACGCCGGTGATGGACGGCATGGTGGTGAAGACCCAGTCCAAGCTGGCGCGCTGGTCCCGCCAGGGTGTGATGGAGTTCCTGCTGCTCAACCACCCGCTGGACTGCCCCATCTGCGACAAGGCCGGCGAGTGCATGCTGCAGTGGTACTCCGTGGAGCATGGCCCGGGCCGCAGCCGCCTGGTGGAGGAGAAGAACCACTTCGACAAGCGCGTCGACATCGGCGAGCACATCATCCTGGACCAGGAGCGCTGCATTCTGTGTTCGCGCTGTGTGCGCTTCTGCGACGAGATCACCGGAACCTCGGAGCTGGGCATCTTCCAGCGTAGCTCCGACGCCGTGCTCAACGTGGTGCCGGGCAAGCGGCTGGACAATCACTACTCCGGTTGCGTCACCGACATCTGCCCGGTGGGCGCCCTGACCCTCAAGGAATTCCGCTTCGGGACGCGAGTGTGGTTCCTCGAGGACACCGCCACCATCTGCCCCGGTTGCTCCCGTGGCTGCAACGTGAACGTCAGCGTGCGCGACAACGAGATAGCCCGCCTGCTGCCGCGCACCAACACCGACGTCAACGACTACTGGATGTGTGACACCGGCCGCCTGATTTACCAGGAGCTGTCCGGGCGCGGGCGCATCGAGACGCCGCAGGTGCTCGACGCCGGCGCCCTGCAGCGCGCGCCGTGGGATCGCGCCGCGCACGCGGCGTGGAAGTTGCTGCATCAAACCGCGGAGCGCTACGGTCAGGGCGCCGTGGCGGCAGTGGCCAGTGCTCGTGCCACCAACGAGGAGATCTACCTGCTCCGTTGTCTCATGAACGATCTGAACGGCGCGGAGATCGCCTTTCCGGAACATGTGCAGGGTGAGGACGACGGCATCCTGCTGAACGCCGATCGCACGCCCAACCGGCGCGGCGCCGCGGTCCTGTGCGGCGACGAGGCGGTGGACGGCAGCGCTCTGCAACACATCCGGGCGGGCATCGAGCGCGGCCAGGTGCGCGCGCTGCTGGTGCTGGGCGAAGATCTGCCGGCGCTGGAGGGCTGGGCCGACGTGCCGCTGGAGCGGCTGGACGCGCTGGTGGTGATGGGGACCTTCGAGTTGCCACAGCTGCTGAAGCGGGCGCAGGCGCAGGCGGTGCTGCCATTGGCCGCCTGGGCGGAGATCGACGGCACCTACGTCAACTTCCAGGGCCGCGTGCAGCGCCTGCGCGCCGCGCTGCGCACCGCGGGCGAGGCCCGGCCCGGCTGGCGGGTGCTGGCGGATCTCCGCGCGCTGGCCGGCCACGAGGAGCGCTACCACAGCGCCCGCGACGTCCTGCATGAGATGTCGGCCACTGTGCCGGCGTTCCACGGCCTGACCTACCCGTCCATCGGCGCGGGCGGCCTGCCGCTCCCCGACGCGCAGCCTTCCGGCGCGCCCGAGGCGGAGCCCTGCCCGGAGGGTGGCGTCGAGGAGCCCGCATGAGCCTCACCGAGCTGATCCTCGAGTCCGGTCTCAAGGTGGGCGCGCTCCTCGGCGTGGTCCTCACCGCGGTGGCCTACCTGGTGTGGGCGGAGCGCAAGGTGAGCGCGTGGCTGCAGGACCGCGTCGGTCCCAACCGCGTCGGCCCCGCCGGGCTGCTGC
>CBDVAL010000120.1:0-10223 GCA_965371955.1 uncultured bacterium | reverse complement strand
ACACCACGATCTGGATGCGGGTGAGCTCGCTCACGATGATCCCTCCTGGGGTGAGGTAGCGCGAGAAACGCGCCGGGAGACCCACTCCGCGGTCTCCCGGACCAGCGGGTCCTTGGCGAGTTCCAGCACGCGGGCAACCAGTGGGAACAGGCCGGTCAGGTTCTCGGTGTAAAGAGTGTAGAGGGCGGCAACGGTGAGCGCCACCGCGTCATCGTCATGATCCCCGGCAGCGCTCAGGATGCTGCGCACCGAACTCTCCCGGGTCACCGCGATCACGCCGAACAGCAATTTCGCGGCGCGGATCTTCTCCTGCGGAGATAGGTCATCGATGACGGCGAACACCTTGCGGCGCACGTTGCCGGACAGGGTGTTGTCCAGGTACTCCAGCGCGTGCACCCGCAATGCAGAGCGTCCGCTGATCAGGCCGTGATACGCGGCCCAGACGTCGTGCGGCGGATGCAGCAACGCCAGCAGGCCGAACATCGTACGCAGGTGCTGCTCCAGCCGCTCTGCGAGCATCTGGCTCAGCAGGTCCAGATCGCGTCGATCCCAGCCAACCACCGGACCCTCGAAGCGCAGGCGAGTGCCCCCCACCGCCAGGAGATCCGCCAGGCGCACCAGGTAGCCACGGGCTTCCACCTGAATGGCGTCCCCGAGAGCCATGGTCAGATTGTTCTCCTGCAATGGCTCGCGCTCTGACGCCAGAGCCTCCACCAGCTGCGCGCGCAGGAACGCGTCGCGCGACTCCAGGAGCGACTTCACCAGTGCCTGGACCACCTGCGGGCCGCCGATACGGATCAGTGCCTTGGGAATGGCCCGGCGCACGAAGATGGACTCGCCGGGATCGTTCAGGAAGTGCACCAGGATGGGGACGCATTCCTGGCCGAACTCCACCAGCACCTCGCGGGCGTCCAGCTTCACGCGCCGGTCCTGCAGCAGCGAGATCAGCCTGGGCAGGAACAACGGGTTGAAGCCGTCGCGGCGTAAGATGCGGCGAACGGCGTACACCGCCTCGCGCACCACGTGGGAATCCGGATCCTCCAGGACGTTGAGCAGCGCACCCTCGAAACGGGACCCGCGCAGCGCGCCCAGTGCCTTCACCGCCTCCGCACGATACTCCGGTCCGGCATCGCCAAGCATCCCGCGCAGTGCCACCTCCGCCTGCTGCTGCTGTTCCGCCGTCCCGTACTCCAGCAGGCAGGTGATGGCGGCAGCACGCACCTTGGGGTCGCTCTCCTGCAACCTGGCGTGCATCAGGTCGCCGGCGCTCCCGGAGCCGAACCCGGTGAGAACGCGAATGGCCTCGGCACGCACTTCCGGGTCGTCATCGGCCAGGCAGCGTTCCACCAGCGGCGCCGCGTCGCTGCGCCCGATGTCCGCCAGAACGCGCAGCGTGCGCCGGCGCACCTCCGCGTCGTCGTGGTAGAGCAACAACGGGGGAACCAGGTTTCCGCGGCCGTTGGCCTGCAGGATCTCCAGGCTATGGAGAACCTGGCGCCGGTCGGTGCTCCCCAGCGACTCGACCAACAGCTCCACCGTCTTGACGTCGGATACGTTGATGGAAATCGCCGCCTCCACCGTGCGGTCCTTGAGGCCGGCGCGGAACGACTGCACGTACACACGATAGGTAACTGTCGCCGCCATCATCCACACCGCGCAGAGCACCAGGATGATCCACGAGACCTGCGGCGGCGCCAGCAGGCCGAAAGCCACCGGCAGCAGCAGCAACGCAGCGGCCCCCTTGGCCAGCCGCTGCAGGAAAACGTCGATGAACGCCTTGCCGCGCGCACGCAAGGCCGATGGAACCGGCAGGAACAACAGCTCACGGGTGGACTGGTCCAGCGAGTAACGCAGGCCCGCCTCTCCCACCTTCACCGACAGGATCGCCCCCACCATCAATCCCGGCAGCATGCCGGAGAAGGCCAGGATCAGCCCCGCCCCCAGCGCCGCCACCACCGGCAGCACGCGCAGGCCGAATCCCACACCCAGGGATCTGTGGATGGTGGAGGTGAACAGGAGCTGGAAGACCAGCGCGGCCAGACCGATGATGCTGAAGAAGTTGCCGAAGCGGGCGGTGCGTTCGGCAAGGGTTGTGGTGGACTGCTCGATGGCCCAGTTGAACTGCAGGTCCACGATCTGTCCCACCATGACGCTCAACACCAGGACCAGGCCGATGAGTTGCAGGTGGCGCGAACCCAGCAGCGCCTGCAGGCCACTGCGGCCGCCCTTGTTCTCCGGTCTTTCCCCCCCGACGGCTTGCGGCTCCTCCGGGTACAACCGGTGGATGTAAGCCACCAGCACGATGATCGCTGCGAGTATCGCAGCCGCCACGACGAAGGCCGCACGAGTTCCCAGCAGGCTGGTGGTGAGCCGCGCCACCTGGCCACCGGCGATGCCGCCCAGCAACCCGCCGGCGCCGATGACGCCGAACAGCCGCTTCGCCTGGCGCGGATCGAGCAGATGGCTGCTGAACAGCCAGAACTGGCTCACCAGGGCGCCGAAGGCGATGGTGATCCAGACATAGAACGCGACCGGCAGCCAGGGCCAGGGATAGCGGAACAGCCACCAGAAGCCCAGCAGGCTCAGGGCCACCACACTGCAGCTCGCCATGATGAAACGGTGACGCTGCAGCCGGCCGGCGTAGCGCACGTACAGCCGCAGTAGCGGGTAGGAGCACAGCGCCACCAGCAGGTAGACATAGGGGAGCTTCGCCGAGCCCAGGGTGTCAACGAAAGTGGATTGGCGCACCGTCTTGGCCACGTACTGAAACGTGACCACGAGAAAGAACGATAACGACAGCAGCGCGGTGAGCGGACGCTCGCCCGGGCGCACGTCGAGCCCCCATCGCCTGAGAAACAGCCCTGCCTGTCCGGAGCCTTGAGCCATCCACACCATCTTAGCGCGTCCGGGGTGGATTGGGAAAATTACTTGCGGCGCGGGCGCTGGATGCGCATGGTGCGCAACCGTGTGGCGAGGGTGGAGGGTTTCAGGCCCAGAAGGTCGGCAGCGCCTCCCGGGCCGTAGACCTTCCAGCCGGCGTGCTGGAGCGCGGCGAGCAGGTTCTTCTTCTCACGCCGGCGCATCTCCGTCTCGGTCAGGAACACCGACCCTTCGGGTTCGCCGGCGGTGGCTGCGTCGTCGGTCTCGACCTCGGGGCGCGGCAGCGCCATGTCCAGACAAAGTCCGTCGGCGGGCGACAGGATCACCGCACGCTCCAGGACGTTCTGTAGCTCACGGACGTTGCCCGGCCAGTCGTAGCCCTCCAATGATTGCAGCTGTGCCTTGGTGACCGGAGGTAGTGGCCGTTTCAAGCGCTGCGCCGCCATGCCCAGGAAATGAGAGGCGAGCTGGGCGATGTCCTTCCTGCGCTCACGCAGCGGCGGGATCTCAATGGGGAAGACGCTGAGACGGAAGAACAGGTCCTGCCGGAACCGGCCGGCCTCCGCTTCCTTCTTCAGATCCCGGTTGGTGGCGGCGATGACGCGCACGTCCACCTCACGGGTCTGGTCGTCACCGACGCGCTCGAACTGCCCCTCCTGGAGCACGCGCAACAGCTTGGGCTGCAATTCCAGCGGGATCTCGCCTACCTCGTCCAGGAACAGCGTCCCGCCGTCCGCAAGCTGGAAGCGGCCCACGCGGTTGCGCAGGGCGCCGGTAAACGCGCCCTTGATGTGGCCGAAGAACTCGCTCTCGAACAGATCCTTGGGCACGGACGCACAGTTGACGCGCACCATGGGGCGATCGCGCCGCGCACTCTGCTCGTGTATTGCCCGCGCCACCAGCTCCTTGCCCGTCCCTGACTCCCCCTGCAGCAGGACGCCGGCATCCGTGGGCGCCACCAGGGTGATCTGGCGCAGCACCTTCTTCAAGGAGGCCGCGGAGCCCAGAATCTCCCCATGGGCCTGGACCTCCTTGACCTCCTCGCGCAGATAGTCGCGCTCCTCCTCGAGCCGGGCGCGCAGGGTGGCAATCTCCTCGAACGCGCGGGCATTGACAATGGCCACGGCAGTGTTGTCGGCGAAGGCGCGCAGCCAGCGGTGTTGCTGCTCGTCGATGTCGGAGCGGCTGAATACGGCGAGCACGCCGAGCTGCTGGTCGCGAAACACCAACGGCTGTCCGGCGAAGGTGCGGATCTTCTCGCGCCGCGCCCACTCCGGGTGGGCGATCCACTCGTCGTTGTCGTGCACGTCGTGGATCAACATGGGGGCCCCGCTGGATCCGATCCGCCCCACCTTGCGCGCCCCCAGCGGAATGCGCCGGAAGTGGCCCTCGAGCCCGCACCAGCTCTCCGATCCGTCCAGGGAGCCGCCCGCGCTGGCCATCAGGTGCAGACAGCGGGTCTGGTCGGGGCATTCCGGCCGCATGGGACAGGCGGCGCAGATGTCCCCGGGCCCCGTCAGCCAGATGCGCGCCAGCGCCACGCCCTGCTGCGCCATGAGGCCGTCCACCACCTCCTGCAGGACGCGGTCCAGCGAGCGCGCCTGGGCACAGGCGAGTGCCACCGCCTGCAAAGCATCGGGATTCATGGCGGAACAGTATCACAGGATTCCGATGGACTGGAGCGTGGAATCCCGTGGTTTGCGAGATTCCGTGATGCCCGCCCAAGGCGGGAGATAGTAGTAAGCCCCTTCGTGGCAGCAGCTTGAAGCTCAGACCCCGGGTTGGCACGCCCGCTGCAGTAAGGGGTGTCGAGTCGGGGCCGGAGCGGCCCCCCAAGACAGCCAGACGAAGGAGAGCCGTCATGAAAGCAGCCGTCATCCATCAGTTCGGAGAACCCGAAGTGTTCCGTTACGAGGACGTCGATACGCCGGAGCCCGGGCCGGGAAACCTGCTCCTCAAGGTGCTGGCCGCCGGCGTCAACCGGTTCGATCACTACATCCGCGAGGGCTCGGTGGTGCCCGCGCTTCCCTTCCCGCACATCCTCGGCGCTGATGCCGCCGGTGAGGTGGCCGCCGTGGGCGAGGGCGTCACCGGCTTCCAGGTCGGCGAGCGCGTCATCCCCATGGCCGGCTACCCCTCCAGCGCGGAGGAGGCCGGCATCTACCCCAACAGCGCCGCCCCCAGCTTCACCGTCACCGGCCTGGGCACCCCGGGAACCTACGCGCAGTACCTGGAGGTTCCGGCGCGCTGGGTGCTGCACGATGAGACCGGCCTGTGCCCCGAGAAAGTGGCCACGCTGCCCATGGTGACCACCACCAGCGTGCGGGCCGTGAGGGTGGTGGGGGAGGTGCAGCCGGGCGACAACGTGCTGGTCACCGCCGGCTCCTCCGGTGTGGGCACGTTCGAGATCCAGGTGGCCAGGGCGCTGGGCGCCCGGGTGGCCACCACAGTGCGCTCGCCGCACAAGGTGGAAGCCCTGCGCGAGCTGGGAGCCGACCTCGTGATCAACACCGGCGAGGAAGACCTGGCCGAGGCAGTGAAGGCCTGGACCAACGGGCGCGGCGCAGATGTGGTCATCGACAACGCCGGCGGCAGCGTCCTGCAGCAGGCCATTCATGCCGCCAGGCCCCAGGGGATCATCGTCGCCGTCGGATTTCTGGCCGGGACGCAGGTGCGCTTCGACATCCGTGACTTCTTCTTCGCCCAGAAGCAGCTGCGCGGCTCCATGTCAGGAGACATCGCCGACCTGCGCTGGGGACTGGAGCAGATCAAGGAAGGCCGCATTCGCGCCACGCTGGATCGCACACTGCCGCTGAGCAATGCCGCCGATGCGCACCGTCTCGTCGCCGGCAACGCCATCACGGGTAACGTGGCACTGCTTCCGTGGGCGGCATGAGAGCCTCCGGCCAGGAATCTCTTCTGAAGGAAGGAGCGCACGCCATGATGCAGCAAATCAGCGATATCGCCTTCACGCCATCGGTCAAGGCCGTGCAGTCCCGGCTGGGTTCGCGCGCGGGTTACGAGCGGATGGAGGAACGCGGCGGCTGGAACAGCACGGTCACTCCGCAGCTGGCGGAGTTCCTGGCCGAGCGCGACTCGTTCTACCTGGGAACGGCCACTGCCGACGGCCAGCCGTACATCCAGCACCGCGGCGGCCCCCGTGGATTCCTGAAGGTGCTCGATGACCGGACGCTGGCGTTCGCCGACTTCAGCGGCAACAAGCAGTACATCTCCATGGGAAACCTGGAGGAGAACGACAAGGCATACCTCTTCCTGATGGATTACCCCAATCGCACGCGCATCAAGATCTGGGGCCGGGCGGAGGTGGTGGAAGATGACCCGGAACTCATGCGAAGCCTGCTGGAGTCCGGCTACAAGGCACGCGCCGAGCGTGTGTTTCTGTTTCACATTGAGGCCTGGGACGTGAATTGCCGGCAGCACATCGTGCCGCGCTACACGGAGGAACAACCATCACCCAGAGTCCTCGAATTGACCCATCGCATCGAGAAGCTCGAGGCGAGGCTTCGGGCCTACGAAGATCCTGACGCAGTTTCCCCCATCAAGCGCGCCAACGAGCGCGACGAGAGGAGCACACGATGAGCAGCAACGGCGGAGTACTCCCGAACCCGGGCATGAGCATCGACCCGAAGAACACCGCACTGGTGGTGACCGACCCGCAGAACGACTTCCTCAGCCCGGATGGCGCGACCTGGGGCGTGGTGGGCAACAGCGTCACGGAGAACGGCACCGTGGAGCATCTGGAACAGTTGTTCCAATCGGCCAAGAAGGCGGGCATTCCCGTCTTCGTGTCGCCGCATTACTACTACCCCAGCGACAAGGGCTGGAAGTTCGAGGGCGCGCTGGAGACCATGATGCACGCCATCGGCATGTTCGACCGTGACGGGGCGCTCAGCGTGGCCGGCTTCAAGGGCTCCGGCGCCGATTGGCTTGAGCGCCTCAAGCCGTACGTCGAGGACCCGGACACCGTGGTGGTCAGCCCGCACAAGGTCTTCGGCCCCGAGACCAACGACCTGGTGCTGCAGCTGCGCAAGCGCGGCATTGACCGGGTGATCCTCGCGGGCATGTCCGCGAACTTGTGCACCGAGTCCCACCTGCGCGAGCTGCTCGAGCAGGGCTTCGAGGTGCTGGTGGTGAAGGACGCCACCGCCGCCGCACAGGTACCGGAGGGCGATGGCTACCAGGCGGCGCTGGTGAACTTCCGCTTCCTGGCCAACAGCGTCCTCACCACCGCCGAGACCCAGGCCGCCATCGCCGGGTAAAGCGATTGGGGTCGGAGCTGAACCTTATACCTCGCTCGTGCAGGAATGGGGTCGGAGCCAAGACCTATACTCGGTCGTCGGCTGGCTGGACCCGAACGAGGTATAAGTCTTGGCTCCGACCCCCTTGTTGCTTACTTGACCGCCGCTTCCGACGCCGCGCCCAGGGAGCGCTCGAACAGATCGGTGATGGCCTTGCGGCCGGCGTCGGTGAGATTGCGGGTGCCGGTAACGGCCACGGTGCCCTCGGGCAGCGTCGGTTCCTGAGCCTTCCAGCCGGAGCCGGCCCACTGGAACCAGCCGTCCTTCTCTTGGTCGAACACGTGCACCGGCCGGTTGAACAGCTTGGCCAGCTCGACACCCCAGCCGGTGCCGCCTTTGACGGTACCGTTGGGCTGGATGGAGCCGATGGCGAACAGCTCGTCGCTGCACACGACCACGTGGAACAGCAAATTGATGACCCGGCTCAAGCCCTTGCCCTGGACGAAGCGTCGCCCCATGCGCTCGAACACGAACTCCATGCTCACGCGGCCCTTGGCCAGTTCCTCATCGCTCAGGACCTCGACGTTCTCGGAGCGCGCCCTCTTGTGCCCCACATAAGACAGCGTGGTCTCCTTCAGACCCCACTTGCCTGCCGCAACGCCGAACTCCTCCTCCGTACCTTTATGTCCACCGTGAATCACATGGACCCGTTCCCGGTTGATCATTGCTCTATTTCCTTTCTAGCTGGGATCTATGGCGGTCACCAGCATCCAGTGACCGGAACGGATGCTACACCTACTCAGCGGACTGTGCACGTGGATCCAGTTGGGCGCGCAGCTGTCTCGTATGGCCCGGTCCGGTGCGGCAGCAGCCCCCGATGAGCCTGGCGCCGGCGGCCCGCCAGGCCTTGGCCTGCACGGCGAAGGAGGCTGGATCGCGGTCTCCCGTCCAGCTGCGTGTTTGTGCATCCCAGATCTCGCCCGAGTTGGGATAGGCAACAATGGGAAGGGAGGTGTGCGCTCGGGCTGCCGCCACCAGAGCACCGATGTAGCGCGGCGCGGTGCAGTTCACGCCCACCGCGGCCACCCGGGGATGATCCGCCACGACCTTCACGCAGTCCGCGAATGCCGTCCCATCGCTCACCTGCCCGGCGTCCCGGCAACTGAAGCTGAACCACGCCGTGATGCCCGGCGTCTCGTCGAGCAGGTGCAGGAGTGCCCGGGCCTCCGGGAGAGAGGGGATGGTCTCGATGGCAAGCAGATCGCAGCCACTCTGCGCCAGGACGCCGAAGCGCCTGTGGTGCCAGCGGTAGAGCCCCTCTTCGTCGAGATCGTAGGCGCCGGTGTACTCGGAGCCATCGGCGAGGGAAGCACCGTACGGACCGACGCTCGCCGCCACCAGCGCCGCTCCACCCGCCCGCGCCTCCAGCGCAAGCTCCACCGAACGCCGCAGCAGACCCTCGGCATCCTCCTCGCTCACGCCTCGCAACCGGGCAAACCCATCGATGGTGGCCTGGTAGCTCGCGGAAATGATCACGTCGGCTCCAGCCTCGAGGTAATCAAGGTGGACCTGGCGCAGGGAATCCGGGTCGTCCAGCAGCAGTCGCGCCGACCAGAGTGCATCGGAGAGAACGTGGCCGCGCGCCTCGAGTTCCGTGGCCAGGGCCCCGTCCACGATGACCGTGCCCTCGCCGTCCAGGAACGCACCCAGCGGGTCCATCCGCGCGGCCGTGCTCATGATCTCCGGGTCCGGCAATCCGGTTGGGTGCTCATGCGAGGGAGCCTACCAGACTTCACGCGCCGAAGGCGTTACCCGCTCCCAGGCGTTGTTCCCGGCCCTGGAGTAACGCGCTAGTTGACCGGTTCCGGGCACGACGGGCAGTCGTGAATCAGGAAGAAGTTCTCCTCCAGGAACTCCGGTGCCGCCACGGCACGATACTCGGTCCTCTCGAGCCAAGCCTCGAGTTCATCACGGTCGAACTGCAGGGATCGCTTCATGTGAGGCGATTGCCCCGCCCGGAAGTCGATGATGGCGATGCCACCGCCCGGCCGCAAGTAGGACCGTAGCGTCGCCAGGTAGGACTCCCGCCCCTGGATGTGGTGCAGCGTGTTGATTATCAGCACCAGGTCCACCGGCGCGGGCAACATCGGGTCATCCTCGACGGCCAGGACCGGGACGATGTTCTCCAGCCCCGCTGCATCGGCGGTTCGCTCGACGTGCGCCAGCAGGATCGGGTCGATATCCACCGCATAGACCAACCCGTCGGGCCCCACGCGCTGCGCCAGAGGCCGCGTGAACAGCCCCGATCCGGAGCCGATGTCGGCCACGGAATCCCCCGGCTGAAGTGCCAGCGTGTCGAGCACTCTCTCCACCTCGAGGCTGTCGACCCGTTCGTCCCACTCCAGCACCGCGATGGTGAACTGTGCGCCTATCCAGTCGCGCACCAGCCAGATGGCGGTCGTGGCCACCAGGAGAATAGACGCGACGATCAGGAGACGGCGGCGCGCGCGGGGGCTCATCGGTAGTTCCCTCAGACGCCCGACGAGGCGTTTCTGCGCAACCGGCCGCCAAGAAGGATCCCGGCAGCCCCGATGAGTGGATTCAGCAAGGCGACCCAGCCCGGCTGCTGCCCCTTCTGCATCGCCTCCAAGCTGGGAAGATCCTCGGTCCGCTCCTCGATGACCGGCTCGGTCGTCAGGGCCGGAATCGCGAGAACAAGGCCCATGATCAGCGCGATCCCTGCAAGCACCATGACCGGCTTCGAGCTCTTCGCGATAAGCGCGCAGACCAGCCCGGCGAGCACGGCCCCCATGAAGCCCAGCACGAACGAGATCGCGATCCAGAGGTTGGACGGGCCGAACTCGCCGGGCTTGAAAGCGCCATCCGGACCCAGGACGAGCAAGGCGAGAATGAACGTGACCACCACGAAGACGGACATGGCCACATAGCCGATGATCACACCAAGTATCTTGCGCACCATGTTGCTCCTCCTCGATGGACGATCCCCCCCACTCCCGACGTTATCCGGCTCGCGGCGACCGCGGACCCGCGTCTCATCCTCCGATCAGGAGGCCACACCCTCGA
>CBDVAL010000119.1:0-10273 GCA_965371955.1 uncultured bacterium | reverse complement strand
CGCGGTGCTCGCCAGGGCCCCGCTCTCGACTCCTGCCTCACCCTCGTTCACCGCGGCCGCGCAGGCTGCGGCCTCGTTGCAGGAGCCGGCTAGGATGAGGTTTGCGATCTCGGTGAGCAGATCGTCGATGTTGTCCGAATCGCACCCGGTGAGGTCCGGGTCGACCGAGCAGTCGGTCTGCAGCCTATCGCTCTCCAGGTTGAGCAGCATCGCCGTGAACTGCTTGATCGCCTTCTCGCACGGGTCGCTGGGCGGGTCCGCGTCGATCCCGTCCTGACACGTGCCGCCGAACAGGAACAAGCGGTTCTGGAGCTCCACATCGACAGCCGGCATGAGAACGTTCTGGAACTCGGGCTCAATGGGCTCGGACGGCCCGCGCCCGTTGCGGCCCGGATCGATGCCACCTTCACCCCTCGGAACGCCAAGACACTGGCGGTGCCAGTAGCCCTGAGTGCGGGGATCCGGATCACAGCGAGGGGTGCCGCCAGGGCCGACCAGCGGTGCGATGTCGTCCAGAAAGGTATCCAGGAACTGCACGTCGATGAAGTTGCCGGGATCATCGATCAGGCCGCCCGCTGCCGCCGCGTAGTCGACGAACGTCAAGTGGCCGCTGTTCTGGGCGACGAACAGGTGTCCGGCTCCATCAACGGTCCCCTGGTCGAAGTTGCCAAAGCTCAGTCCCAGCGCCGCGAAGTCCAGGTCCGCGATCTGAGCTCCCGCGAGGTTGAACTGGGTAAGATGGCCATTGCCCATCAAGATGATGGTGCCTGTGAACGGATCGTACACACCACCGTGTGCAGCGGGAACCGCCGAGAGAAGACGGGTCGTCGTGACTGTCGTGGCCCCCGTGACCGCCAGGGTTCCGAAGCTACCGCTCCCGCCCGCCCCGCTCGACGTGTAGAAGAATCCGACGGGGGTCGTAATCAGCTGGGTGATCTTAGTATCAGGTCCGGAGATTGTGATAACCGTCCCCGCGGTCAGGGAACCGTCCGGGTTGATGGTATGACGCGTGAGCGCTCCCGGGATCCCGCTGCCGTATATCGTCGTCGGGTCTGCGATCTCCAGGTGGAAGACGCTCACAGGCGACGGGTAAATCGTCGCCGTACTCGTGGAGATCGAGATGGTGTTCATCCTCCCACCCTGCCCTCCGACGATGAGCAGGTCCGAGTTCTGAGGGTTCCCGGTGATGCCGTCGGCACCGGTGGTCGTCCCGATGACCACCGGCGTTGCCAGAGTCATCGTCGCCACTCCGTCATACGTGAGGACGACACTCTTGACGTTGGGCGAGCCGGAGAACTTCGTGTAGAAGAGCCTGGTGGTCGTCGCGTCGGCCAGGACGGTCGTGGAGGCCACGAGCCCCAGGCACAGTGTGACAATGATGTAGAGTACTCGGGTTGATTGTTTCATGCGATTCCCCCCCTCGCGCGGTTCCCGCGAATGGATCGAAGACCAAGGTGTTCTGATTGATTGCCTACAACTACCATGCCTGGTTCAATCCGTCAAGCACTCTCGGCCCTTTTTTCGTTCCCATTCTCTGAAAAACCAAAGAACTCTGACCCCAATATGACAAAGTATTGGATTGACCGGTTTTTTCTTCCGATCTGGGTTCTAGTCCACCGAAGGGAGGCTGGAGGCTTCGTCGTCGTCCACGGGTTGGTCCGTGCCGCGGCGCAGCAGCCGCGCGCGGGTGACGGCATCCTTGCCGAAGCGGCGGCGCACCTCGTCCGCCGCCTCCGCCAGGCGATGGGCACGTTGCTGCGCCGGATCCGGGAACAGATCTCCCTGGCCGGAGCCCTCCGCCTGAAGACCACTGACGCCGACGCCCAGCAGCCTGACCCCCTGCCCTTGCAGACGGATGCCGTGCGCGAACAGATCCCGCGCTGCCGCCACGATACACCCGGCGAGATCGGTGGCCTCCGGCAAGGTCACCGACCGAGTCCAGGTGGTGAAGTCGCCGGCGCGCACCTTCAGGTGCACGGTGCGCGCCACCAACTCCTTGCGCCGCAATTGCCGGGCCACCCCCACGGCGCGCTCCAGCATGGCGCGATCGATGCGCTCCATGTCGGTGAGGTTGATGCCGTAGGTGCGCTCCTCGGAGATGGACCTGGCGCCCCTGTGTGACTCCACGGCCCGATGATCCTCGCCGCGCGCAAGCTGCCGCAGATGATGCGCGAGACGCCGGCCGATCTTGCCATCGAGCTTGCCCTCCGGGAGGCCCGCGATGGCGCCGATGGTGGCCACGCCCACCGACCGCAGGCGTTCCGCCGTGCGCGGCCCCACGCCCCACAGCCGCTCCACCGGCATGGGCCACAACCGTGTCGGCACGTCCTGCAGCGGAAAGACCACCAGGCCGTCGGGCTTCTCCAAATCCGAGGCCACCTTGGCCAGGAACTTGTTGGGGGCCACGCCCACCGAGGCGATCAGGTGCTCCTGCTCGACGATACGCCGCTTGAGTTCCACGGCCGCCTGCCGCCCGCCGTCCAGGTCGCGCGCGATGCCGGTGAAGTCCAGGAACGCCTCGTCGATGGACAGCGGCTCCACCGCCGGTGACGCGTCCTCCAGGATGGCGCGGATCCGGCGCGAGATCTGCGAGTAGAGCTCCATGCGCCCGGAGCGCCAGATGGCGCCCGGGCACAGCCGTCGCGCCGTCACCGAGGGCATGGCCGAGCGTACGCCGAACTTGCGCGCCTCGTAGGAGCAGGTGGAGACCACGCCGCGCCGGCCGGGATGGCCGATGATCAGCGGCTTGCCGGCCAGAGACGGATCCTCGCGCACCTCCACGGCGGCGTAGAACGCGTCCATATCCAGGTGCAGGATGACCCGGGGGAGCGGAGCTGTTTCCATGCATGGATGGTACCGCCGCCGGCAGGGCAGGACAACCGCCAGCAGCGGCGCCGCCGGGCCTCTGGGGTCAGAACTGTGTGGGCAGCTCCGGACGGTTGTCCAGGACCTTCTCTATCCTCTGCATCACGTCCTCGGTGAGCAGCGGTAGCTTCTCCAGCGCCGCGAGGTTCTCCGACAGTTGCTCCGGCCTGGACGCGCCGAGGATCACCGTGCTGACATGCGGGTTTTTCAGGCACCACGCCACGGCCAGCTGCGCCTGGGAGATCCCCAGCTCCTTCGCCATGCCCTCCAGCTCCGCTGCCTTGCGGACCTGGGCCCGGCCCTCCTCCGACTCGAACTCCTCGCGCAGCCAGTCGTACTCCGGCACGGCCATGCGCGAGCCCTCCGGGATGCCGTCCCGGTACTTGCCGGTGAGCACTCCCGAGGCCAGCGGTGACCAGGTGGTGGTCCCGAGCCCGAACCTCGCATAGAGCGGCAGGAACTCGCGCTCCACCTTGTCGCGATGCAGCATGTTGTACTGCGGCTGCTCCATGGTGGGCGGTGTCAGCCCGTGCTGGCGGGCCAGGCCGTAGGCCTCCTGGATCTGCTGCGCCGACCATTCGGATGTTCCCCAGTAGAGCACCTTGCCCCGCGCGACGAGGTCATGCATGGTGCGCACCGTCTCCTCGATGGGCGTCTCGAGATCCGGGCGGTGGCAGAAGAACAGGTCGAGGTAGTCCACCTGCAGCCGCTGCAGCGCCGCGTGGCAAGCGTCGGTGAGATGCTTGCGGTGCAGCCCGCGCTGGGTGGGCCGGTCACCGCCCCAGTACGCCTTGCTGGATACGCAGTACGTATCCCTCCCCCATCCCAGCTTGCGCAACGCCCGGCCCATGAGCCGCTCGGACTCACCGGAGGCGTAGACCTCGGCGTTATCGAAGAAGTTCACACCGTGTTCGTACGCCAGGGCCATGAGATTCTCCGCCGCGGAACCATCGACCTGGAACGAGAACGTCACCCACGAGCCCAGTGACAGCGCGCTGAGTTTCAAGCCCGAATTCCCCAGCCGTCGATATTCCATGCAGCGCCGCTCCCTTCGCGAAGACGATGATGGAATTGTAGCGGCGAGGCGCAACGGCGGTCAATCGGCGGCCCTCCGGCGTGATACGCTCCCTCCAGACCCCGATGGAGAGCAAGAACCATGGGCGCTCCGAATTCACCCGCCCGGCGGAAGGCATGGAGCCTTCTGTCCCGGCACGGCCTGCTCCTGGCCTCGGATGCTGACCTGCCCAGCGTCGCGGGGCTGGTGGCCGGGGGGCCCGTGCGCGGCTCCTGGTGGAGCCACCCTCGTTCACACGAGATCTTCGCCGTGTCGGAGAGCCTTTCGCACCATGCGGACGTCCTCGTTACCAAGTTGCTCGCCGGAAAGGTGACGTTCGTCCACCGCAAGCTGTGGCCTGCGCTTCTTGCCGTGGCTCTTCCCGGCTCCACGTGGCAGGTGCGCGCCCTTCCGGCGGCAGCCCGGACACTACTCCGGAGGGTGACCCGGCACGGTCTTGTGGAGCTGGCGCCTGCAGCCAGGGGAAAGAGTCGCAGTACGCTGCCACAGCGGGAGGCAGCGCGAGCTCTCGAGCGCAGGCTCCTGGTACACTCCCGTGAGGTCCATACCGAGAGCGGCAGTCACGTTAGAATCCTGGAGAGCTGGCAGCACTGGATGAAACGGATGAACGTCCCGAGACCCGACATGACCCTGGAGGCCGGCGTGACCGCACTGGAGCAGGCCGTTGTCTCTCTGAGCGGCACGCAACCCTTTGACGTCCGGCTGCCATGGTCCTCGGCCCGGCGCCGATGAATGTCGCCGCGACTTGATTTGCGGATGACCACTACCTGGCCCTGAGGCTCGAGCCGCGCGCCAAGTGACACCCCCTGCCTGCTCAGGGAACCGCTTGCCCCGAAAGGACCTCTATGCTACACACGCTCCCGCCGCCAATCCCTACGGGGCCTGGATTTGTGAGGAACACGGACGAGACGACATGAACCCTGGAAGTCCAGTTCTGAGCCGGGGAGAAGGAAAGCTCCCGATCTCCCGGGCCCGCTGGCGTGCCCTCGCCGCCTGTCTGGTCCTGGTCGCGCTGTGTCTGGCGACGTCTTCCACGTCGCTGGCGCGGCGCAAGACGCCACCTCCCTCCCATGGTGATCTGATGCTGCTGGATCTCCCCGACCTCTACCAGATGGCGATGGAGTCGGATTCCACCGTCCTGGCCACGGTGAAGCAGCTGACGCGCTTCGCCGTCCTGGAGGTGGAGGAGATCTACGGCGGCCGGTTCCGGGCTGCCGAGCTGCGGGTGATGTACCAGGCCAAGTCATGGGAGCGCCGGCTGGACGGCCAGAGCAGCATCCGCTTCCACCAGGGCGAGCGCTACTTGCTGTTCCTGCGCTACCGCCGCGCGCACGACGAGGTTGTGGCGCCGGACCTGTTCGAGCTCATGGACGCCGACTGGGGACAGGTGAAGCTGGAACCGGAGGGAGGTGCGCTCTATATCGAGGCCATGCGCCTGCTCATGGGCGCCGCCACCCGGCCCGAGATGGAGCAGCGGCAGGCGGTGCTGGTGGGGCTCCTGGGCAGCCCCAACCATCTGGCCGCCGCATCGGCCATGGGTCAGGCGTACCGGCGGCGGCTGGGCTCTGCGGAACAGATTCCGGTGCTGCTGGCCCAGATGGACCGCAGCATTGCCGGCCTGCGGCTGGGTGCGTTGAAGATCCTGCGGCGTCTGGCCCCCACGCTGCCGGACAACCTCGACGGCGGCGCCCTGGCCGAGTCCATCCATCGCCGCATCGGCTGGAACGGCCGCGATCCGGCCGCGCTGCGCCAGCAGGCCGTCAAGACGCTACTGGCCATCGGGCCCGCAGCCATCCCCAAGCTCGAGCAGGTCGCACGGGAGGATGTGGACCAGAACATCCGCTACGAGGCGGCGGTGGCGCTATTGCGCCTTGAGGGGCCGTAAAGTCTTGTTTCGAAGTCACTTATACACAATCAAGGAAGGTCGTTTCAGCACGAGCCGCGTTTTTTATTGAGGCCCGGGATCGTTTCTTCCACTCGCCGACCCCCGCACCGCCCCCTCACCCACCCCTACCCCTTGGGTGTCCTTCCTCCGGACTCACCGAGTCGTAGTAGACTGTTGTGTTTTTGCAACACAGTTGCAACCTTTATATACACTACAGTTTCGCTTGACATCCCCTCATAGCCGACTGTAAACTCGCGGGGTCCAATGTGGTCAAGAGTGGACCAATAAACGGAAATTTCCCGCTATTCCTGTCGGCAGACTACATGCTCATTGGTGGCAACGCTCCAGCCAAAATCGACGAAAAGGGCCGCATCAAGGTCCCCACGAGATTTCGTAGTCTACTGGAAAAGCAGTATGGCCGCGAGTTCTTCGTCACCAGCACCAACGGGCGGTGCGTCGAGATCTACCCCCTTCCGGTATGGACCGCCATGCTCGACAACATGTCGCGGATCTCGCGGTTCCATCCGGTGGCCGGACGCTACCTGGACGCCGTCAACTTCTACGGCTGTCCGGCCACCATGGACCGGCAAGGGCGCATCCTGATCCAGCCGCTGCTACGTGAGAAGGCCGGCATGAACGGTGAGGTATCGGTCCTCGGCAAGAACGATCATCTCGTGGTGTGGAACCGCGAGCGCATCGAGGACCGTCTGGAGAGCAACGAGGTCACCGAGGACGACCTCCGCGAACTGTCTACCCTGGTATGACGCCCGGGGCGGAGCCGGATTGCACGCCGGTTCACGCTCCTGTGATGTTGCATGAAGTTCTCGAGTTCCTCCAACCGCATCCGGGAAGCGTCATCGTCGACGCAACACTCGGCGGTGGCGGTCACGCAGCGGCGATCCTGCAGCAGCTGGGTGCGGACGGACGACTCGTCGGTATCGATCGAGACGCCGAGGCGCTGGAGGTGGCGCGGCGTAACCTGAGAGACGACAAGCGCGTCCTTCAGGTGCATGGAGATCACCGGGACTTGCCGGTGCACCTCCAATCGCTGGGCATCGAGCACGTGGACGGGCTGCTGGCCGATCTGGGGATCTCGACCTTGCAGCTCGATGGAGCGGGACGGGGTTTCGCCTTCCGCAGGGATGAGCCGTTGGACATGCGCATGGATCGTTCCCGGGGTGTCACCGCAGCCGAGTGGCTGGCGTCCCAGGATACGTCCTCGCTGGAGCAGGCCATCCGTGCTTGGGGCGAGGAAAAGCGCTACGCCCGGCGAATCGCCCGCAAGCTGACCCAGCGACAGGAAGAGCGCGGGCCATTCGAGACCACCGGGCAACTGGCGGATGCCGTTCGCTCCGCACTGCCGGCCGGCCGGCCGCGCGGCATCGACCCGGCCACGCGCACGTTCCAGGCCATCCGCATCGCCGTGAACGACGAGCTGCGCGGCCTGGAACAGTTCGTCGAGGACGCCACCGAGGCCCTGCGACCGGGCGGACGGCTGGTGATTATCAGCTTCCACTCCCTGGAGGACCGGCCGGTGAAGCGGACCCTGCGCCGCCTGGAGGGCGAATGCGTCTGCCCTCCGGATCTACCGGTGTGCGGCTGCCATCCGATACGGCAAGTGCGATTATTGAGCCGTGGTGCGAAGAAGGCCTCACCAGAGGAACTGGCCACCAACCCGCGCGCGCGCAGCGCGCGATTGCGGGCGGCGGAGCGTGTGGCGCCGGAAGAGGCCGCGGCATGAAGGTAAAACGCTGGACGCGCGAGCTGCGTGACTTCCTGCTGCCGTCGCACGGCGGCGTCTCCGCGGCGGGGCAACGCTCGCGCCTGACGGTGAACGAACAGCTCATCCGCGAACAGGACCGTGAACATACCCGGGAGCTGTGGCGCATCTCGCTGATGGGTGTGGCGGTGCTGGTCCCGCTGCTGCTCTACGTGTGGCTACAGGTGTCGTTCATGGAGACGGCCTACAAGGTAGAGGCGTTGCAGTCGGAGCAGGCACGGCTGGAGAGACTGCTGCGACGTGTGCAACTGGAACGCGCATCGCTGGAGGCGCCGGCGCGTATCGAGGATCTGGCGCGCAGGCGCCTGGCCATGCGGCAGCCCCCGCCCGAGGCGGTGAGGTCAGTGCAGGTGGCCGGCTCCAGCACGAACTCCGCCAATCCGCAGTCGGAGAGCAGCCAGTGAGGAAGAAGCGCGCCAAGGCCAGGAGGACCTACCAGGTATCGGGCCGTTCCCATACGGTGCGCCGCGGTGGGCCGTCCACGCTGGACCGCACCCGGGTGGCCTGGGTGGCGGCGCTGCTCGGCGTGTGGGCGCTGCTGGTGGTGGTCCGCCTGGTGGACTTGCAGGTGCTGGACCGCGCCGATGCCCTCAGGACGGCACGTCGACAGCAAGAGCACACGGTCCGCATCGAGGCGCGCCGAGGGCGCATCCTGGACCGCGCCGGACGCCCCCTGGCGGAGAGCATCGAGGTACCGTCGCTCTACGCGCACCCGGCGGCCATGACCGATCCCGCCCGGGCAGCCCGGCAAATCGCACCGCTGGTGGGAACCAGCGTCGGGCGGCTCAAGCGCAGGCTGACCTCCGGCCGCAACTTCGTGTGGCTGGGACGACGTCTGGCGCCGGCGCTGGCGCACCAAGTCCTTGCCCTCAATCTGGCCGGCGTCGAGGAGATCACCGAGAACCGGCGCTACTACCCGGGCGGACGGCTGGCGGCACAGGTGCTGGGCTTCGTGGGCGTCGACGGCGAGGGTCTGGGGGGCATCGAGTACCGCTACGACGACGCCATCAAGGGGCGCCCCGGGAAGATGCTCTCGGTACGCGACGGCCACGGCAAGGACGTTCTGCTCGACCTGGAGCATCCGTCGTCCTCGGGACAGGATCTGCGCCTGACCCTGGACCAGGTCATCCAGTACCACGCTGAGGCGGAACTGGGTCGCGCCATGAAGGACACGGGATCCAAGTGGGGCACGGTGGTGGTGATGAATCCAGCTACCGGGGCGGTACTGGCCATGGCCACCCGGCCTTCGTTCAACCCCACCGCGTACCAGAAGGCGCGCACGGCTCACCGGCGCAACCGGCCGGTGACGGATCCGTTCGAGCCGGGTTCCACCATGAAGGTTTTCGTGGCGGCGGAGGCGCTGGAGCGCGGGCTGGTGCGACCGGATGAAATCATCGACTGCTTGCACGGGTCCATCGTGGTGAGCGGCAGGCGCATTCGTGACCACAAGATCTTCGACCTGCTCACCTTCAGCGACGTCATCGCGCGCTCGTCGAACGTGGGGATCATCGTGACCGGCTCGCGGCTGGAGCCCGAGGCGCTGCATCACGCCTACACCAAGGTCGGTTTCGGCTCGCGCACGGATGTGGGCCTGCCGGGAGAAAGCGCCGGCATCCTGCACCCACCGCGACGCTGGTCCGGAGTGTCACAGGCGTCCATGTCCATCGGCCAGGAGGTGGGCGTTACCGCGTTGCAACTGGTGCGCGCCATGTCGGCAGTGGCCAACCGCGGCGTCCTGCCGCAGCCCTATCTCATCGAGGAAGGTGGGCGCGGCATCCGATCAGGGCCGCGCCCCGGGCAGCGGGTGATGGAGCAGGAGACGGCGAAAATCTTGAACCGCATGCTCGAACGGGCCGTGCAAGAGGGCACCGGCAAGCGGGCGTCTGTGCCGGGATACCAGGTTGCCGGCAAGACCGGCACGGCGCAGAAGCCGGTCAGCACGGGCGGCTACGGCGAGGACCACCTGGCATCGTTCCTGGGCTACGTGCCGTCACGCCGGCCGGAGCTGACCATGATCGTGGTGCTGGATTCGCCGCAAGGGGCGTATCACGGCGGCGAGGTGGCGGCGCCGGTGTTCGCGCGCATCGCCGCACCGGTGCTGCGCTACCTCGGGATCCCGCCGGACCAGGGGACGCTGGTGGTGCAGGGTGGGCCGCGGCCGGTGCAGACGGCCGCTGCACAGCGATCGCCGTCCATGCCGGCCGACGCCGTGCCGGCGCAACCGATGGTGCCGGATGTGACCGGCTCGTCGCTGCGCACAGCGCTGGCGACGCTGGCTCGCGCCGGGCTCACCGCACAGGTCCAGGGAACCGGCGTGGTGGTATCGCAGTACCCGGCGCCGGGGACCCCACTGAGTTCGGGCGACGCGGTGGCCATCCGGCTCACGCGGGAGGAGCGGACGCCGGTGCGGCAGGCAGCACTGCGATGACAGCGATGAGTTGGACCGCTTCGTGCGGCGCAGCAGCGCCGGTGAAGCAGATGGAGACGATGAGAGTGACCTCCGTGCAGCTACAGACCCTCCTGGATGAGTTGCATCGCCCCATGGTGGATGGTGATGTCTCCCGGTCCGTCTCCGCCATCACCTACGACTCGCGCGCCGTGACCCGCGGCAGCCTGTTCATCGCGGTGCAGGGCATGGAGGTGGACGGCAATCTTTACGCCGAGGACG
>CBDVAL010000118.1:0-10342 GCA_965371955.1 uncultured bacterium | reverse complement strand
GCCGTCACCTCGCCCAGCGCCGCCTCCCAGGACGATCGATAGCCGGCGTCATAGCCGAGCAGGATCTCCGGGGCCCGGTCGAGGTACGGTCCCGGGTAGAGCTTCGCGGTGGCAGACGCCCGGCGCAGCGCCGGCTTGCCGTTCTGTGGGTCCGTGAGGGCCTCGAGCTTGTCCTGCAGCTCCTTCACCAGCGCCGGAACGTCGGCCGGCTCGACGACTCCCTGGGATTCGCGGCCCTTGCGGTTGATGTACAGGCCGGTGAGGCCGAAGGTGTAGGCGCGCGTGCGGCTCCAGTCGACGCCCTGGAAGTACTCACCTCCCTCGGTGGCCCCGTCCTTGAGCACAAGGTAGCCCTGGTCCCGCAGCCAGGCGTTGAGGTTCACGCCACGACGGAACTCCTTGAAGCCGTGATCCGACATGACCAGCAGCAAGCTGTCATCGTCCAGCTCCTCCATGGTGCGCCGCAGCAGATCGTCCATCTGGATGTAGAGATCATCCACCACCTGGGAGTAGCGGTTCTCGTCCAGTCCCCGGTTGGCCGGATGGTCCGAGACAAGGTAGCGGTAGAACATGTGCTGCACGCGGTCCGTGGCGTCGAACACCATGGCCACCACGCCGCGGCGCGTCTTGCGGATGCCGTTGAAGAACAGGTCCTCGCGCTCCTTGTGGATGAGCTGCACCTGCTCCAGGAAGCCGTCCTCGTCGAGGACGCGCTCGTTCAGCGCCCACGTATCCTCGGCCAGTCCCAGGGTGGAGAAACGCCCGAGCAGCTTGGACAGGTAGGTGGCGTAATAGCTCGGGTGCGAGATGGGCAGTGCCGGACGCTCGGGATCGATCTGCAGCGGCGTCATGTAGAGCGACAGGTGAGGTTGCAACGCATTGATACGCACCCGGCAGATGCCGCGTATCTTCACCCCCAGGCCGGCGGGAAACACCACTTCCAGCCAGGGCGAATACGTGGCCACCGGCAACGAGAAGCGTTTTCCTGCCAGCGTGAGCACGGCCGACTGACCGTCATCCGCAGGCTCCACGGTGAGCGGCGCGTGCAACGCGCCATCCTCTGGGCGCAGCGGGTTCTCCGGTCCCGGGATGGAGGCATGGAAGACGCCGTCGCGCTTCTCGGCGACGATGCGCGTCCCGCCCGTGTGCGCGCTGTCGCCGCCGGCCTGGTCGGTGACATAGGTGAACGATCCCTGGGTGCCGCGCAGGTCCGGCGCGCACATGGCCGACAGGCACACGCCGCGGAATTTCTCCGCGGGGAACGTGATCGGCACGCGCAGGACGCTGGAGAAGATGCCGTGCTCGCCCAGGATGGACCAGAACGCCCGGGAACGCCGCAGCAGTCGCAGTCGCGCCTTGCCCACGGGGATGGTGTAGCGTCCGAGGCGCAGCGAGCGCGGCGGGGGAGCTATCGACGAGGACGACAGGATGGGCACGTAGCTGCGCAGGTCGCGATCCAGGAAATCGAAGATGGCATGGCGCGACGGCTGCACGCCGGTGGCGAACGAGGACCAGGCAACCGGCGAGATGGCGGGGAAGGTCGTGCCCAGCTTCTTGAAGCCGCCCTGCTCGGCCAGCTTGACGAAGTGGGGCATTTTCCCCCGGCGCATCAGGCGGGCGGTGCGCTCGGGGTCCAGACCATCCAGGCCCAGGATCACCACGCGCTTCACCTTCGCCTTGCCGTACACCTTGCGGCCGCGGAACAGGGCGAACAGCATGCGGAACGGCCAGGTGAGCAGCGACACCAGCGCGGCCAGGAATGCCAGCAACAGGACGGTGAGCGAGCCGATGGCCGCAAAGCCGGCGCCGGGGCCGATATAGGCCGCGGCCGGCGTGCTGCTGAGGAGCGTCAGCACGACGCCGAGGACGATGACGCAGCAGCAGCGGGAAAGACGTAGCGGACCGCGATTCATGGGGGAGAGTTGCCTCCGACCGGGGAACAGTCGGGAAGTCTAGCAGAGCCATCGGCGGAGTCAAAACAAGCCGGCGGCGCCATCCGGCTGCCGATCAACGTCCGGCGGCAGGCGTGTGTGGGGACAGTTGCAGACGCACGCCGACGCCGGCGGCAGGCGGCTCCGCCAGGCGCAGGGTGATGTTGCCGCCGGCCGGCAGGTCCAGCGCGATCTCCTCCGGGTCCAGCGGTCGTCCCCCCTCGGTGTGGCACCAACTCGCCGGGATCGGCCGCGGTGGCACCACCAGGTCCAACCCGGCCTTGCACGCGATCATCGATCCCCAGGATCACTCGCACCTGGGCGCCTGCGGGGATGCGGACCGGGTCCAGCACGATTCGCGAGGTGAGATGACTCAGGAGGGCGCCTCGCTGGACCTGTCCCACGGTCATGGACAGCGGCCGCACCCGAGCGGCAGGCGAGTCGCCCGGCCCGTGGCTGGTCACGATGGACACACCCGGAAGATTCGCGGGATCGTCCAGGTGCCCTGCGACCAGCGCATCAGCCAGAAGTGCCTGTTCGCTGCCCCGGAGCAATCGCACGGAAGTCGGCTTTCCCGCCGGCGCGGCCAGGACCCAGCGCCCGCTGCGGTCCGGCGGCAACCCGCCGTCAATACCCGGGGGATCGTGCTGGATCAACAGCGAACCGGCCGGTGTGTCCAGCCGGGTGAGACGGCCTGTGCCCTCTGCGGAGTAGGCCGGGGCCAGGACCGCTCTCAGAGCGGCCACGTTGCCGGCGAAAAGCAGCAGAGCGAGCAGCGAGGCCAGCCGCTTACGCACAGTGCCGCTCTTGACATCGTAACTCCAAAGCAACTAGACGGGCTCCAAGGATTGGGCCGGTGGTTCTCATTCACTCCGCAGGGCCAGCGCCAGAACGAGGGGCGCGATCAGGAGGGATAGGAGAACTGCCTGTCGCAACCATTGGTCATCCAGAAAATCAACAAGCCCCCAATGATCGAGCGGAGCGGCTAGCTGAAGTTCCATGATGGGGTCGAGACAATCTGCCGGAGCGATGGCAATCAATGTTCCGGTGGGTGACATGGATTGGTTTATGTCCCTTACCGAAACGAAATCGGAACGCAGGTCAAAGTCATGGAGGAGTCCTCGGGAACCGCTGATGATTGCCCTCTTGATTTCGAGAGAGCCCTCAGAGAGGAGTGGATCAAGCCTGAGATGGTTGATGCGTTGAAGTGGAAGAGAGAAGAGCAGTTCCTGAAAAGTAGTTGATCGGAACACTGCTACTCTTGATGAGTCTTCCTCGTTATAGCCGCTTCCTGTGTCGAAGAACACTTGAGCAACAGTATCGGTGGACGACTTACCAAGGATACTCAGATGGTAAGGCATCGAGTGAAGTCGCCAGTAGTACGCGCATGCCATCGCGGTCAGGATCGACAAGGCGGTCAGCCAGAGGAGTCGCTTCATGTTCTTGGTCGTGGCCGTGCGTAAAAGGAATAGAATGGAGGAACGGAATACTTGTGCCACCCATGTTCGATCAATGGGTGCAGTTCCTCTTCAAGAGAAGGTGCAAAGAGTAGGTTATCCCGCACGGTGTTGGGATCCCAGTGTCCGGAACTTCTTCCCAGGATAGAGCCGACGGATCCTACTTCCGGTTGCCTTGCCAACGCAAGGACGCCTGCGATCTCGGGTCTCTTCAGAACACCAGCCACGCCGCCCAGGGAGTCGACGCGGGATTGAAGAGTCTCGGGAATGCGTCTGTCAAAATGCCAACGGAGATTGATTCCGAGGTGCGCACTGACGGCATATTGAGTGGCCCGGTCGGATAAGATGTATTCATCACTTCGAATCGGGAAGTTGTGGTGTAGCCATTGGGCCGTGTCATCAATTGGAATCAGGCTATGAATAGGCGGAGGTCGGAAGAATAGCGCAAGGGACTTTCCAAATATTGGTGGGTAGTTGATGATCGTTACAAGGATTAGGATGAGTCCTGCACAGGGGACTATCTTGAAGTCACTGAATCTGAGCCTCTTGCATGCTTGCTGAAGAACGAACGAAAGTGATAAGAGCGGCATCGTGCCGTACAGTACGCGATGAGCCACCACAGGCGTGTTGTGTTGTGCGAGCACGTAGACCAACATGAGGCCAAACGGGGTCAGGGATAGCAGCACGAGCGGTGTGGCAGTAATCCAGCCGAGAACTGTGTCACGTTTCAAGATACACAGTCCAGCGAGGATATTCAGCATGCCCAGCAAGCCCAGGGTTCGGAAGAAATGTTCTTGCCCGAGTGGGTTGATCCCGCCCCACGGAAATATCCAGCTCTTGGATGGATGTGTCATCTTGTCGATGAAATGAAGAACCAAGGGTATGGCGCAGAGTCCTGAAGCAACCATCACTGCCAGGAGAGCCCCGGCCCCTCGCTTCCATCCGTAGCTGGAGACGATCTTTGCGACGCCGATCCCGAGCGCTGCCGAGAACCACAGCAATCCGCCTTGAACATGATTCAAGCATGAAACCATGAGTGCCAGGAAAAGCACCAGGGAAGCAGATAGTGAGAATCGTGAAGAGAGAGCAATAGTTGCTCGAATTGCTGCAAAGGATGTGATCAAGGAAAGTTGAGAAGAAGAGAACCCATGATACAAGTAGAATCCGATGGAATCGTAACCAAGTAGCAGGATATTGGAGAGAACGCCTAGTTTCGCCCATCTTTGATTCAGGCCAACGACCAGCGCCAACCTGTATGTCTGGAAGGCGAGCAACATCAGACACGAGGAAGAATAGATATTAAGGGCTAATCTTCGATCGATGGGTTCTGTCCATCCTACCAGCGAATGCCCCAGGAAGTAGGCGAATTTGTAGTTGGTTTTCGCATCGGAGATTGTTTCCAGATGTTGCCATTGAGAGATACGCCACAGGTGCTCCCATGGATCGGATGGAAACTCAAGGTAGATTCCGACATTGAACAATACGGCGGCGAGGGCTATCCAAAAGAGAGCAGCCGTCCAGTTGAGCGACTTGGCCTTCAGGCAGATGAAATAGACCAGGCCCGCGCCGTGGAATGCATGCAAGACAATGCAGATGGCCGTCAGCGTGGAAACCCGCCAATCGCACACCCAGAATAGGAGATAAAGGAGTAGGTACGGCAGGAAGAATGCCCACCCGGAGGCAAAGTACCGAACGACGGCATCTCTATGATGGGATTGGATTCGAGATCGTTCGTTCATGCAATTCCCTCGGAGGGATCACCGGTCCGATACCTTCCCATCGTGCTCCGCAGACAGGTGAGATAGGGTCCTACTGCCCCTTGCCAACAACAGATGCCATGACTATGTACTGGCCGTTCGGCAGCATGGGTAGGCTAAAATCAAATTCAACTTTGAAGCGTTGTCCTGGATGCACAACCGTTGTGGCTGTGGCCGTGAATGGTAGGGTATTCTCGCCAAATAGATCCTGCCCCAGGCGGTCCCTCAAGAGAAAGCCCAGAATGGGCATGGGTAGCTCTTGATGTGCCACGGCTTCAATAGTCAAGAGCAGGTGATAGTGATTGCGCTCGAAGAATGTGTCGCCCGTGCCAACCCTCCGAGGGTGTGCGATCCTGGATCTTCAGCCGGGAGGAATAGACCAACGGGCCCAGCTTGCCTTCATGGATCTGAGACCACAGCAGATCGCCGGGAGGAAGGCCGGAGGAGAGAAGGAATGAGGTTTTGCAAGTCACTAATCGGTCAGCCACTTACAAGGAGGACTTCGATCGCGCGAGAATGATAGCACAGGCATATTCCAGCGGCTAGTCCCCCTCGGGCATCCTCCATTCCAGGAGCTGCAGCTCCAACTCTCCCAGCAACGTGGAGGCCGTGAGACGCAGCGGCAGGCGGTGCTCGTCGCGGCTGATCCAGAGACGCAGGGTCGGTTCGGTGAGTTGCTCCCCCTTGGGGTCCACGTGCAGGACGCGGAGCCAGGCAGGGAAGGTGCCTGCCTCCACCTGCACCGTTTCCACCCGCGCCGGTGCCACGGAGATCCGATAGAGGCGGCGGTTCTCGTAGACGGTGAACTCGGCCTTCTCCGCCGGGTCCAGCGCGCGTAGATGATAGAGAGCGGAGAGCAGGTCATGCGTGTCCGCTGCGATGACGTCGCTGGCATAGGGCGTGCTGCCGGCCCGGCGAGCCAGATCCACAGCCGCCTCCGTGTGGCGGTAGGTGAAGGCGATGAACCACTGCCGGCCGCGCTCCCGGATCTGCCGACTGCCGCCGCGAGGCAGCAGGTCCACGCCGCCGACCCTGGACAGATGGCGATAGGAGAACGGGTAGAACGCCGAGACCAGCTCGCCGGGCTGCACCGTCGCCAGCAGGCGCATGCCGCCCTGCTCGGCCGAGACGGGCGCGAGGGTCTCCATGTCCAGCACGGCGGCGCCGGTCAGCGGGCCCACGCTGGCGCCCAGTTTCAGACGCTCGCCCACGGCCCCGGGGGTGGCATCGGCGCCTGCGGCGGGCGCCCCGCTGGCGGGCGTCAGGGCGAGCAGGCAGGAAAGGGCAACCCAGGGGGCTTTCATGACCCCATCATACCGTTGTTCGCCGGGCCGCCGGAGCTCCCCCGGCCGCCATCTCCATGGTTGCAAAGAGGTTTCGTGCTCGATATGATTAAAAATTGCCGTTTTCCGGAGGGTGACCGCTTGACCCGAGTGCCCCATCGTCCCATGCTGCTCTGTTGCATGTTCCTGTTGCTGGGGCCCTGGGCGCTGGCGCAGGAGGAGGGGGTGGCGGCGGAAGCACCCACCAACCCGGCCCACTCGGCCAGCGGGGCACTCCTGGCGGCCCGGGTCGGCGATGCGGAGATCCTGCTGGCGGACCTGGACCTGTCGGTGAACCAGTACGTGATGTCCTACCGACTGTCGCCGGATTCCGACATCAGTATCATCGATATCCAGAGGACCGTCCTGGAGCGCATGATCACCGTGCAGTTGGCCAGCCAGCATGCCCGGGAGAAGGGAGTTGCCGCCACGCAGGAGGATGTCGATGCACGGATCAATGCGGTGCGTGCCGAGTTGGGATCCCCGGACGACTTCCGCCTTTATCTCACCGTCAACAACATGACCGAGGCCAAGCTGCGCGAGCAGATGGCGCGGCAGATCTCCGCGGAGAAACTGCTCCAGCAGGAAGTCATCGACCATGTGTCGGTGGCCGAATCGGAGATCGAGTCCTACTACCGGGAAAACCGCGAGAAGATGATAGGGCCGGAGAAGGTGAGGGCGCGGCACATCTTCGTGCGACTCCGGGAGGAGATGAGCGAGGAGGAACGATACGCGGCCCGCAAGAAGATCGACGACGCCAAGGCGCGGCTCGACGCCGGCGAGGACTTTGGGGAACTGGCAGTGGCCCTGTCCGAGGACCCGGCGGCGGTGTCGGGTGGCGAACTGGGCTGGATCGCCCGCGGTTCGGTGAGCGGCGCGTTCGAGGTGGTGGCTTTCTCCCTGCCGAAGAAGAAAATCAGCGAGGTCGTGGTCACCGACTACGGATATCATATTATCCAGGTTCTGGAGAACCAGGAGGCCGGTATCGTGAGCCTGGAGGAAGCCCGCGCCACCATCGAGCATGAGGTCCTGGAGGAGAAGAGGCGGGTAGCGGTGCAGCGATACCTGGCCGGTCTGCGGGCCGACACGGAGGTGCAGATGTTCCTTCCCGGCGAGGATGCCGGGTCCTGATGTGATCGAGGGAATCTAGATGACGAGCACCGAGAACCCGGATAAGACGGAAGCCGGGGCGACCACCTCGGCCGCCCCGGAGGAACCCACACCCGCAGCAGCGGCCGTGGTGGGGGGCGCTGCCCCTGCGCCTGCAGCGGAGGGAGCCGCGGCACCCGCCGGCGCCCCCCAGCAGCAGCAGGACCGGGAGGGCGGTGGCGACGACGGTCGCCGGGGTCGGGATCGTGGTGGCGGTGGTCGAGGCGTGCGGGTTGACGGCAACCTGGAGAAGGCCATCCGACAGTTCCGCAAGCGCATCGAGCGCCAGGGATTGTTTCGCGAGCTGCGCAAGCGCCGCTTCTTCGAGAAGCCCAGTGAGCGCCGCAAGCGCAAGCACCGCGAGGCGGAGAAGCGGCGGCGGAAAAAGTCCCGCCGGGACTGAAGAGAAACTGGACGGGAGGTACCATGCCATCCCGCTCTGCCATGAGCGTCCTCCTCCTGGGCGCGGCGCTGAGCCAGGTCGCAGCCCAGACCGTCGTCCACGAGGCGGGCGAGCCCGGGCTGGAGCCGCCCCAGCTCATCGAGAACAGCCACGTCCAGCCTGTCTATCCCGAGGAAGCGCTGCAGGATGGCGTGCAGGGCACCGTTCTTCTCCGTGTAGTGGTGACCGCGGAGGGAATGGTGGGCAACGTGGAGATCTTCCGTAGCCCGTTCCGGGGGGAGTCGCTGGCGCAGGCGGCGCTGGACGCAGTGCGGCAGTGGCGCTACCGGCCGGCGCAATTCCAGGGTCGCGACGTGGCGTGCCGGATCATGCAGACAGTGCCCTTCTATCCCCCGAGCACGAAGCCGCCGAAGAAGCGCGGCGGGCGCACGCGCAGCAAGAAAACTCCGCCGCCCCCGAGGTCCGTCAAGGCAGTGGAGAGCGCCCCGGCCGTGGTGAAAGCCGCACCGGAGCCGGTGCCCGCCACTCCCGTCGCCGTCGAGGAGAAGCCGGAGCCGGTGCCCGCGATTCCCATCGCCGTCGAGGAGAAGCCGGAACCGGTGCCTGCGATTCCCGCCGCCGCCGAGGAGAAGCCGGAGCCGGTGCCCGCGACTCCCGTCGCCGTCGAGGAGAAGCCGGAGCCCGTGGACCCTGAGGAGCCGGCCCCCTCGGTGCCACCGCGGTCGGGTTCGCCGGCTGCCATCGACATCCGCACCGGAGGTCCTCGGGACATGCTCCTCGGCCAGCCTGGAGCGCGGGCCCGGCAGATGCTGGGCGGTGCCGCGAAGCGCCACGCAGGCAACGTGCTGCGTCTCCTCGAGCGCGGGATGGAGGTCACCCTCGCAGCCTCGCCGCACGGGGAGGAGATCGTGGCCATTCGCTACGTGTTCGCGGAGGGTGAAGGGTTCTCCGCGTCCGGCTTGCGCACTCGCAAAGGCCTGGGTCGCGGCAGCTTCTGCATGGGGATCATCCCGGCCTACGGCCGTCCCGAGGAGCGCCGGGAATTCACCGATGGGAATGGAAACGCGCTGCTGAGCCTGGTGTACCGTCGTCACGGGACGATCTCCCGGTTCGTCTGCCGGGAGGGTCGGTTGGTCGAGTTGACCCTGGCACGGGAACCGGGTTAGGCTCGCAGGAGCCCCCCGGGCCGGGGATATGAAGGGGATAGCGCCTATGTCGGATCGAACCGGCAGCCGCTCCATGGAAGATGCGTTGGCACCCGCCGAGGAGCAGAGGGCCAATCCGCGCGTGCCGGTTCGCACTTCCGCCCTGGTGGACCAGCCCAGCCTGTGGCCCGAACCGTTCGACGTGGTGATGGAGAACGTCAGCCTCGGCGGAGCCTACTTCGCCTCCCGCTACCTGTTCAGCCCCTACGACTTCTTCCACTGCCGCTTGGTGCTTCCCGGCAGCGGCGCCGTGGCGGGCAATGAGCTACGCCTGTCGGCGGTGGTGGTGCGGGTGGAGGAACAGCACTGGAGCGGTGACGGCCGTTGCGGTGTCGGAGCGTTCTTCGTGGCTCTGGACCAGCGCGACGAGGAGACCCTGCGCGGCTTCATCCGCGAGCAGAGCGACAGCCAGGCGACAGCACTGTAGCAGCCTGCGGGGACTGGATTGGCTGGGGAGCAGGGATTTGAACCCCGATCTTACGGTCCAGAGCCGCATGTCCTACCATTGGACGACTCCCCAGCGAGAATCGGGGAATATATACCACGATTCCGGAGAGGATCAACCCGATGCGCTGGGCTGAGGATGGCCCTCGGGCATGCCTTCACCGTGGCCGCCCTGTCCCGGCGTGCCGGTTACCGTCCAGCCGTCCTCGCCCCGGTTCAGCAGGTAGCGGACCTCGAGGTTGCTGCTGCCGTCCAGGGAGCCGAACTGGATCGTGGCCTGTGCCTGATTCCCCTCCAGTACCAGGTGGGTGATCTCCATGCTCATCCCGTCCGGGTTCATGTTGCGCTGCTCGCGCAGATAGATCTGGACGGCTGCCAGGATGTCCGCTTCCCGGTCGTCGCGCGGGTCGCTGCCGCCGGCGCAGCCCGGGGTCAGCAGTGCCGGCAACAGCAGAATCGTCAAGGCGATGGTTCTTCCGGACAGGTTCATGGGAACTGGCCTCGTGAGAACGAGGAGATGGTTGGCGGAGAGGGAGGGATTCGAACCCTCGGTCCGGGGTAAACCGGACAACTGCTTAGCAGGCAGCCCTGTTCAGCCACTCCAGCACCTCTCCATTTCCTGGTTCCGGCTCAACGCCGGCCCATTCTACTTTTTGATGGAATGCCGCGCCACC
>CBDVAL010000117.1:0-10437 GCA_965371955.1 uncultured bacterium | reverse complement strand
CACCCTTGCCCAACGTCTATCGGTCGCAGGTCTACCAGCGCATGGGAGACCTGCAGGCCGCCGAGCAGGAGCTGCAGGCGGCGCTGGCTCTCGACCCGGACTCCGCCGAGGCGCACCAGGCGCTGGAGGTCCTGCAGCGCAAGCGCGGTGGGACCCCACGATAGGGGACGAGTTCGGCGGTGGCTGGCGGTCAGCCCAGCTTCAGCAGATTGAGGTCGAAGCGCTGATCCAGCTCGCGCTCCAGCCGCTTCGACGTGGGCGTCACGAACACCTCCAGCGTCACCGACACCGTGGCCTCGAACAGGTGCCCCCCCACCAGCGAGAAATCCGAGCGCCCCAGGGTCACATGGGCATGCACCCCCGGGCCCTGATCGCCATAGGCGAGGCTACCCAGGAGCGACACCACCTCCAGGTTCTCGTGCAGATCGCGGGTGTCATAGCGGCGCTCCAACGGCTGGAAGAAGCCGATGCGCGCCTGGTTCACCGCGCCGATGCCGCGCAGCTCGGCGCCGGCCAGGCGCTCGCCGCGCGCCAGGTCCAGGAGGGAGGCCACCACCTGCTCGCCGGGCGCCAGCTTGACCACGTAGTTCCGCTTGTCTCGCAGGTAGCGCATGGGTCCTCTCCTTACTCGGGGACGGCAGCGTCGGGCGCCCGCCGTGCCATCCACAGCAGGCGCGAGTAGCGCGCAAAACGCGTGATGCCGTCCAGTACGGTGACGCCGGTGCCAACGCTCACGCGCTGGGCCCGGTCCATGTCGAGATCGTCGAACAGGGCAAAACGGTCGTCGAACGAGGCGACGGGCAACAGGCCGCGCACCACCTCCACAAGATGGAGGAAGCGCAGCAGTGACGAGGGCTGGGACGGCAAGCCTTCGCCGAACAGCAACGTGGATTCCTCGCGCACCCGCAGGGCCCGTTCGTCGCCGGCGGGGTAGAGGTCCAGGACGGCGCGATGGCCCTGGGTGGTGCTCGATTCCTTCACGACCCGCGGCATCCCCGGCGAGATTCCCGACCCGGAAGAAAGCATACTGATGCGCGCCGAGCTGCGCACCCGGCGCACCAGGACGCGGGACGTGACCAGCAACTCCACCGAGCGGGGAGGTATCTCGAAGCACCCCGAGCTGGCCTCCAGGACCACCTTGCCGCCGTTTACCCGGACCTCTTCCACGAGCTCCACCTCGGGGTGGGTCTCCAGGGTGTGCTCGTCCACCAGGAACGTGCGCAGGCCGTGGCCGATGGCTCGCCGGTGCAACTCCCGGGCGCCGCTGGCATCGCCCAGGGTGCGCAGGATACGCGGCACGGCGGACTGCGCCAGGAGCCGGGCGCGGAAGGCGTCCACCTGGAGGACCTCCTGCAGCGCCGCGGCGGCGTCCGCGTTCTCCTCGTTGCCGGGGATCCAGACCAGATGATGTGGGTTGTTTCGACGGCCGTCCGGGGCGGGTTCGCGCGGTTCGAGGGCGAAGCCGCAGTACAGGCATTGGATGGCATCATCATTGTTCCGCCGCTGGCATTGCCCGCAATCCACGGCCACCTGTCGCTCCTCCGCGCCGCCCCGCATCGACGCTCACAGGGGAGACTCTACGCTCTTCCGTGCCTTTCCGGCAAGCAGGGCTGCGCGTTGACAGACCCGCGCCGGCTGCATAGCATGCAACCAGTTGCCGGCTGCACGCTCGGATCGGTCCCTCCCACGTATCCGTCCACGGAGCCCCCATGGCCCGATCCACAAGATCTCTACCCTCGCTGGACCCGCTGTTTCGCCCCCGCTCGGTGGCGGTGGTGGGAGCATCGCGCAGCGCCACTTCCATCGGCCGGGAGATCCTGGCCAACCTGATGGACTTCGAGTTCCAGGGCCCCGTCTACCCGGTGAACCCGAAGACCGACGTGGTGCACTCCATGAAGTGCTGGCCCAGGGTGCAGGCCATCCCGGACCCGGTGGACCTGGCCATCCTGGTGGTGCCGGCCAGCAGGATCCTGGCGGCAGTGGACGACTGCGGCCGCAAGCGCGTCAAGGCGCTGGTGGTGATCACCGCGGGCTTCAAGGAGATCGGCGAGAAGGGCGCAGCGCTGGAGGCGCAACTGCTCGAGCGAGTCCGTCGCTACGAGATGCGCATGGTGGGGCCGAACTGCATGGGCATGATCAACAGCTCGGCGGATGTGCGCCTGAACGCGTCGTTCGCCCGGGCCCGGCCCGTGCCGGGAACGGTGGGCTTCATCACCCAGTCCGGCGCCCTGGGCGAGGTGATCCTGGCGCATGCGCGCGACATCGGCCTGGGTATGGCGCGCTTCGTGAGCATCGGCAACAAGTCCGACGTCTCCGCCAACGATCTCCTGCTGCACTGGGAGGACGACCCGGAGGTGCGGCTCATCTTGATGTACCTGGAGTCCTTCGGGGATCCGCGTGCGTTCGGCGAGATCGCGCGGCGTATCTCGCGCAAGAAGCCCATATTGGTGGTCAAGTCGGGACGTACGGCGGCAGGCGCGCGGGCTGCGTTCTCGCATACCGGCGCCCTGGGCGGCCTGGACGTGGCGGTGGACACGCTGTTGGATCAATGCGGTGTCATCCGTGGACGCTCCATGGAGGATCTGTTCACGCTGGCGCCGGCGTTTGCCACCCAGCCGGTTCCCCGGGGGAAGCGCGTGGCCATCCTGACCAACGCCGGCGGGCCGGGCATCCTGGCCACCGACGCGTGCATCTCCGGCGGGCTGGAGGTAGGCGAGCTGGGCAAGGCCACGGTGACACGATTGCGCAAGGCGCTGCCGGCGGAGTGCAGCGTGCAGAACCCGGTGGACCTCATCGCCTCGGCGGATGCGCAGCGCTACCGGGTGGCTCTGGATGCGCTGCGGCGGGATCGCAACGTGGATGCGTTCCTGGTGATCTTCGTATCTCCCGTGCTGATCAACGCCATGGAGGTGGCACAGGCCATCATCGATGCCGCCGCCAGGCTGGACCGGCCGCTGCTCACCTGTTTCATGGGCAAGCACGAGGGCGACGAGGCGGTGCGTCATCTGCGGCGTCACGGCGTTCCGGTGTACGAATTCCCGGAGTCCGCTGTCCAGGCCCTGCGCGCCCTGGTCCAGTACCGACGCATGCTGGACCGACCGGAGCCGCAACGGGAACGGCTGCGAGTGAACCGCCGTGCCGCCCGGCGCATCCTGAAAGCCACGGTGGATGCAGGGCGTGAACAGTTGTTTCCGGAGGATGCCGAGAAGTTGCTCAAGGCCTACGGGATACCCTTCGCCCCGTCCATCTACGCCACCACGCGCGCCGAGGCCATCGATGCCGGCCATACGCTGACCTATCCGGTGGTGCTCAAGGCCGACGCCCCCGGCCTGGTACACAAGTCCGACTCCGGCGGTGTGAAGCCGGACCTGCGCAACGCCGACGAGCTGGCTGCTGCGTACGACGCCATCCACAAGAGCTTGCGCCGCCTGGCGGGTCTGCGCATCCAGGTGCAGCCCATGGTGCGCAACGCCACGGAGATCATCCTGGGCAGCTTCCAGGATCCCAAGTTCGGGCCATTGCTGATGTTCGGCCTGGGGGGGATCCATGTGGAGTACCTGAAGGACGTGACCTTCGGGATGCATCCCATCACGCGCCACGATGCTCAGGAGATGATCCGGTCCATCCGCGGCCACGCGCTGCTGCAGGGCGCGCGCGGCAAGCCCGCCGTGGACCTGGAGGTGGTGGAGGACGCTCTGCTGCGCCTGAACCAGCTGGTGGGCGACTTCCCCGAGGTCGAGCAGGTGGACATCAACCCCTTCATGGCATGCCCGCAGGGCGAATCCAGCCTGGCGGTAGACGCCCGGGTCAAGCTGCGCCGTTGACGCAGGCGGGTGGCGCTGCTGGACGGGACCGGTTGCCACAGGTATTCTCAGGGCCGCTTCGAGGGGACAGGGGGGAACCGTGACCACACCGTTCGAGAAATCCTGCGATGTCCTGATCATCGGCGCCGGCATGGCCGGCGGCCTGCTGGCTCGCCAGCTCACCGTGGAGCAGCCGGACCTGCGCCTCATCATCGTCGACCGGAAGACGGACTTCGATTGGTGGGTGGGGGAGTCCACGGTGGAGGTGTTCGACGACTACGCGGTGCGCAACTGCCGGTTGGGGCCGTACCTGGCGGCGAATCATATCGTCAAGCACGGGCTGCGCTTCTGGTTCGACTCCAAGGACAAGGACCTGCGCATGCGTGAGCTGTCGGAACAGGGTCGCTCGCGCTACACCACGTTGAACCGCGGCGTGCAACTGGACCGTGCCCGACTGGACCGTGACCTGTGCGAGATCAACCGGCGCCACGGCGTGGAGGTCCTGCTGGGTACGCAGGTCCTGGCCCGCCGCGACGACGGGCAGCCGGGCATCCTCATCGACACCGATGGGGGGCACGTGGTGCACACCAGCGATGGGAGCATCCGCTGCCGCCACCTGGTGGATGCCGGCGGGCGAAGCTCGCCGCTGGCCCGGCAACTGGAACTGGTTCCCACCGGGGATGAGGACCGGGCGCCGGTGGGCTCGTACTGGGGCCGCTTCCAGGGCACCCGCAGCATCGATGAGCTGGGCGACGACGCCTGGCGCGGGCGCGTGGAGAACACCATGCGCTGGTGCTCCACCAACCACTTCATGTACGACGGCTACTGGATCTGGCTCATCCCGGTGGATGCGGACACCGTGAGCCTCGGTGTGACCTTCGATAGCCGGCTGCAGCCCCTGAAGATCCACAACGGAGGGGAGCTGGAGGAGTTCCTGCGCGGGCACCGGTGTATGGACGAGTTGCTCGGCCCCGACGCGGTGAACCGCGACTTCATGGGCCTGGCCCATCTCAACCGTGGGGCGCGGCAGTACTTCTCGGAGGATCGCTGGTACCTCACCGGCATGTCGGGAATCTTCGTCGATCCGCTGTTCTCCAACCTGGCGGCGGTGATTGCGCTGACGAACCGGATGATCGCCAGCCTGATCGAGGCCGACCGCGACGGTGACGCGGCGCGCTTCCGGGGTCGCCGGCGCCACTTCGACGTTGCCCTGCGGAACCTTTATCTGCGCCAGCGCGAGGCGTACGACAAGTATCATTCGTTCGGCTCGTTCGACGCGTTCGTGAACTGGCAGACCCTGCGCTACCACTCCATCCTCAACTATGACATCCCGGCGCAGCACGCCGATCGCGCGCCGATGATCGCGCGCGCGGACAGCCATGGCGAGGACTGCGGCTGCGGAGTGGGTGCCTGGAGCGAGAGTCAACAACTGGGAATTGCGGCGGATCGGTTGACCCGGGAGTTCACCGAGTTCATCGACGCGCGCGGACAGTACTACGCGCGCAACGCCGGCTACTATCACGAGAAGACCGAGCGGCCCGAGACCCGCCGCAAGACCGTGGAGCTGGATTTCGGCGAGGCCGTGCACCGCGAGAGCCTGCTCAACTGGGAGGCGTTCGTCCGCTACTACTTGCTGCGCATGTGCGAGATGGACGACGTGCCGTTTGACGAGAACAGTTTTGTGGCGCATTTCCAGCCTGACTGGAACGCCGGCCAGAGCCTGGACGACCTGATGCAGGTGATGCGCCGGCACCAGGCCGAGGGCAAGGCGGCCACGCCGCCCCCGGTGTGCTGGGACCTCAAGGGCCCCATCGATGAGCGCACAGCCAGCGAGCGGTCCTGGTGGTGCCGTTTCCTCGGTCCCGACGGGCGCCAGGTTGCGGCGCCCGGTGGGGCAGGGCGCCGGGCCGTGAGCCGGGCCACCGCTGCCTCCGAGGGAGATCGCAGATGAGGGGGTTTCCGAGCCTGGGTCTGGCGCTGCTGGCGTGGGCGCTGGCGGGCTGCGCCCCGGGGCCGGTGGAGAACCACGTTCCGGGCGTCCTGATCATCGCTGTGGACGCGCTACGTGCTGACCGGGTGGGAGTCTACGGCTACGAGCGCCCCACCACACCCACCATCGACGCGTTCGCCGCCGATCCCGACGCTGTGGTATTCCGCCGGCATTACGTACAGTCCACCGCCACCAAGGGATCCACCGCCAGCCTGTTCACCGGACTGTTCCCGTTCCAGCATGGCGTGGTCTGGAACCACGAGATGGTGCAAGGGGCCAGCGCCGGCCGCTACGCCACCCAGGTTCTCAGCGAGGATCTGGGGACCATGGCGGAGTGGTTCCAGGAGCTGGGGTTCTACACCTTCGGCGTGGTCAAGAGCAGGCACCAGGTGCCGGAGTACGGCTTCTCCCAGGGGTTCGTCGACTACTACGGCCCCGAGGAGCTGGGCGGCGACGGCAAGCGCATCCGCAAGACGCTGGAGCTGATCCGCAAGGCGCCCGGACCGTTCCTGGGCTATCTCCATCTGGCCGGAGTGCATCATCCGTTCCGCATGGGGGAGCGTGACAAGGAGATCATGAAGGACTACGGCTTCCCCTACGACGAGCCGGCCCAGGCCGAACGGGGCGTGGACTTCACCACCTCGAAGATGAAGTTCCGCATCAACGAGGACGGGTTGCTGCTGAACGAGGATGATGTTCGCTACCTCAACGTCCTCTATGACGCGAAGACGTGCCGCATGGACCGGCGCTACCTCGAGCCGCTGCTCGAGGGCCTCAAGGCGATGGGTCGTTACGACGACATGCTGATCATCATCACCGCGGACCACGGCGAGGAACTCTACGACCACAGGGGATACGCCCACGGCCATGCGTTGTGGAATGAGGTGATTCACGTTCCGTTCATCGTCAAGTTCCCGCGCGGCAAGAAGCCCGCCGGGCTGGCCAAGGAGATCGATGCAGTCACCCAGTCCATCGACGTGATCCCGTCGTTGCTGTCTTTCCATGGGCACAATGTCCCGGAGGGCCTGCCGGGTACGGACATCTTCCTGGGGCAGCCGCGCGGCTCGTCGTTCGCGGAGATACGCGGCGGCTGGACGCTCATCCAGAATCGCTACAAGCTCATCGACACCCAGGGGGACTCTTTCCTCTCCGACCATCACGAAGATCCGGAGGAGCAGGTGAACCTGGCGCTGGGCAACGCCGAGCAGCTGGAAGCGATGCGCACCGCCGTCACCGCCCTGCATCGATGGGTGGCCATCCGTCCCCAGGAGGCCCCGGTGAAGGACCACGCCCCCGGTCCCGAAGCCATCGAAGCCCTCAAGAGCCTCGGCTACCTCCAGTGATCACGGCGCCTACTTGAGCCTTGCGGTGAAGGGGAGCTTGGCTTCGATGAACTGGCGGTGGGAGAGGCCGAGGCCGTAGGCGATGCCGCGGATCTCCTCGTGTTCCGAGGCGGGGAGGTCGTGGTCGGCGGTGGCCACGTCGAACAGGCAGCTCACCAGCATGCGGCGTTCCTCCGGCGTGGATAGCTCCAGGAAACCCTGCACCAGACGGTAGCGGTCCAGGCCCTTCAGGGATTCCTCGCTCACCACCGAGGTCACCAGCTCCGAGTGCTCCGCCTCCAGATCGGAGCGCGCCGCCAGGACGCGGCGCATGGCTTCCACCTCCTGCTCATGAAGGTCGTCGTCGGCGACCATCACCCTCCCCAGCAGCCCGCCGAACAGCGCCCAGAACGACAGCCGGCGATCGTCGGCTGCCACCTGGGCCTCGCGCTGCTTGAGCTGCCGGCGCAGGCGGTAGAGGACCTTGTTGTGCAGGAAGGTGTCCACGTCCCGGCCGAGGTGTTCCGACGCGCGCGCGCCGGCGCCGCCGCCGAACAGGCGCTTGAGGCCGCCCAGCAGGCCGGAGGACTCATCGGACTGCAGCACCGCGCGGATCTGCTGCAGCGCTTCTTGCTCCTCGGGGGTGACGGTCTGATCCGCGCCGGTTATGCGCTCCAGCATGCCCAGGACCTCGCGCCGGGCGCCGGGCAGACGCAGATGCTCGTTCAGGGCGCCCGCCAGCGCCTGTCGCTCGGCGTCGTCCACCGGCTCCTCGAGGTAGGGTTCCAGTTCGGCCCAGATCTCGTCATCGAGGCCGAAGCGCAGCACCAGGCGCTTGATGAAGTTGAGCTCCGAAGCCTGGATCTTGCCATCGGCCCATGCTACGGCCACCAGCAGCTTCAGAAGGGCGGTGTTTCGCTCCCGCCGGCCCATCAGGCCGGCACGGGCAGGGTCCGGGAGCGGATCACTTCTCCTCCAGAACCACTCGGACCTCCAGCCGGTCGCCCTTGCGGATCACCGTGACCGGGACGGTCTCGCCCCACTTGCCGCGCAGGGCATCGCTGATGTCGCCGGTCTCGCGGATGTTGCTCTCGTCCACCCGGATCACCACGTCGCCGGCGAGCAGTCCGGCATCCTGGGCGGGGGAGTTGCGCACGACCCGGGTGAGCAGGATTCCCCCGTCCTCTCCCGCCTGGAAGTAATCGGCCATCTGATCTTCCATCTCCTCCACGTAGACTCCCAGGCGCGGCCCGCTGTCGCCGGAATGGTGGCCGCCGAAGAGATTGCCGATTCCGTCCCAGAAGCGGCTCCAGCCGTCCTCCTCCTGCTCCCATTCCATATCGTCGCGTGTACCCAGCACGGCATCCACGGTCATGTTCTCGCCGTCCCGGATCAGCGTGATGCTGACCCGATCTCCGGGGCCGCGGTCGTGGATCATGTCGGTCAGGTCACGGTCGTCAAAGATCTTCTCGCCGCCGAAGGTCAGCAGGATGTCCCCGGCTTTCAGGCCGGCGTCCTCAGCGGCGGTTCCCGCGTAGACCGTGTGGAGGATCGCGCCGTCGCGGCTGGAGAGGCCGGCCTCCCGCGCGTCCGAGCCACTGAGGCCTGAGGACGAGATGCCCAGGAAGGCTCCCTGGTCACGGGCGCTCACCGGCGAGGCGGCCAGCAGGAGGGCCACCGCCACAGCGATGACCAGCGGGAAACGACGGGCATTGGCGGCTAAGATGGATGCGTTCATATGGATGCCTCCTTGGGTGCGGCTGCAGGTGGAGACTGCCCGGCGGAGGCTGGCCCAGCCGCACAGACCCCGCCCCATGAGTCGATCTACGTAATTGGCCCGCTGGAGGTTCCCCGGCGTTGACAGGCCCGCCGCCAGCCGATAGTTTCCCGGCCGTAGCCGCTGCGGTCCGCCCGCGGCCCGCGGCCCGGAGAGCACGGATGAAGCGGTCCGATTCACCATCGTCAGCCCCCATCGACCTCAGCGTGGTCATCCCCGCGTACAACGAGTCGGCGCGCATCTCCAAGACCCTGCAGAAGATCGGCGACTACCTGGACGGCCGCCCCGGCCGCTTCGAGGTCATCGTGGCCGATGACGGCAGCCGGGACGGCACGGCGGAGGCCGCCGCCGCCGCCCGCCCCGATGACCCGAGGCTGCGCGTCCTGGCCCTGGGCGAGAACCAGGGCAAGGGCGCGGCGGTGCGCGCGGGCGTCCAGGCGGCGCGCGGCCGGCGGGTGCTGTTCTCCGATGCCGACCTGTCCACGCCCATCGAGGACCTGGAGGCACTGGAGCGTGCCCTGGACGACGGCGCCGCGCTGGCCATCGGCTCCCGTGCCCTGCGGGACTCCCGGGTGATGGTGCGCCAGCCGTGGTATCGCCAGACCCTGGGGAAGGGTTTCAACCTGCTGGTGCAGGTGCTGGCCTTGCCGGGCATCCATGACTCGCAGTGCGGTTTCAAGCTGTTCCGCCACGCCGAGGCGCAGCGGCTGTTCGCTGCACAACGCCTTCCAGGCTTCTCCTTTGACGTGGAGATCCTCTTCCTGGCGCGCAAGTTCGGCTTCCGGGTGGCGGAGGTGCCCGTGAGCTGGTATGACTCGCCGTCCAGCCGCGTGGACCCGGTGCTGGACTCCGCACGCATGCTGCGCGACCTGTTCCGCATTCGCTGGAACTGGCTGCGCGGGCGCTACGCCCGCAATTGAGCGGGGCCGGCTGCGCGGCTGATACGCCGGCAGCCAGCCCCTAACTCTTTCTCAATGCCCCGGACTCAGGGGCAGGCGCCGATCAACTGCGGCAGACAGGCGAGTCCTCCCTGCGGCCGCTCAGTTCCGCCACCGTCCGTACTGTAGGAGCCCTCGCGAAGCGAGTTTCGTGGGACCACGAGATAGTACGTATTGCCGGCAATGGGCGTGAAGGTGATGGTCGTCGCGCCGCCGGTGCTACAGAACCGCGAGGTGTGGCTGTAGAAACTGGATATCAACCCTTCGTAGATCTCGAAATCGTCGTCTGCCGGCGAACACGATGGACCCCAGCTCAGCGTGATGTCGCCGAGGGCCTCGGTGGTCGTCCGTTGCAACGTCAGCGGTATTCCGGGCACGATCGATCCTCCTGCGAATGTATCCGGAATGCACTCGCACAGACCCGCCGGGCCGATGCTGCAGAGCTGATCCGCGCCTGTGCAGACTCCTCCGCATGTCGCCGGGTCGCTCTGCCCGCACGGTTCCGGCTCCGGCGCGCAGAAGCACGCTCCGACCGTCGAGTCGGCGGTGCAGACCTCGTCCGCCGGGCAGTCGCCGCCGCACACCGGGAACGGACTGTCCTGGCAGA
>CBDVAL010000116.1:0-10444 GCA_965371955.1 uncultured bacterium | reverse complement strand
GATCCGTTCCTTCGAGCGCTTGCTGCTGGCCATCCCGCTGGTCAGCGTGATCTATTCCAGTGCGAAGCAGCTCCTGGAAGCGTTCACCACCGGACGCCAGGAGGCGTTCCGTGAGGTGGTGGCGCTGGAATACCCGCGCAAGGGCTGCTGGGCCCTGGGTTTCGTTACCTCGGTGACACAGGGCGCGCTGTGGAAGGAGGCCGGTGACGACGAAATGGTGCAGGTCTTCGTCCCCACCAGTCCGAATCCGACCTCCGGCATGATGCTGATGCTGCCTGCCACCGGTGTGCGCAGGGTGGATCTCAGCGTGGAGGAGGCCATCAAGATGATCGTCTCGGGCGGCCTCGTACTGCCGTCCTCGTTGATCCGCCGCCCGGCCGGGCCCGCCGCCGCCGAGTCCTGAGCCGTGTTCTACGCGCTCATCAAGCTACTGTTCTGGCCTCTGCGCAAGTTCTACTTCCGCATCACCACGGAGGGGATGGAGAATTTTCCGAAGGAAGGTCCGGCCCTGGTGGTGGCCAACCATACCTCGTACCTGGACGCCGGGATTCTGGGAGGTACGCTGCCGCGCAAGATCCATTTCGTGGTCCTGACCCGGATGTTCAACCTGCGGCGCCTGCGCTGGTTCTACGTCGGCATGAAGACCATCCCGGTGGATCCGGGGGCGGGCCAGCGCGGTCCCATCCGGCGCTGCCTGGAGGTGCTGGGCCGCGGCGAGGTGGTGGGCATCTTCCCGGAGGGAAGCCGTTCACCGGACGGTACGCTGGGGAAACCACAGGAGGGCGCAGCGTTGCTGGCCAAGCTCTCCGGAGCGCCGGTGATCCCCATCGGTGTGCAGGGCGCATTCGAGGCATTCCCGCGCGGTACCTGGCTGCCGAGGCCGCGCAAGATCCATCTGCGTGTGGGAAAGGCGCTGCGGTTCGCGGACGCGTTGACCGAGGGCGCCGGCCCGCGTGATGGCCTGCGTCTGCTCACGTCGCAGATGATGGCGGCCATCGGTGATCGAATGGCCCCTGAGAAGGCCCAGGGTGCCCGGGCGCCGGAAAGGGCTCGGTGAGCGCGCCCACGGTGGAGATCCTGGCGGTGGGAAGCGAGCTCCTGGGCCACGGGCGACAGGACACCAACTCCGGCGAACTCAGTCTGCGCTTCACCAGCGAGGGCTTCCACGTGGTGCGGCGCACCATCGTCGGTGATGATCTGCCCAGTCTCACCCAGGCGTTCCGCGAGGCAGCTCATCGCTCGTCTCTGGTGATCTCCACCGGCGGCCTGGGACCCACCGCGGACGATCGCACCCGGGAGGCGCTGGCGGCAGCGCTGGACTGCCCACTGTACGAGGAACCGGCCGTGCTGCGAACCTTGCGCACGAAGTACAAGGCGGTGGCACGCGCCATGCCCCGATCCAACCTCCGCCAGGCCCTGGTGCCGCGCGGTGCCGTGCCGCTTGCCAACCCCGAGGGCACCGCACCGGGCTTGCTGCTGGATCATGGTGCGGGAATGGTGCTGGCCTTGCCCGGGCCGCCTGCAGAGATGCGTTCGGTTCTCAGCGAGGAGGTCCTGCAGCGCATCCGTGAGCGTCTCGAACCGCCGGGCGTGGCGGTGCGTGTGGTGCGAACCGCCGGCATGGCGGAATCGGAGCTGGAGGATCGCATCGGCGATCTCTACGAGGTCTGCCAGGGAACCGAGCTGACCGTTCTGGCATCTCCCGGAGAGGTGGAGGTCCGCATCCTGTCGCGCCATCCCGATGCCGCGGTGGCGCGCGAGCGTGCGGCGGATCTCGCGACCACAGTGGCTTCCCGCCTGGGGACTGCCGTGTTCGCCGACGAGGACTCCAGCCTGGTGGCGGTCCTGGGCGAGCGGCTGCGATCGGACGGAATCACGCTGGCGGTGGCCGAATCGTGCACGGCGGGCATGCTCGGCGAGGAGCTGACCCGCCCACCGGGGGCGTCGGACTTCTTCCTGGGCGGCGTCATCGCCTACTCCGACGAGATCAAGCAGAAGGTGCTGGGAGTCCCGCCGGCGATGATTCGACAGCATGGCGCGGTGAGCGAGGCGACGGCGCGGGCCATGGCCCAGGGGGTGCGGCGGCGCTTCGGTGCCGATGTCGGCCTTTCCATCACCGGTGTGGCGGGCCCCGACGGAGGCACGGAGGACAAGCCGGTGGGCCTGGTCTACCTGGCGCTGACCACGGAGAAGGCGAACGAGTGCCGCAGGTGGTTGTTTCCAGGGAGCCGCCAACGGGTGCGGCGCTGGGCCGTGGCACGAGCGCTGGATGGGCTGCGACGATTCCTGGAGAGCACGGAGGGCGGCCCTCGTTGAGGGTCTTCCTGGCGGTACCGTTGACGCAAGACCTGCTCAGGCAGCTGGAGCAGGAGAAAGTGCGATTGCAACCCGAGCTGCCCGATGTGCGCTGGGTGCGCGCTGGCACGCTGCATCTGACGCTGGTCTTCCTGGGGGAGGTGGCCGAGGCGGACGTCCAGGTCCTCAGGTCGCTGGCGGAGAGCGAATGCCGGCGCGTCGCCGTGGGCAACATCGCCATCACGGGTCGGGGCTGTTTCCCCGAGCGCGGCCGTGTTCGGGTGCTGTGGGTCGGTGTGGAGGATGTGCAGGGTACGCTGCGCGCCTTGCGCCAGGCGTTGCTGGGTTGCGTGCGTCGTGTGGGCCTGCCGGAACCCGACGGCAGGTTCCACCCGCACCTGACCCTGGGAAGGGCCCGCCGCGGCCTGCCGCGCGCCATGGTGCGAAAAGCGCTGCAGGGCGGCGATCCGCTGGATCTGGGAGACATGCCGGTGACCGAATGCGTGCTGTTTCGCTCGACGCTGGTGCGCGGCGGTGCGCGTCACGAGGTACTGCAACGCTTCCCACTGGGAGAGGAGCTTCCATGCCCGTGAGTCTCCTCCGAGGCCTGGTCCTGCTGGCGGCCTATCTGGTGGCTGCCATACCGTTCGGCCTGTTGCTCGGGCGCGTCGGGGGCGTGGACGTTCGGCGGGTGGGTTCCGGCAATATCGGCGCCACCAACGTACTGCGGCAGCGCGGCGTGCTGACGGGCATCGCAACCCTGCTGCTGGACGCGGCCAAGGGGGCGGCAGGCGTGGCGCTGGCGCTGCGCATCGAACCGCAGGGCTGGCTGCCGCAGGCCGCCGCGCTGGCGGTGGTGCTGGGCCATTGCTACCCGATCTATCTGGCGTTCCGTGGCGGCAAGGGAGTGGCCAGCGCCGCGGGGGCGTTCGCCGTGCTGTCGCCCGTCCTCGTGCTGCTGTCGCTGGCGGTGTTCGTGGCGGTCATGATCCCCTGGCGCCGGGTGAGCCTCGCTTCCCTGAGCGCAACGGCAGCGCTCCCCCTGCTGGCGTGGAGTCTGGACCGTGGCGATCTGGCCCTGGCGAGCTTGCCGGCGATCGCGGTGATCCTCTGGCGGCATCGGGGTAACCTGCGGCGTCTGCTGGCCGGTGAGGAAGAACGGATGGGGAGCGTGTCACGGAGAGGCTCATGAGCGAGATGACGGTCATCGGCGCCGGCAGCTGGGGCACAGCGCTGGCCTTGCACCTGGCGCGGCGGGGCGATGGGGTTCGCCTGTGGTTTCACGATCCACGGCTGGAAGCACGCGTACGCTCCTCCCGGATCAACGTGCGCTACTTGCCCGGGCATCGCCTGCCGCGACGGATCCGGACGACCAGCAGCCTTTCCGAGGCCTTGCAGGGGGCGTCCTGTGTGCTGCTGGTCGTGCCCTCGCATCACCTGCGCAAGGTGGTGCGTCAATGCAAGCCGTGGCTGGAGCGCAGTGTGCCGCTTGTGGTGGCAACCAAGGGCGTGGAGAACGGGACGTTGCTGCGCATGTCCCAGGTGGTGGCGGCGGAGACGGGATTCCCCGCCAGCCGGATCGCCTCGCTCTCGGGGCCCTCCTTTGCCCGGGAGGTAGCGCAGCGCCACCCCACCACGGTGGTGGTGGGGGCGCGCAGCGCGGAACTGGCGCGTCGCCTTCAGGAGCAATTGAGCCACGGCAACTTTCGCGTCTACCGCAACTCCGATCAGGTGGGCGTGGAGCTCGGTGGCGCCCTCAAGAACGTCGTGGCGCTGGCGGCAGGGATCCTCGAGGGCCTGGGTTACGGCAGCAACGCAGGAGCGGCACTGCTGACCCGGGGCCTGCACGAGATCACTCGTCTGGCGGTGAAGCTGGGGGCGCGCCGCAACACCCTGGCCGGCCTGGCAGGCATGGGGGATCTGGTGCTGACCTGCACCGGAGGCCTCAGCCGTAATCGCCAGGTGGGCGTGGCGCTGGGTCGCGGACGCCGGCTACAACAGATCCTGGCCCCCATGAAGATGGTCGCCGAGGGCGTGCGAACTTCACGCTCGGCGTACGCCCTGGCGCGTCGGGAGGGCGTGGATATGCCCATCGTCGAGCAGGTTCACGCCGTCCTGTTCCGGCGGCGCTCGCCGAAGCGTGCCATTCAGAGCCTGCTGGAACGCGAGCTGAAGAGCGAGACCCGCCTTTGAAGACCGGACCACATGGGGATCCGCAGCGAAGATTCCTGTACCATCTCTGCGGCCCTGCCGGGCGCCCGGCCACGAACCGGGTGCCCACAAAGGAGAAGCACATGATCAACATACGGCGCGAAACCACAACCAGGTTCGTCCGATGGCAGGTGGCCATCATGGTGGTGCTTCTGATCTCGCTGACGCCCGGTTCCGCGGGCAAGAGAAAACAGGCCAAGGAGAGGGAGGCGCTGATGGCCGGCAGCCACTTTCGGTTGGGCTGGCGCTACCTCCAGGATGGGGAATTGCCGCGCTCGCTGGTCGAGTTCGGCCAGGCGGTCAGCCTTGAGCCGCGCAACGCCACGTACCATCACGGCTTGGCCCTAGCCTACTTCTTTCTGGACAGGTATGGTCTAGCTGAGGAGCACTTCCGCAAGGCCATCAAGCTCAACCCGGGGTTCAGCGAGGCTTATCACGATCTGGCAAAGGTGTTCTCTGCTCGCGGTGAGTATGCGGACGCCGAGGAGTCCTACATGGCGGCCCTGGCAGATCCGGCGTACCTGACCCCGGAGAAGGTGTATCTGAACTGGGGAAAGACCCTCCAGCTCAAGGGAGATGCCGACGCGGCCGAGGAGAAAATCCGTAAAGCACTCGAAGTCAATCCGCGCTATACCCGTGGTTACAAGGAACTGGGCCGGCTCTTGGAGGACAAGGGCGAGGATGCCGCGGCCCTAGAAGCCTACCTCAAGGCACACTCCTTCGTCCCGGAAGATGTGGAGCTGAACCTCAAGATCGGGGAGTTGTATCTGGGGCAGGGCAGTACTGAGCAGGCAAGACGCCACTTGCAGAAAGTCCTCGATACGGCGCCTCCGGAGAGCAGCCAAGCCCTGAGTGCCCAGGCGTTCCTGCAGAAACTCGCAGCGGGGTAGAGGGGCGGCCCCATGGATGATCTCCGTCATGCTCGCTAAGGCTCTCGAACGGATCAAGCGCGGACTGTCACGCACCCGCCGGTCGCTGGGCGATCGGCTGGGTTCCGCCCTGGGCGGTCGTCGCAAGGTCGACGAGGAGCTTCTGGAGGATCTCGAGGAGATCCTGCTGGAGGCCGATATCGGTGTGGCCACCACCACGCAGATCCTCGATGCGCTGCGCGAGGAGCGGCTAGGGCAGGAGATCAACGGGATGGATGACCTGCGCACGCTCATCAGCGAGCGTCTGCGCCCCGGGCTGCAGCAAGGACCGGCTCCCGTCGACCCGCCGGCCGGCACTCCGCGGGTCACGCTCCTGGTGGGTGTGAACGGCTCCGGCAAGACCACCACCGCGGGCAAGCTGGCCCTGCGGGCCACGGCCGATGGCAGGCGCGGTATCCTGTGCGCGGCCGACACCTTCCGGGCTGCAGCGGCGGAGCAGCTCGCCATCTGGGCGGAGCGCTCCGGGGCCCATCTGGTCCGCCACCAGGACGGCAGCGATCCCTCGGCGGTGGTGTTCGACGCCCTGGCCGCCGCGCAGGCCCGGGGGTCCGACTTCGTCATCGTGGACACCGCAGGCCGGCTGCACACCAAGACGTCGTTGATGGCGGAACTGGGCAAGATCCATCGCATCACCGGCAAGCGACTGGCGGGCGCCCCACACGAGGTTCTCCTGGTGGTGGATGCCACCACCGGCCAGAACGGCATCCAGCAGGCGCGCGTGTTCACCGAGGCGGCGCCGGTCACCGGGCTGGTGCTGACCAAGATCGATGGTACCGCGCGTGGGGGCGTGGCGCTGGCCATCAACCGTGACCTGGGGATCCCCATCCGCTATCTGGGCGTGGGGGAAGCGGCGGAGGACCTGGTGGACTTCGAGCCGGACGCCTACCTGGAGGGGCTTTTTTGCCCTTGAAGCCGATACGGGCAGCAGCGAACACCCGGCAGGGGGGCGGGAAGGCCGAGGAGCACCTTCGTGCTGCACTGGTCCTGGCGGCCCGGGGGCTCGGAACCGCCAGCCCGAACCCGATGGTCGGTGCGCTGGTGGTGCGCGCGGGCTGCGTCGTGGGAAGCGGTTTTCACCGCAGCCCGGGCGAGCCGCATGCGGAGGTGCGCGCGCTGCGCAGGGCGGGCACGGCGGCCCGCGGCGGGACGCTCTATGTGAACCTGGAACCCTGCGCGCACCATGGGCGCACGCCACCTTGTGTCGACGCGATCCTGCACAGCGGCATCCGCCGGGTGGTGGCCAGCATGAAGGATCCCAACCCGCTGGTACGAGGACGCGGGTTCTCGGCGTTGCGGCGCGCCGGGGTGCAGGTGGAGTGTGGGCTGCTGGGACAGGAAGCGCGTGCGCTCAACGAAGCCTACGTGCACCACGTCCGTAGCGGCAGACCGTTTGTCGTCCTGAAGGCCGGCACCAGCCTCGACGGTAAGATCGCCACGGCCGCTGGCCGTTCCCGGTGGATCACCTCCCCTGCGGCGCGCCGGGCGGCGCATGATCTGCGCTGGGGGTTCGATGCCATCCTGGTGGGAGTGGCTACGGTCCTCGTGGATGATCCGGAGCTGGCAGCCCGCCGTGCCGGCCACGAGCGTCCGGGTTTCCTGCGCGTGGTGTTGGACGCCGAGTTGCGCACGCCACGGCGTTCGCGCCTGGTGCGCGCCGCGCGACGGCGACCCCTGGTGATCTATTCCGCGCAGCGTGCGTCTCCATCCAGAGCAAAGGCGCTGCGCGCCGCCGGTGTGACCGTGCGGCACTTGCCCTGCAAGGCCGGCCGGGTGGGTGTGGGCGCAGTGCTGCGAGACCTGGGACGGCGGGAGATCCGATCGCTGTTGGTGGAAGGTGGCGGAGAGGTGCACGCCTCGTTCCTGGCCGGAGGGTACGCGGACAAGATGATACTGTTCATGGCTCCCATGCTCCTCGGCGGCCGGTCGGCGGTGCCCCTGGTGGGCGGTGACGGCGTGAGCCGGCCGGCGCTGGCGCACCGCCTGGAACGGTTGACCGTGGAGCGCTGCGGTCCGGATCTACGCATCACCGGCTACCCCGCCTCGGCAAGAAACAAGGGAGGACGTTGATGTTCACCGGCATCATCGAGGCGACCTGTGCCCTGGCGTCGCGCCAGGAGGTCGAGGACGGCGCCGTGTTACGCATCGCGTGGTCACCTCCGGAAGGTTCGCTGTCGACGGGCGAGAGTGTGGCGGTGAGCGGGGTCTGCCTCACGGTGATCCGTAGCACCGCCGACTGGTTCGAGGCGGAGTGTTCGCCGCATACGTTGCGCATGACAACGCTGGGACAGCTGCCGCCGGGCAGCATCCTGAACCTGGAGCGTTCCCTGCCGGCCGGGGGGCGGATGGGCGGGCACTTTGTCCAGGGACATGTGGACGGCGTGGGCGAAGTGCTGGCACGGCGACCCGAGGGAGACAGCCTCATCATGGCGTTTTCGCGGCCCGAGGCGGTTACCGATCTCCTGGTAGCCAGGGGTTCGGTGTCGGTGGACGGGGTCAGCCTGACCGTATCGGACCTCCAGCCGGAGCGCTTCGAGGTGGCCCTGATCCCCCATACGCTGGCCGTCACCAACCTGGATGGTCTGGCGCAAGGCTCGCGGGTGAACCTGGAGGCCGACATCCTGGGAAAATATGTTCGCCACTTCCTGCGGACGGGCAGCGTCGACCCATGGAGCGAAGAGGCCTAACGGCCCGGCCGGCGGCCTGGCTTGTGGTACCCTTTGAGGGAACTCTCGAGTGACGCCGTTCTGGAGGAGAGAACATGAGCGAGGCCCTTCCGTTTCCGGAGCCTGAGATGGGTTTTTCGTCCATCGAGGAAGCCCTCCGGGATATTGCCGCCGGGAAGTTCGTCATCGTGGTGGATGACGAAGATCGCGAGAACGAGGGCGATCTGACCATCGCGGCCGAGAAGATCACGCCCGAGAGCATCAACTTCATGGCGCGCCACGGGCGCGGTCTGATTTGTATCGCCATGACCGGCGAGCGCCTGGATCAGCTGCGCATCCCGATGATGGTGGAGCGCAACACCGCGCCCTACGGCACCGCGTTCTGCGTATCCGTGGAGGCCAGCAATGAGGTCACCACCGGAATCTCCGCCGCGGATCGAGCCTCTACCGTGCGCAAGCTCATCGACCCGGCCACGCTCCCGGATGACCTGGCGCGGCCCGGCCACATGTTCCCGCTGCGCGCCGCTCCGGGCGGCGTGTTGAAACGCGCCGGCCAGACGGAGGCGGCGGTGGATCTGGCGCGCATGGCGGGTGTGTACCCCGCCGGGGTCATCTGCGAGATCATGAACGAGGACGGCAGCATGGCCCGGGTGCCGCAGTTGCGCAAGTTCTCCGCGGAGCACGGAGTGCGGGTCATCAACATCGCGGATCTGATCCGCTATCGCCTGCGCAACGAGCGCCTGGTGAGGCGGGTGGCGCAGCCCAAGCTTCCCACGTCCCATGGGGAGTTCCGTCTCATCGCCTACGAGTCCGCGGTGGAGAGCAAGACCCACCTGGCCCTGGTGATGGGGGAGATCGGCCCGGAAGATGACGTGCTGGTCCGGGTGCACTCCCAGTGCCTCACCGGCGATGTCTTCGGTTCGGTACGCTGTGATTGCGGTAGCCAGCTGGAGCTGGCCATGGCGAGGGTCGCTGCGGAAGGCAAGGGGGTCATCGTCTACTTGCGGCAGGAAGGCCGTGGTATCGGGCTGGTCAACAAGCTCAAGGCTTACGAGCTCCAGGATGGCGGTGAGGACACCGTGGAGGCCAACGAGAGCCTCGGTTTCAAGCCGGACCAGCGCGACTACGGCATCGGAGCCCAGATCCTCACCGATCTCGGCTGTCGCCGTATCCGCTTCATGACCAACAATCCACGAAAGTTCGTGGCCCTCAAGGCATACGGCATCGAGATCGTGGCGCGGGTGCCGCTGGAGGTCCCGCCGCATGAGAAGACCCTCGCCTACCTGCGGGCCAAGAAGGAGAAGCTCGGGCACCTGCTGACCTCGGTGTAGTAGATCGCTTGACTTTTCAGTCGCTTACACTACAATAACGCGTTTCCGTCCAGAGCGGGATGCCGTGCCGGCGCGCGGTTCCGGGGCCAGGTCATCGCCATGTTCGAAGGGCTCACAGACAAGCTGCAGGGAGTGTTCCGCCGCATCCGGGGTGAGGGACACATCTCGGAGAAGAACATCCGGGACAGCTTGCGAGAGATCCGCATGGCGTTACTGGAGGCGGATGTCCACTTCCAGGTGGTCAAGACCCTCCTGGCCCGCGTGCGTGAGCAGGCCCTGGGTGAGGAGGTGCTGCGCAGCCTCAAGCCCGGCCAGCAACTGGTGAAGATCGTTCGTGATGCCCTCGAGGAGATCCTGGGGGGCGAGGGCGCAGAACTCAAGATCCCGGGCCGCAAACCGGCCGCCCTGATGCTGGTGGGCCTGCAGGGATCGGGAAAAACTTCCACCGCCGCGAAGCTGGCTCTGCGCCTGCGGGAACACGGCAGGTCGCCGCTGCTGGTCCCCTGTGATGTCTACCGGCCCGCCGCCATCGACCAGTTGCGCGTGCTGGCCGGTTCGCTGGACCTGGCCTTCCACGAACCGGGCGAGGAGCGGAATCCTGGGCGCATTGCGGCCGCAGCCATGAAGGAGGCCGCGCGCACCGGTTTCGATGTGGTCCTCATTGATACCGCAGGTCGCTTGCACATCGACCAGGAGCTCATGGGAGAACTGGAAGTGCTGCGAAAGATCGTCGACCCCTTCGAGATCCTGTTCGTAGCCGATGCCATGACCGGCCAGGATGCGGTTCGCAGCGCAGGGGAGTTCCATCGGCAGTTGCCGCTCACGGGCGCAATTCTCACCAAGATGGACGGCGACGCCCGGGGCGGTGCAGCCCTGTCCATCCGCCATGTCACCGGCTTGCCCATCAAGTTCATCGGTGTGGGCGAAAGAATGGAGAACCTCGAGCCCTTCCATCCGGACCGGATGGCATCGCGCATCCTGGGCATGGGCGATGTGCTCACGCTGGTGGAGAAGG
>CBDVAL010000115.1:0-10547 GCA_965371955.1 uncultured bacterium | reverse complement strand
GTTTGGCGGGGGGCTCGCCTCCACCGACCCGTCGAAGCTGTTCATGAACGCCGGCGGCAGCCCTCCGACTTTCACCGATGAGTCGGTCTCCAGCGGGTTCAATGACACCCTCTGGGGCAGCGCCCTGGCCGCCATGGACCACGACCGGGACGGTGACCTGGACCTGGTGCAGACCACCCAGGCCCTGGGCGCGACACCATCCAGCATCCGCTTGCTGGAGAACCAGGGGCCGCCCGCCTCCAACGGCTACCTGGTGATACAGCCCCGCATGACCGGCCCCAACCATCGGGCCATCGGTGCGGTGGTCCGGGTGACCGTCGGGCCGGTGGAGATGATGCGCATCATCACCGCTGGGACGAGCTTCTTGACCCAGGAGCCGGCGGAGGCGGTCTTCGGCGTGGGCGGTGCCGCCAGCGTCGATCGAGTGGTGGTGGAGTGGCCGGGAGGCGGGGAGACCGAGCTTCTCGACGTGCTCGTCAACCAGGTGCTGGTGGTGGGCCGGGACACCGATACCGACGGTGACGGACTTCCGGATGCCACCGATGCGGATGACGACAACGACGGGATCGTCGATGGCGCCGACTGCTTTCCCACCAACGAGCAGATCTGGGGCACGCCGGGAGAGGTGCGGGACCTGGTGTTCTCCCAGGAACCGGACACGTTCCTGATCTGGATGCCACCGGTCGATCCAGGGGGAAGCTGGGTCCCCTACGATGTGGTGGTATCCTCCAAACCCGGCGATTTCCTCACGTTAGCAACCTGCCTCGAGGCCAACGACGCCACCGACCGGAAGGCGGTGGATCCCATCGATCCTGGGTTGGGGGAGGTGCGGTCCTACGTGGTTCTCGTCGGCGGAAGCTGCAGCACCCGCACGGCCGGCGCCAACTCCTCGGACAGCCCTCGCTCCGTTCGCAACTGTCCGTGAGGCCAACTCCCGCCCGGGTGTCGGTTGATGGGCCGCCGGACGCCGGTGTACCATGGCGCGCAGGGGGATTCACGATGATCAACGTGGAGCAGCAGGACGGAGTGGCTGTGGTGCGCATGGAGCACGGCAAGGTCAACGCCCTGGATCTGGAGCTGTGCGAGGAGCTGACCGCACGCTTCCGGGACCTGGCGCAGGGGGAGGCCGTCGCCGTGGTCCTCACCGGGAAGGGCACGGTGTTTTCCGCCGGCGTGGACCTGCTGCGCATGCTCGACGGCGGTGCACCCTACGTGCAGCGCTATCTCGTGGTCTTCCATCACTTCTGCCGCACGCTGTTCACCTTCCCCCGGCCGCTGGTGGCCGCCATCAACGGCCACGCCATCGCCGGTGGCTGCGTGGTGGCGTGCGCGGCGGATCGGCGGATCATGGTGAGCGGCTCGGGCCGCGTGGGGATCCCGGAGCTGCGGGTGGGCCTGCCGTTTCCTGCGGCGCCGCTGGAGATCCTGCGTTTCGCCGTGCCGGCGCGGCACTTCCAGCAACTGCTCTACAGCGGTGCCACGGTGGAGACCGACGCGGCGGTGGAGTGCGGCCTGGTGGAGGAGGTGGTGGAGCCGGGCGATCTCATGGGCCGCGCGCTGGAGGCCGCACGGGAGCTGGCGGCCATGGGACAGGAGAACTTCGCCCTCACCAAGCAGCAGATCCGCGCGCCGATCCTGGAACGCATGGAGCGCAGCCAGCAGGACACCCGCGCCACCGTGGAGCGCATCTGGGGCTCCGATGCCACCCTCGCAGCCATCCGGGACTACGTCTCGCGCACCTTCAAGCCCGGGAAACCCTGACGGGGGTGGGAACCGGACGGAGCAGCCCGGCGATGCCTGCCATAGGGTCCGTATCCACTGCATGGTCAATGGTTTACCCTCTGTACGAGGGGGCCCAAAAAAACTTCGGATTCCCCTTGACCTTACACCGTGGTGCAAGGTGTAGACTTCCTGTGTAACTTCAGACGAGGCCCTGAGGCCTCATCAAGCGCCCGGGCGGGGGGGAGCCCGATGGCAGCCAGGGAGGTGAACCATGCAGATCTCGAAGGCAGCTTTTTCCCTCATGATCGGCCTGTTGCTGGTCTTCTTGCCCGCAGCGCTTGCCGGAGCAGACGACAGCGAGACGGTCGTCCTGCAGGTGGACGGCATGACCTGCGGCAGCTGCGCCGCCGGCATCCAGGCCGTCCTCGGCAATCTCGACGGGGTGCAGACCGCCGACGTCAGCTTCGACAAAGGACAGGCCATCGTGAGCTTCGATCCGGAGCGCGTTTCCCTCGACGCGATGAGCGAGGTCATCCAGGGGCTGGGCTACGAGTCCAGCGTCCTTCCTGCAGGAGCCGTCGCCCAGGCAGGCGAGCCGGAGGCGAAGGATTCCTCCTGCAACGCCGGCGAGGGCGCGCCGGTGGAGACCGCAGACGATACCATGAGTCGCGAGGACAAGGACAAGGTGGTGAACTACGTGGTTCGCCAGCTCACCAGCGCGGACGGTTCCCCCGGCCCCGTCACACGGGCTTCGCTGGAGGAGGCCCTGGGCGTGACCATCCCGCTGGCCGCGGTGGACAGCCTGCAGGCGGAGGTCATCGGGATAATGCAGGACAAGCACCCTGATCTCCTGGCCAAGCTGAGCTCCGGCAGCCGCTGTTCGGACTACGGCGCCTGCTCGCTGCACGGCGATCTGGCCGGCGCCAGCGGCGACACGCTCGAGATGTACGAGCGTGAGAAGGCCGAGGACGGCCGGCTCTATGACGACTACCCGCTGCCGGAATTCGAGGCGGTGGATCTGGCGGGCAACCCGGTATCGTCCGCGGATCTGCGCGGACGTCCCACCGTGCTGACCCTGATGGCCGGGCACTGCAGTCACTGTCACGACTCCATGCCGATCCTCGCGGACGTCATCGAGAGATGGGGGGCCGAGGGACTGCGGGTGGTGAACGTGCTGGTGAACAGCGGCAGGCCGGAGAGCGTCAACGCCTGGATGTCCAAGCTGGATCCGGGTTTCGAGGTGTGGGTCTACAACGACGCCGAGCTGGGCGATCTGCTGGGAACCCACCTGGTGCCGGCGTACCTGTTCGTGGACGCCCAGGGCCAGGTCCTCGAGAAGCTGGTGGGCTACCAGGAGAGCGACCTCGTGCTCGCCAAGGTGGAGGGCTTCATGAATCCGCCTGCGTCGCTGGATCTGAAGGCGGCCGCTGGCGCCCGCTAGGGGTTTTCTGTGCTCTTCTCGACGATGCGATGGGGCGTGGCCACGGCCCTGCTGGCCGTGGCCTTCGCCTGTCTGGGGTCCGCGACGGCCTTCTGCCCCGTGGCCGCCGAGGAACCCGGCGATTCCTCCTGCGTCACGTGGATCGTGGACGGCATGATGAAGAGCCGCAGCGGCGCCACCTGAATGGGCTGACCGGACGGTATCCGGGCGATCCTGGAGGGATTCGCGAGCATTGAGAGCGTCGAGACGGACCTTGCGCACGATGCCTTCACCGTGTGCTTCGACAGCACAGCGCTGAGCGTGGATCTGCTGCGCGGTGCCATCAAGGCGCTGGGCTTCCGCCCGCGGCCGCCACGCTCCGGCGAGTTGGAGGCCGCAAGGCCGGAAAACCGGCGTGGAACGGCTCCCGAGCCGGTGGCGCAGGCGCTGGCCGGGGCGCGGCAGTCCGGGCGCCTGGTCCTGCTGGACTTCCACGCCGAGTGGTGTGCACCATGTATCATCATCGAGGAGAAGGTCCTGCCCCACCGGGCAGTCCGCGATGCACTGGAAGGTTTCATCCTGCTGCGGGTGGATACGGACCAATTCCCCGAGGCCGCACGGTTCTACGCCGTGAGCTCCCTGCCGACTCTGCTGGTGCTGGACGGTGAGGGCCAGGAGCGGCAGCGGTTCGTGGATATCCAGGATGCGCAGGAGTTCGCGCGGCGCCTGGCAGAACTGGCCGGCGATGGCCAGGGCCGGTGAAGGGAGCATCCCATCGAGACTGTGGGGAAGAGCGCCCTACTGAACGGGGTCACCGTCCTGTCGGCGGTGGCGGCATCGTTGTGCTGCATTCTCCCGCTGGCCGCGGTGTTCCTGGGTGTGGGGTCCGCGGCCCTGGGCACCTGGATCGAGCCGGCGCGGCCGTATCTGCTGGGCTTCACGGTAATCTGCCTGGGCCTGGCCTTCTATCAGGCCTACCGGCCCCTGGAGTGCGAGCCGGGGGACGATTGTGCGGCTCCGGTCAGTCGCCGGCGGCAGCGCGTGTTGTTGTGGATCATGACTCCCGTCGCGCTGGCCCTGCTGGCTCTCCCGTATTATGTGGAGTGGCTGTTCTAGAGGCGGGGCCTGTGCTCGATGTGCTATGGTGCCCTCTGTCCAGAGGCGGTGGTAAAAGAGTCGTAAAACTCCGCCCCTGGCCGCTTTCCCGGGAATCATCCTTGTCCCGGGCCCGTTTGAATACTTGGATCTCCGCTCTTCCACCTCGGGAGAGCCGGACGAAAGGAGCTAAATCAATGAATACCAAGCGGTTCACTGCCATCCTGGCGATCTTCTCGCTGTTCCTGCTGGGCGGCGCCGCCGCCCTGGCCGGCAGCGACACCAAGGCCACCACCCACGCTGTGGTCTCCACCTTCGAGGTCAACGGCATGACCTGTGGCGGCTGCTCTTCGGGCCTGCGCCTCCAGGTCAAGAAGCTCGAGGGCGTCGAGGACGTCAAGGTCTCCCACGAGGACAGCTTCGCGTCGGTAACCTACGATCCCGACAAGGTCTCCCCCAAGGACATCCTCAAGGCCATCGAGAAGATGGGCTTCGAGGGCAAGCTGCAGAAGACCGAGGAGAAGGGCGTCTAGCCTCTCTTCCTGGACCGAAGAAGCGGAAACCCCTCCGCACGGCAGCCGCCGGCGCGAGGGGTTTCTTGCGTACTGCGAGTGCTAGACCGCGTCCGAGCCGCTGGTGAACTCGAACTCCCGCAGGCGCATGGGGGGGATCATGTTGCCGTTGATGCGCACGGGCCGGCCCAGGGCCTCGATGTTGTTGAGCATCTTCACCGGGCTCTCGTTGAAGCGCATGTTCTTTACCGGGTGGGCAATCTTGCCGTCCTTGATGAGGAAGTTGCCGTCCCGGGTGAGGCCGGTGTAGAGCAGGGTCTGCGGGTCCACCGTGCGGATGTACCACGTGCGCGTGACCAGGATGCCGCTCTGGGTGTCCTTGATCAGGTCCTCCAGCGAAGCATCGCCGCCCTCCATGATGCTGTTGGCCGGGAACGGGACGGGATCCGTCTCCATCTTCTTGGCCCAGTAGCGCGAGTAGAACAGGTTCTTCACCACGCCCTTCTCGATCCACACCGTCCGCTCGCGCCGCTGGCCGTCGCCGGCCCAGGGTGACGCCGGGACGGTCGGGTGCGTCGGGTCGGAGTGCACGGTGACCTCCTCGCCGAACAGCTTCTCGCCCTTCTTCGTGCCGCCGCCCTTCTTGGACAGGAAGCTGCGGCCCTCGTCGGCCCGCCGCGCTGCGAAGTTGAACATCATGTTCCGCAGCAGCCCGACCGATGCGGCCGGCTCCAGGATGACGGTGTACTTGCCCGGCTCGATGGCCTTGGCCTCCCGGGAGCCTTCGGCCTTCTGAATGGCGATCTGCGACGCCACCCCCGTGTCCAGCAGGTCGACGTCGTTGTAGTCGCGGATGGCGTAGCCCGAGCCGGTGGCGTCACTGGTGCGCACCGTCACGGTGAAGTTGCAGCCGGTGGACCTGTGATAGGCGAACAGCCCGGTGGTGTTGGCCATGGCCTGGAAGCCGTGCCGGTCATTGAAGAACCCGGCTGCCACCAGATCCTTCTTCCTGGACGGTTCGATGCTGTGCGCCGCCGCCTGGGCGCGGTACTGCGGCGTGATGCCGGCGGTGGACTCGAAGTAGGCGTTCACCTTCTCGTACTTCTGCGGCCCGACGATGGGCATGAACTCCGGGTTCTCCGGCGCCAGCTTGGCCAGAGCCTCGGAGCGGCGCACCACCTTCTGCAGCGAGGCATCGTCGAATTCGTTGATGGTGGCGGTGCCCTGCTTGAGGCCGTAGTTCGACGCAACCGCCAGGTTCCGGTCGCTCACCGAGCCGGCCGTGGTGGCCGTGTTGCGGGCGTAGCGGATGTTGCCCTGGGTGCTGCCGTTCAGATTGGCCTCGCAGCCCTCGGCCTTGGAATAGCTCAGGACTTTCTTCAGTACCTGCTGCGCTTCTTCTCGCGAAAGAATCTTCATGACGGGATCAGTCCTCCGGTGCCGGATCGGCTAGCCGACTTTCCGTTCGGTGTTGATGACGTTGACCTGGTTGAAGCGGGACGTGGAGCAGCCATGGGAAACCGCGCTGCTCTGGGGTGGCTGCCCCTTGCCGTCGAAGAACGAGCCGCCGAAGCGGTAATCGCCCTCGTCGCAGATGGCAACGCAGGAGTTCCAGAACTCCTGCGTGTTCGACTGGTAGGCCACATCGCGGAGCGGGCCGACGATCTTGCCGTCCTTGATCTCGTAGAAAAGCTGGCCACCGAACTGGAAGTTGTAGCGCTGCTGGTCGATGGAGAAAGAGCCGTTTCCGATGATATAGACGCCCTTCTCCACGTCCTTGATCATCGCCTCCGGCGACAGCTTGTTCTTGCCCGGCCGCAGCGAGGTGTTTGGCATGCGCTGGAACTGGATGGAGCTCCAGCTGTCGGCGTAGCAGCAGCCGTGCGACTCCTTCTCGCCCAGGATGTGCACCTGATCCCGGATGGCCTGGTAGTTCACCAGGATACCGTCCTTCACCAGGTCCCATTCCTTGGTCTTGACCCCCTCGTCGTCGTAGCCCACGTGACCCAGGGAGCCCACCTGCGTCTTGTCGGCGAACAGGTTGACGATCTTGGAGCCGTACTCGAACTTCTTGCTCTTCCACTTGTCCAGGGTGGCGAAGCTGGTGCCGGCGTAGTTCGCCTCGTAGCCCAGGACGCGGTCGAGCTCCAGCGGGTGTCCCACCGACTCATGGATGGTCAGCCATAGATGGCTGGGCGCCAGCACCAGGTCGTACTTGCCCGGCTCCACCGACTTGGCGCCGAGCTTCTCGTGCACGCCCTTGGCGGCGTTGACCGCGTCCTCCGCCATGTCGTAGCTCATGCCGTACATGGTGGTGGGGCCGTCGATCTTGTCGCTCTTCTTGCCGTCCATGTACTCCCAGCCCATTCCCTGCGGGCTGCTGATGGCGGAGCGGTTCTGGAATTTGCCGGTCTCCTTGTTGATCCCGGTGACATTGAAGTTGGGCCACAGGCGGTAAATATCCTGGTCGATGTAGGAGCCGTCGGTGGAGGCGAAGTACTTCTGCTCGTTCACCAGGAACAGGAAGGAGTTGACGAAGTTGGCGCCGTTGTCGGTGGCGCCCTTGTTGACCGCCATGAGGAGGTCCACCTTCTCCTGGATGCTGATGTCGAACGGGTTCTTCTTGATGGGGGTCTTCCAGGAGATCTCGCCCACGCCCTTCACGGGAGCCAGCTGCACCGGCTCGATCTGCACCTTGGCGTTGGCCTTGGCGATGGCCACGGCGGTCTCGGCGGTCCTGGCCAGATCGTCGGGCTGCATCTCCGACGTCGCGGCGAAGCCCCAGCTACCGCCTGCCAGGACGCGGACGCCGACGCCGTAGGACTCGGTGTCGACGATGTTCTGCACCTTGTCCTCGCGCGTGAACACAAACTGGTTGAGGTAGCGGCCGATGCGCACATCGGCATAGGTGGCTCCCTTGCCCCGGGCGGCATTCAGCGCGATGTCGGCCAGCGTCTTCCTGTCCGCTTTGGGGATCGGGGTAACGGCCCCCATGATGGGATGGCCCAGGACCGGCACCATCATGGCACCCATCCCGAAGCCGGTCAGCCGGATAAACTCTCTTCTTTCCAAGGTCTTGCCTCCCTCGACGAGCCCTCTGCCTTGAATGGAAACCAAAGGAACGCTGCCTACGAGCATACGCGCAAAGCGGCCAAAAGTTCGTATTTCGCCGCTGGATCTGGAGGCCGCGGCGTGGACGGCTGAAAGCGCCCGGCACTCCAGGTGTTTGGCAAGACTCCGGCAGGCTGGTAGGATCCCTTCTCCCAGCACCGAGACCCGGGAATTGCTCCATGTCAACGATCAAGGCCGCTGTCATCCCCAGCCCCGGCGCACCCGTGGAGGTGCGCGAGATGCCCGAGCCCGAGCTGGAGCTCGGCGGGGCTCTGCTGCAGGTGGGCCTGAGCGAGGTGTGCGGCACGGATGTCCACCTGCAGGCAGGCCGGCTGGAGGAGACGCCGTTTCCCTTCATCCCGGGGCACGTGTCCGTCGGCCGCCTGGCGAAGATCCGCGGCCAGGTGCTCGATGTGGACGGGGTGGCCCTGGCCGAGGGTGATGCGGTGACCTTCCTGGACGTGCACCGCACCTGCAACGCCTGCTGGCACTGCCTGGTGGCCCGGGCCACCACCCGGTGCCCACAGCGCAAGGTCTACGGCATCACCTACGGCCTGGAGGACGGCCTCACCGGTGGCTGGGCCGAAGCCATCCATCTCAAGGCCGGCACCCACTGCATCCGGTTGGACGGCATCGACACGGAGCGTTTCATGGCAGGCGGTTGCGCCCTGCCCACCGCGCTGCATGCGGTGCAGCGCGCCGAGATCACACTGGGAGACACGGTGCTGGTGCTGGGCAGCGGCCCGGTGGGGCTGTCCGCCATCATCCTCGCCCGCCTGCAGGGGGCGACCAGGGTGCTGTGCATCGGCGCACCGGCGCTGCGGCTGAAGACCGCCGCCGATGTGGGCGCCTCCCATGCCCTGGACATCGAGGGTGCCTCCGAGGAGGAGCGCTTCGAGTGGGTGCTCGGCCACACCGGCGGCCGCGGCGCCGACGTCACCATCGAGGCCACCGGCGCGCCTGCCGCCGTGGTCCAGGCTCTGCGCTGGACCCGCGACGCCGGCCGCGTCGTCATCGTCGGCCAGTACACCGACCACGGCGAGGTGCCGTTCAACCCGCATCTGGATCTGAACAAGAAGCACCTGGACGTGCGCGGCTGCTGGGGGTCGGACTTCTCGCACTTCTACCGCGGCGTGCAGCTGATGGCGAACGCCGATCTGTCGCGGCCGTGGAGCGTCCTGACCCTGCAACGCTATGGCCTGGACCACGCCAACGAGGCTCTGGCCGAGGTGGCGGCCGGCCGCGCCATCAAGGCCCTGATCGATCCGGCAATCCAGTGAGGAATTGAGCACATGGCCGAGTCACGCCATTACCGCGCTGGCGATCGGGTAGAGGATCTCTGCCGGGCTTGCAAGACGGGGCGCGAACACAGCGTGGTGGCGGCGGACGTGGACGGCCGCCCCGTGCGGGTGGTGTGCGACTTCTGCGGTAGTCAGCACAACTTCCGCGGCGGCGCGCGTGCCCAGCCGCGACGCTCGCGCGCGCCGCGGGCAGCCGCATCCCACGAACCGTTTCCTTTGGTCAGCGAACGCGAGAGGAGCCAGAACCCCATGCATCACGACGAGTCCGCCGGAGGGTCGGAAGATCTGGAGACCATGCTGCGCCGGGTGATCCGCGAGGAGGCAGGCCTCACTGCGGTTGCCCCTGCCGACAAGTGGCGCGGAGGGGACCTGGTCCTGCGGCCCGGCCGCGAAGGGGTCCAGGAGGTCTCCTGGCCCATCGAGAAGTTCTTCCACAAGATTGTGATGCTGCGCAATCGTCTGCGCGTCCTGGAGCAGCAGATCAACGGTGCCGACATGCCGGAGGACCTCAAGGTCAAGCTGCAGGGATACATCTCCGGCTGCTACGGCAGCCTGACCAGCTTCAACGTCCTGTTCGCCGACGACGCTGACCGCTTCCAGGGCAGCTCCAAGTAGCCTCCCGTCCATGCTGCAGGTCCAGAACCTCCACAAGGCCTTCGGGCGCAAGGTCCTGTTCGAGGACGTGAGCCTCACCATGACCGTGGGCGAGCGCCTCGGGCTGGTGGGGCGCAACGGCAGCGGCAAGACGACGTTGCTGCGGCTGATCACCGGCGAGGAGGCGCCCGACCAGGGTGTGCTGAAGATGTCGCGCGGCCAGCGCGTGGGCTACCTCTCCCAGCACTTGCGCTTCGAGGGCGGCACCATCCTGGAGGAGGCGTGCCGGGGCCTGCCCATGCAGGAGGGCGGCTGGCAGGAGGTGCACCGCGCCGAGGCGGCACTGCTGGGGCTGGGCTTTCTCACCTCGGACTTCGAGCGCTCCCCGGCACAGCTCTCCGGCGGCTTCCAGGTGCGGCTGCAGCTGGCGCAGGTGCTGATCTCGGAGCCGAATCTGCTGCTGCTGGACGAGCCCACCAACTACCTGGACATCGTCTCCATCCGCTGGCTGCAGGGCCTGCTGCGCTCGTGGCCCAACGAGCTGCTGGTCATCACACACGATCGCGACTTCATGGACAGCGTCACCACGCACACCATGGCCATCCACCGGCGCAAGGTGCGCCGTGTTGCCGGGGGTACCACCAAACTCTATGACCTGCTGGCGCAGGAGGAGGAGATCCACGAGAAGACCCGCATCAACGAGCAACGATCCCGCAAGCACGCGGAGCGCTTCATCAGCCGCTTTCGCTACAAGGCGTCCAAGGCGCGCGCGGTTCAGTCGCGCATCAAGAA
>CBDVAL010000114.1:0-10590 GCA_965371955.1 uncultured bacterium | reverse complement strand
GGCGCCCAGGGGGAGGAAGCCGCTGGGGAAGACCTCGCCCAGATGGGAGATGAACACGAAGCCGTCGCCCGCGTTGATATGCATGGGCGGGCGCCTCACGCGCTTCCTCGGAACAAGGTCCTTCTCCTTCACGATGGAGTCAAGCTCCTTCTTCAACTGGTAGTAGATGGGATCGAGCGTGAAGTGTTCCTCCATGGGCACGCCCTTCTCCTCCAGGATGGTTCGCTGCACCACCACACGCTTGAAGTGGTGACCCTCGGTGTGCTTGGCGCTGATGTACTTGGATGCGTCGTAGAGGAAGTGCATCACCGCCTCGTAGTCGGACGCGGTGATCTCATCTTCCTGGCGGCCACGGCCCGTGGGCACCAGGAAGAACACGCTCCAGGTCATGGCGCCCATCTCCTGCACCAGGCGGAACAGGTTCGGCAGATCCGTCAGATTGTAGCGCGTGACGGTGGTGTTCACCTGCAGCTTGAGACCGATGTCCCGGGCGCCGCGCCAGCCGCGCATCGTCAGGTCGAACGATCCGGGGACCTGGCGGAAGTCATCATGAAGGGCTGGCGTGGAGGCGTCGACGCTCAAGGAGATGGCCTTGGCTCCCGCTTCTTGTAAACGCATCAGGTTAACACGGGTGAGGAGCGGCGTCCCGGACGGCGACACCGCTGTGGCCAGGCCGATGTCAGTGCCGTACTTCACCAGGTCAAACAGATCCGGCCGCTTGAACGGATCGCCACCGGTGAAGATGAAGATAGGAGAGGGCTTGCCGAAGTCCCGGGCCTGCTCCAGCAGCATCTTGCCCTGCTCGAAGGTCAGCTCGCAGGCATCACGCTGCGACTGCGCCCGGGCGCGGCAGTGGCGGCAGGCCAGGTCACACGCCTGGGTGGTCTCCCAGATGATCAGAAAGGGTCGCTGGGCCCGGTCGCTCTTCTGCTGTCGAATCAGGGGAGATCGCATGGCATCTCAGACTGCAAGGCCATTACCAGCCCTGCGGTGCGAAAAGCCCCTGTTTTCCGGGGACTCACGGTGTTTCTTGGCGCACTTGCCGGCCGCCTGGGCGGTTTCACCCACCAGCCGCGGGGCCGGGGCGGAATGCCGCAGCGGGCACCGCCACTCATGCCGGCTCCGTCGCTTCGGAGCCCACCTCGTACTTGGAGGGGCATTTGGCCAGCAAGGTATGGGCGAGGAAGACCTGATCGGGGCCCATCTCCCCTTCCACCACCACCTCGGCATGGTCCACGAAGGTGTCGGGAACCTCCCTCAGGTAGCGCACGCGGAGGGCATGCGTCCCGTCGGTCATCTCGAACTCGGCGCCCAGCTCACCGGCGCGCTTGACGATGGTCCCCGGGACCACGTTGCCACGCACGCGAAAGTTCCCCCGCATTGCGGGGTTGTCCTTCTGCAGCAACTCGCTCACCTCCAGGTAGTAGGCCATGTTGCCCTGGAAACTGACGGCCATGAGGACTCCCATGGCGGCTACGATCAGCGCCCCTCCCAAGATGAACTTCATGCGATCTGCTCTCATGAGTCCCTCCTCCGCTCAGGGTGCGGAGGCCATGGAGTCGGCGTCGTTGCGGCGCCGCACCCGCCGCCTGCGGTCTCTTCCTCCAAGGGACAGCAAGACCCGTTCCACCTTGGCCATGGCGGAAGTTCCTTATTTTCACTTGCTTGAACCAATAGAGCCGGGACATGATGGCGCCTGACTGGGTGGTTTGGCGCAGGTGGCCCGCCGGGACGGAATGCACCGTGCCCTAACCCCCTGTGATGGAGCCAGATCGGAACCTGGCCCCTGGATTGCTAGCCCATCCGTACGAGGGGGTCCTCGTTCACGATCCTCCATCCGCAAGGAGACCAACATGAGACGAACATTTGCACTGCTGGCGCTTCTGGCCCTCGTCCTGGTTCCGGCTCTGGCCGAAGGCGACGGGAAGGCGCTCTACGACAAGAAGTGCGCCCTCTGTCACGGCAAGGATGGCATGGCGAAGAAGATTGCCAAGGGGTCGGCCAACCTCAATGACCCCGAATGGCAGAAAACCGCGACCTTGGAGAGCATCCAGAAGGACATCGTGGCGGGCAAGGGCAAGATGCCCGAGTTCCAGGAAAAGCTCAGCGCGGACGAGATCCGGTTCATCTCCGAGTACGTCAAGACCCTGAAGTAGCAATCGAGCGGGGGGAGCTGTCGTGATGAAGGATAAGACGAGATTGTGGTCTGTAAGCACGCCAGGTGTGGCCGTGTTGATGTTCCTCCTGGGTGCCTCCGCTGTGCCGGCAGCAGACACTCTGAGTCAGGCGCTGACCGACGGCAAGCCGGAGCTGGATATCCGCTACCGCTACGAGAAGGTGGAGGAGGACGGCTTCGACTTGGACGCCAGGGCGTCCACCACCCGCTTCCGGCTCGGCTACACCACCGCCCCCCTCCACGGCTTCTTCGTGGGCGCCGAGATGGAGTACATCGCCACCATCCTGGCAGACAACTACAACGACTTCGAGAACGGCAAGACGCAGTACCCGGTGGTGGCGGACCCTGAAGGTGCGGAGCCGAACCGGGTCTTCATCGGCTATTCCGGCCTGAAGAACACGGTGCTCAAGCTGGGGCGGCAACGCATCATTCTGGACAACCATCGCTTCTTCGGCAACGTCGGCTGGCGGCAGAACGAGCAGACCTTCGATGCCTTCACCGCACGCGCCCAGTTCGGCAAGCGTGTCACGTTGACCGCCGGCTTCATCAACAACGTCAACACCATCTTCGGCGAAAGTCACCCCACGAAAGGTGACGTGAACATCGACGGTGGGGTCGTGAACGTGGCCACGAAGATCCCCGGTGGTACGTTGGTGGCTTATGCCCACCTCATCGAGATGGAGGACGCTCCGTCCCTGTCCCATCGCAATCTCGGCGTGCGTTACACCGGCAAGCACGTCTTCCACGACGACGTCGATCTGCTCTATACCGGCGAGTACGCCGACCAGTCGGACTACGAGGACGGCTCGTCCGTCATCGACGCGGTCTACTACTTCGCGGAGGTGGGAGTGCGCTGGAAGCGACTCACTTCCAAGGTAGGCTACGAGGTGCTGGGGAGCAACGACGGCCTCTACGGTTTCTCCACACCGTTTGCCACGCTGCACAAGTTCAACGGCTGGGCGGATCTGTTCCTGACCACACCGGATGAAGGCCTGGAGGATCTCTACGTCTCTATTGGCGCGAACCTGTGGGGCTTCAAGGCGAAGGCCGTGTACCACGACTTCTCCCCCGACGAATCCGGCGATGACTTCGGCAGCGAGATAGATCTACAAGTGGCGCGGACCTTCAAGAAACATTACACCGCCGTGCTCAAGTACTCCGACTTCGACAGCGACTCCGACGCCAAGCCGGACACAACGAAGCTCTGGGGGATCCTGCAGCTGAAGTTCTAGAACCCATTTCATAACCTCCTTCGTCGGCCCAAGGCCGAGCGAGGCGGGCTCGGGCAAAGCGCCGCGCCGACGCGATGCCTTGCGCATCGGGGAGAAGCGGCAACGCGGTCCGAGCCCGTCGCAGCCCGCCGACGGCAGGAGGAGGTTATGAAACGGGTTCTAGGGAAGTGAAGGCCGGATCCACCGCAGGCCCAGTTTCGGGTAACATGGGTGAAGGCAATGCCCCATCGGCCGGGCAGCCACCGCAAGGCGGCGCACCCGGCAGGAGAACCCGTTGCGAAACCTGCTTCTGGCGATCACACGGAGCGTATGGGGTCTGACGGGCGCGGTGCTCACCACCGTCAGCGCCACCTTGATCCTGACGCTGTTCGGGATCAGCCTGGTTGGATTCCAGGGCGGTCCCTACCAGGGCATCCTGGCGTTCCTGATCCTCCCGGGCATCTTCGTCTTCGGCCTCCTGCTCATCCCCGTGGGCGTCTGGAGGCAGCGCCGGTTGACACGCCTGGCGACGACCCGGGGAGAGAAGCCGCCGGCGTTCCCTGTCATCGATTTCAATCTTGGCCGTACTCGAGCAGTGGTTCTGGTGGTTATTCTCCTCACCATGGCCAATGTGCTGATCCTGGCCCTGGCAACCTACAAGGGCGTGGAGGTCATGGAGTCCACGGAGTTCTGTGGCGAGGCCTGCCATGCGGTGATGTTGCCGGAGTTGACCACCTATGAGCGTTCGCCGCACTCGCGGGTAAAGTGTGTCTCCTGTCATATCGGACCGGGCGCCGACTGGTTCGTCAAGTCCAAGCTCTCCGGTGCCTGGCAGCTGGTGGCGGTGGCATTCGACCTGTACCCTCGCCCCATCCCCGCGCCGGTGCACAACCTGCGCCCGGCGCGGGAAACCTGTGAGCAGTGCCATTGGCCCACCAAGTTCGTGGGCGACCGCCTCAGCGTGCGCACGCACTACTCCGATGACGAGGCCAACACGGAGTTGAAGACCGTGTTGCTAATGAAGGTGGGGGGTCTCCAGGGAAGGGACTCCGGTGGTATCCACTGGCATGTGGACCCCAACATCCAGATTCGCTATCGAGCCGATGAGACACGGGAGACCATCTACGAGGTCGAGCTGACCGGTGCGGATGGCACGGTGAGGAGCTTCACCCTGGAGGGCGAGGACAACCCCGACGAGGCAAATGAGTGGCGCACCATGGATTGCATCGATTGCCACAACCGGCCGGCGCACATCTATCGCTTGCCACACGAGGAGATCGACGACGCCCTGCGCCTGGGGAAGATCGCGACCTCCCTTCCGTTCGTTCGCCGCTCAGGTCTGCGCCTCCTGCAGGAGGACTATGGCTCCCACGAGGAGGCACGAACGCAACTGGCATCCTCCCTGCAGTCGTTCTACGAGGAGAACTATCCCGACATCGCCCTGGCGCAAAGCGACCAGATCCAGCAGGCCGGGGCAGCGCTGGGCGACATCTTCAGCACCAACGTCTTCCCGTCCATGAAGATCGAGTGGGGCACGTATCCCAACCACATCGGGCACCAGGATTTTCCGGGATGCTTCCGTTGCCACGACGACGAGCACTCCACTCCCGAGGGAGAGACCATCTCGCAGGACTGCTCCACCTGCCATACCCTCCTGGCCTGGGAGGAAGAAGCCCCCGAGATCCTGGAACAGCTGCAACCATAGCAAGACGCCGGATAACGGGATCCTCGGACGCAGCGATGGGGCCCATCCCGGACCTCGAGCAACACCGATCCGGAGTCTTGTCACCCACCACCGGCGCCATATTGCTCACCCCTGAATCTCCGCACGACGGCAACATTCGCACAAATCACTCTGTCGCAATGAGATAGCGTGCGCGTCACGGTAGCGATCTGCGATGGCACGCCGCTTGCGATGTCAGGATCAGACACGCGACCACTACCGTTGCTGTCTGCCTACCTGGTGGGGGGGGAGACCATGAATCGCATATCAGCCACGATGACACGCGCTCTTTTTTTCGTTGGACTTGCCTGCATGCTGCTCGGGCCAACTATCTGGGCGGCACAGGTCACCATCTACCCATCCATCGACAACACCCTGTACGAGAGCGATAACACCGTCAGCTGCGGCGCCGGATCGCATCTCACCACCGGGCGCACGGACGGTGCCTCCCTGAGGAGGGCGGTGCTCGCCTTCGATGTGGCCGGAAGTGTAGCGCCCGGGTCCACGATCACGGGCGTCAGCCTGAGCATCGTGGTCAATCGGGTACGCGACAACCAGGCGCGGAATCACTTCCTGCACCGACTCACCCAGAACTGGGGCGAGGGCAACTCCAACTGCGACGGTTTCGAGGGACAGGGCGCACCGGCCGAGACGGGCGACGCAACGTGGCTCTATCGATTCTTCAACACGAGCACCTGGACCACCCTGGGCGGCACGTTCCAGCCCGCGGCCAGCGCCACCGCCTCCATACCAGGCACCAACGGTACCTCCAGCTTTGCAGGCGCCGGCCTGATCGCCGATGTCCAGGACATGCTGGACAACCCGGCCACCGACTTCGGCTGGGTGATCATCGGCGAGGAGGGCGTGGACAAGACCGCACGCCGTTTCTTCAGCAGTGAGAACGGACAGGCATCGCGCAATCCGGCGTTGGTGGTGGACTTCGATCCGCCCTTCGGTGCGGAGGCCTGTTGCACGGTGGAGGGCTTCTGCTCGCTGGAGGATCCGGGCGCGTGCAGCGGGACCAACCTCGCCGGCGTCACGTCGTGCTCCCCCAACCCGTGCGACCAGCCGCAGGGCGCCTGCTGCTCGACGCTGGGCAGCTGCCAGGTCATCGGCCAGGCCGACTGCGTCACGCAGGGCGACGTGTTCCAGGGTGAGGGCGCGACGTGTGACCCGAACCCATGCAGCGGCGGTGGGCTGGAGAAGTACGTGGACGAGCTTCCCATCCCGGCCATCGCCGTGCCCACCTCGGGATCCATCGGTGGCGCTGCCACCTACGACATCGCCGTCACCGAGTTCCAGCAGCAGCTACACCGCGACCTGCCGCCCACCACCGTGTGGGGCTACGGCGGCAGCTATCCCGGCCAGACCATCGTGGCCTCCCGCAACGAACCAGTGGTGGTGAACTGGATCAATGACCTGCGCGACGAGACCGGCGCCCTGCGCACCAGCCACTATCTCCCGGTGGACACCTGTCCGCACGGACCCGACGCCTGGGGGGATGCACCTCGCATCGTCGTGCACATGCACGGCGCACACGTGCCTGCGCGATACGACGGCTACCCCGAAGCGGCCTATGAGCCCGGCCTGTCGGACACCTACATCTATCCCAACAACCAGCTTCCCGGAACGCTCTGGTACCACGACCACTCGCTGGGCATCACACGGCTGAACGTCTACATGGGCCTGGCCGGCTTCTACCTGCTCACCGACGCGTACGAGCAGGGACTGGGACTGCCGTCCGGCGAGTTCGAGATCGGCCTGGCCATCCAGGACCGCTCCATCAACCCCGACGGCACGTGGTCCTACCCCACCACGGTGAGACAGAACTTCTTCGGCGACACCATCCTGGTCAACGGCAAGGTATGGCCGTACCTGCAGGTCAAGCGGGGCAAGTACCGCTTCCGCATGCTGGAGGGCTCGAACTCCCGCAGCTACACCTTGAGCCTCTCCAACGGTGCCCCGTTCCACATCATCGGCAACGAGCTCGGCCTTCTGGAGCACCCGGTGACCGTCCCGGAGTTCACGTTCGTTCCGGGTGAGCGCCTCGATGTCATCATCGACTTTGAGCCCTACACGGCGGGGACGGAGATCATCCTGCAGAACAGCGCACCCATCAAGTTCCCCAACACCGCCAACCCCACCGAGGGAATCCTCCCGGAGATCATGAAGTTCATCGTTACAGGCGAGATGGGGCAGACGGATCCCATCCCCGAGACGTTGCGCCCGTTCGAGGCCATCCCCGAGTCCGAGTCGGTGGCGACGCGGACCCTCACGCTGGCCCGCGACGCCACCGGATGCGGCGGCGGCGAGTGGCTCATCGACGGCAAGCACTGGGACGACATCACCGAGATCCCCGACCTGGGGAACACCGAGATCTGGGAGTGGCACAACGACACCAACATCATGCACCCCATGCACATGCACCTGGTAGCCTTCCAGATCCTCGACCGCTTCGCCCTGGACGCCAGCGGCAATCCCACCGGACCACCCATCCCGCCCGAGGCTTACGAGTCGGGCTGGAAGGACACCGCCCAGGCTCATGCGCACACCATCACCCGCGTCATCGCCCGCTTCGAGGATTACGTCGGCAAGTACGCGTACCACTGCCACATCCTCGAACATGAGGACCACGAGATGATGCGCCAGTTCCGCACCGTCACCCAGACCTGCAACAACGACGGCACCTGCGACCCCGGCGAGGATTGCGTCGGTTGCGCGGCCGATTGCCCCGAGCTATCCGGCGCCTTCTGCGGCAATGCACTGTGCGAGGCCGGCAACGGCGAGGACTGTCTGTCCTGTCCAGAGGACTGCATCGGCAAGCAAAACGGCAACATCGCCAACCAGTATTGCTGCGGCGACGGGGATGGGACCAACCCGGTGGACTGCAGCGACACCCGCTGCAGCACCGGCGGCTGGCACTGCCGCACGTCCACCCGGCCACCGGCGTGTTGCGGTGATCAGATGTGCGAGGGCTCCGAGAACGTTGCATCCTGCGACGTGGACTGCGCAGCCGACGCCGACAACGACGGCTTCTTCGAGTACGAGGATTGCAACGAAGCCGATCCCGGGGCCACCCAGGCGCCCGGCAACGTCTCCGGCGTCCAGGCCCAGGAGATCGCCAGTTCGTACCGTTTCCTGTGGGACAGCTTGGCCTACGCGGCCGGCAAGGACACCGTGTACGACCTCTACAACGGCCTGCTCTCCGATCTGACCGCGGAGGGCGGACTCCAGAGCGGTGCCTGCCTGTCCGAAGATCAACCCGCAACCGTCCTGCTCGACCTCACGATCGATCCACCGCTCGGTGACGGACACTACGTCACCATTCGCGCCCAGAACGCATGTCCCGGCGGCACGGGCACCTACGGCACCACCAACAGAGACAGCACGCATGATCTGAGCAGCAACAGCTGCAGCTAGAGGCCCGCCCTCAAGAGATCGCGTTTCTCGTCCGGGGAGCAGGCGGCATCCAGGAGGGGATACAGGCTGCGATCTTCCCGGTCGTTGTGATGCTTCAGGAGCTGTTTAAAGCGGTATTGTTCTTCCAGGAGATGGAGAACCTTTCCTTCCCACGTCCCACCCTCCCGGTCGAGCTCCGTCGTGCACGCTTCGATCTTCCGCAGGGCCGCGTCGATCTGCCGATGCTCGTCTCGGATCGTCTCCGGATCTCCGACACGCGTGACTTTCACCCGCTCCTTGTAGACCGGCAGGAGAACGTCCTCCTCGTGCCGGATGTGTGCCCGGATGCCGTTCGCGAACCGCGCCAGGAGCCGGCGGGCGTCCTGGAGATCGCCGCGGATCAGGGCGAACTGGTGATCCTCGAACAACCGGCCGAGCCGATCGTGGACCCCTGACAGTGACTGGATCGACGCTTCCATGGATTGCTATCAGGCCCGGACCGGCACCAGCGCCACCCCCGGGAGCAACTCGTCCAGGCTCCGCCGCAGTGCCTGCAGCTCGATGCCGCCGAGCAGGCGATATTCCCGAGGCAATTGCCGTACCCGACGCTTCGCCCGCTTCAGGATATCGCGGCGCGCCGCGTACAGCGCCTGCAGCTCGCGGTTGAGGTCGGCTACTCCGTCCCTCGCCCCCTCGCACGCCTCGAGGTAGCGGGCGCGAATCAACTCGGCGTCACGTCGGCAGGCGTCACGCAAGCTGGCCAGGCGGGCTGAGCCGACGGCGAGTGCACGTGCGGCGCTGGGGACGTGCTCCTCGATGAGGGCATCGACACGTTTCACCAGGCCGCGGTAGACCGTGGCCCCTACCGGGTGGGTCTCCGGTGCGAGCCGGCGGATCTTGCGCCGCAGCTGGCGCAGCGCCCGCGCACGTTCGGCGAGCAGGCGGGGCACTCGCCCGCTCCCGCCCCCAAGCTGCGCAAGCCACTCGCGGAAGCGGCCGGCAAGCTGCATCGACTCGTCGCGAAGGCGATCGCAAGTCAGGGCCTCGCGGGTGATCGCCTCGAGGTGGAAGCCCTTGATCGCCAGGCTCACCGCCTCGGGGAATCTCGCAGGATGCCGGAACAGGCTCCACAGCAGGAAGCGAAGGTACTGCCGGCCGAAGCGCCGGGTCGGAATCGTTGTCAGCGAGCGCAGCAGCGCGCGCACCTCATGGCCGACGATGCGCCGGGTGAAGCACCGGTTCGGGCCGAGCCGGTTGAACAGCCGACGACAGCGGGCAAAGTAGTTCGCGAGCGTCGGGTCGTACAGCGTGCTCATCACCCGCTTGTAGCCAGCGACCAGCAGGTCGGCGGGCATGCGGGTCACGAAGTTCGGCTCGAAACTGTGAGTGTTGTTGCCATAAGTCTCGTTCAGCAAGCGGTTCTCGTCTTGCAGCCGCTCGTACAGCACCGTGCCCTCCACCGCGGTCAGGATCCCGACCATCGCCATCGGGATCGCCGCCTCCTCGATGAACTCGATCTGACGGTCGAAGATCTCGTGGGTGTCTTCATCGAAACCAACGATGAAACCGCTCGACACCTCGATGCCGTGGGCCTGGATCCGCCGCACCACCTGGAGCAAGTCGAGCTTCGCGTTCAGCGGCTTGTTGGCGCCGGCAAGGCTCTGGTCCGACGGCGATTCGATGCCCAGGAACACGAAGTTGAAGCCGGCGTCGCGCATGTGAGCCATCAGCTCGTCATCGGTTCCCAGGTTGACAGAGGCCTCGGTGAAGAACTGGAACGGGAAACCGTGGTTCTTCTGCCAGCGCTCGAGCGCCTGCAACGACTCCTTGGCGCGCCGCGGGCTGCCGATGAAGTTGTCGTCGACAAAGAACACCGAGCCGCGCCAGCCGCCCGCGTACAGGGCGTCGAGCTCGGCTGCTATGCACTCCGCCGACTTGATCCGCATCTTGCGGCCGTAGAGCGTCCAGATGTCGCAGAACTCGCAAGCGAACGGGCAGCCGCGGGAGTGCTGCACCGCCATCGAGGCGTAGGCATCGAGCTCCAGCAGGTCGAAGCGGGGGATCGGCGATGAGCAGAACTC
>CBDVAL010000113.1:0-10607 GCA_965371955.1 uncultured bacterium | reverse complement strand
CACGCACGTCAATGAGGACGGCGGCTACCATGTGCGGCTGGACGATGTGCTGAACAATCGCCATCGCCTGGAGTGCGAGCAGTTGCTGCTGGTCCACCTCGGCGAAGCCGTCCTGGAGCAAGAGGACCAGCATGACCTGCCATGGGCCAATGACGGCATGATCATCGAGATCTGAGTTGGCTCTCCGTGTGCCGATCACCGCTGTGTTCCTGGCCGCCCTTGCCACCGGTCCCTCGAGCGGAGGGCAGGGGATCCCCGGCGGCTGGATCCGCGATGCGGACGGTGGCTGGATCTCCTCCAACCTGGTGCGCAATCCGTCGGTGGAACAGGGCCGGCGCGGCGAGCCGGTGGCGTGGTTTCTGGAGGATGGCGGCGGAGCCTGGGATGGGCGCGAGGGCCATACCGGAGAGCGCTCGCTGCGTCTGGACGGGCCCGGCTCGTGGCGGTCACAGCCGTTCCCCTTGCAGGCAGGTCTCATCACCACGGTGTCGTTGCTGTGCCGCCTCGAGGGAGCCAGCCGCTGGGGCAGCAATGCCCGACTCGACTTTCTGGACGCCGGTGGCAGGCGCATCGACAAGGTGGAGCTCTACCTGCGCGAGCCGCACAGTTGGTGGACCATGCGTACCGCCATCGAGGCTCCGGCGGGAACGCAGAGCGGTGTACTGGTGGGCTACCTGCTGGACCGGGACATCCAAGTCTGGTACGACGACTTCGACGTACGGCAGTGGCGCCCGGTGGACGCGGAGCCGCCCGGCATGGAGCCTCCGGATCCGGAGGTGCAGGCCTTCGACTTCGGCACACCTGACTCACCGCTGCAGCCCGGCTACCACAGGGTGGACCCGGATGTTCGCTACCATGCCGAGTCCGGCTTCGGCTGGGTAGCGTCGGTAAGTCTGCGCGGTCTCAATCAGGACCCCGGGCAGTACCGGCCGGTCGAGGTCGACGATCGCGGCGAGCCGGTGAATCGTCAGCGCACCCAGCTGGACCCATTGACCCGGGACACGGTTGCCGGCCGGGGCGCGGCGCGCTTCCGGGTGGACCTACTTCCTGGCGCGTATCGTGTGTTCATCCTGGCCGGGCACAGCCGCGCCGACGTGCAGCCGCCGTACTTTGACCTGCTGCTCACGGTGGGCGGCCGCAGCGCGGCGCGGCTGTCCAAGCGGTACCGGGCCGTGGGCTACACCTGGGACGAGTTCCCGGTGACCGTGGGACAGGGGGGACTATCGCTGGGGCTGGCCTCCGGCAGTTTCGGTGGCGCCTGGTCGGTGGCCGCGCTGGTGGTGTACCCGGAGAGCGCTGCCGCGGCGGGGGAGAGGGAAGTTGCCGGCATCCTGTCGTCCGTGAACCGTTTGCCCCGGGACCTGCTGCGCCAATGGCGCCGGGTGCCGTTCCTGCCTGCCGCGCTGGAGCAATTGCCGCTGCGCGATTCCGGCCGCAATGGCGCCACCATGGCGGTGTTTCCCCTGGCGGCCGACGTCATCCCGTCCACGCCGCTGCAGGCCGGCAAGAGGGTGACCCGCCTGGAGGCCGCCGCCGCGCCCGGCCTCACCGCCGACATCACGTTCTCGCTGCGCCCCGAGCAGGGCCTCGGGCCGTTCGGCCTGGAGCTGGATCCCCTGGTGGGCCCGGGTGGGGCCCGGCTGCCCGCCGGTGCCGCGCAACTCTTCGCGGTCAAGCTGCGGCCGCTGCGCTACAACCGTGGCTACATCAACCCGACGTACTATCGCTACCGGCCGGACGCGCTGGACCGGCGCTTGCCGGACAAACTGGCGGCGGGGGCGACCAGCCGGTTCTGGCTGCGGGTGCACGTCCCCGAGGATGCCCGGCCTGGGATCTACCGATCCGTGTTGCGCCACCGGGTTGCCGGTGACGTGCTGGAGGTGACGCCGGTGGACGTGCGCGTCCTGCCGTTCCACGCTGCGGAGGTGGACCTGTTCCAGAACGTCTATTTCTACGGCAGCGCATCGCAGTTCAAGTCGCCGCCGGGGAGCCCGCTACGTGAGGCCGCGGAGCAGGTGCGCTCGGCTGCCATCCGCGACATCGTGGCGCACGTGGGTAGTGCAGCCGCCTGGCTCCACCTCTGGCCGGTGTACCGCGAGGCCACCGGGCAGTGGACGGTGGAGATGGCGTTCGCCCGGGATGTTCTCGAGGACTTCCGGCGCGCGGGCCACCCCGCCGAAGATGCCCTCATCAGCCTGCGCGGGTTGCTGCGTGGCCTCGCGGATCAGATGCTGCCGAAGGAGGAGGCGGAGAAGATCCAGAAACACCTGAGCAGCCCGTTGGAACTCACCGACGAGTACCTGCAGGTGTTCGGAGATCTCATCCGCCAGGTGGATGACAAGCTGGCCGAGGAGGGCGTCACCCAGCGCCTCTACGATCCGGTGGACGAGGCCCGAGGCAACGATCTGCCGTTCTACGTGGACATTGCCCGGGTGCTGCACCAGAGGCTGGACGAGCCCAGTGTCTTCTGCAACGTGACGCCGTGGATCTATTACGGCAAGGCCGATAATGACGAGCGGCCTGCGCTGGCGCCGTGGTGCAATGTGTGGTGGGTCTACGGCACCCTGACCGACGAGGAGCGCCGGGCGGAGAGGAAGAGCGGAACCCGTCTCATGGGACGCTTCGTGGTGGGCAGCCCGGCCGGTGCGCGGGCCGCCGCCGGATTGCTGCGCTGGCGGCGGCAGGAAGAGGGCGGTCACTGGTGGTCGTACGACGCCGTCCAGGGCAGCATGAACACGCAGCTCGACGGCCCGTCGTACGGCGACCGCGTCCTGGTCTATCCCACCGATCCACCCAGCCCCCGGGTGGTCTGGGAAGCGACGAGGCTGGGCCACGAGGACCTGCGCTATCTGCGCACGCTGGAGGGAATGTCAACAGGGGAGGAGGCGTGCAAGGAGCTACGCAGGCCCATGGCGCGGGGAAGGAAGCTGCTGCGTGACCTGCGCGCGCGCCTGGACCCGACGGTGCCCGAACCGTTCGACCAGGCAGGGGAGTATGACCGGGTAAGGGAACAGCTGATCCGGGCCATCGAGGAGATTCACGTGGCCGGTAGTTCTTGCCCTCCTTCGCGCGATGCGCTACGGAGGGCGCGTAGCGCGAAGGAGGGGTAGACTACTAGCCCATGGCCACCCGACGAGCAGCCAAGGATCCCGAAGCCGCCATCGCGCAGGCGGTGCAGGCGATCCAGACCGGCCCGGCGCCCCGTGCCGTGCTCTTGTGTGGCCCGGATGATTATCTACGCGCCAAGGCGGCCCGCATCGTGGGCGAGGCGCTTCTCCCCGAGGCCGGGCGCACCGCGTTCAATTTCCGCGTGCAGGACGGCGAGCGCGAGGAGGTCCCGGAGATCCTGGCGCTGCTCAACACCTACTCGTTGTTCGGCGGGCCGACCATCGTCTGGGTGGAGCGCACGCGCATGCTGGTCTCGCGTCTCAACGTGGAAGAGGTCTTGACCAGGGCGGCGGCCGCCTGGAACGACGCCCGGGACGACAAGGCGAGGAACCGCGCCGCTCACGATGTCCTCAAGGTGCTGGCGGTGCGGCGGCTGAGTCTCGACGATATCGACCCGGCCGGGGAAGGCAAGGCTGTGGAGGGACTGGCCGGTTCCGGTGGCGCCGCCTGGCTGCATCACGTGCATGCGTTCTGCATGGATCACGACCTCGCCCCGTCCGGCGAGTCCGCCGAGGACCAGTTGCTGGATGCGCTGGAGCAGGGCTGGCCCGAGGGCAATACCCTGGTCCTGGTGGCCGCCGCCTGCGATCGCCGCCTGAAGCTGTTCAAGGCGCTGCAGTCCCATGGGCTGGTGGTGGATGTGGCGTTCGAGACCGGCCGGGCCCGGGACGATCAGGAGGCGCTGCGCTCCCGTCTGGCCGGCATCGCCGAGGAGGAGGGCGCCCGCATGACCCCGGCGGCGCGCGAGCTGCTGGAGCGCAAGGTGGGCGCCAACCTCGGGCGGCTGCAGAGCGAGGTGGTGAAGCTGGCCACGTACGTGGGACCGGAAGGTTCCATCGATGAGGATGCGGTGCAGCAGGTGGTGGGCTGGACCCGGGAGGAGGGACAGTGGGAGCTCTCCAATGCCATCCAGGAGCGCGACCTGGGCCGGGCGCTGCGTGCCTTGCGGCGCACGCTCCAGCATGGCGAGCCGCCGGTGCGCCTGTTTTTCCAGGTGGCGGCCAAGGTGCGCAGCCTGCTCCAGGCTCAGGCCTGCCTGGAGGGTCCCCTGCGCGGCACCTGGCGTCCCGGCATGGACCAGCGCCACTACCAGATGAGGGTGCGGCCGCGGGTGGAGGAGCTGCTGGCCGATCCGGGGCCGGAGGTGCAGCCGTACGTGCGCTTCCTGAAGGTCCACCCCTGGGCCCTGTTCAAGGCCCTGGAGTCCGCCGGCCGTTACCAGCGCGCGGAACTTCTGGCGGCTCAGGAGGATCTATACAGGACCAACTGGCGCCTGGTGTCCGGGGGCGGGCCGCCGGCGGCGCTGCTGGAGCATCTCGTGGTGGGGCTCCTGTCCGGCTATCGTGCGTCCTCGGCGGGTCGCCGGGTGGACGGCGCCGGCTCCAGGGTCTAAGTTATAGGAAGGAAGCCAGCTCCCGGCACGATGAACCCTCCGCGGGGCCGCAGACCGCGGCCAGGGGTGGGAGAGGAAGGACGAGACCGATGAGACTCAATCCTCGCTTTGCACTCGCCGTCGTGGCACTGGTGGCGCTGACCGGCGTGGCCGTCGTCCCGGCGGGCGTGTTCCGCGCCGAGCCCTACCCCTCGTGGCAGGAGAAGGGCATCAGCCAGAAGCTCAACCTGTTCACGTTCTACGAGGAGAAGGACGGGCTCAAGGTGTTCGTCAGCGCCGAGGTGATGCGGTTCCACGACAAGGAAACCTACGTCCCCATGCTCATCTCGGTGGGCAACAACAACTCCAGGCCGGTGCTCATGACGCCGGAGGAGTTCATCCTCACCGACGACAAGGGCGTCTACTATCCGCTGGCCGATCACAAGGACCTGCTCTCCGAGTACAAGAAGAGCGGCTTCGACGGCAACCTGCTGGAGAACGCCCAGTTCCTGGGCAACAAGTTCGTGGCCTTCCAGCGCGTACCGTCTCTGTTCTATCCGAACTTCACGGCCACCGGCGTGCGCAACGAGCGCATCCAGCTCCCCGAGGGCACCTACCTGGCGGACATGCTCTACTTCCGCAAGCCCATCGGTCCCCTGGAAGGGCGCATCTTCACGTTCACCGTCTACTTCCCCCAGCAGGAGACGCAGATGGACGTGAAGTTCGTCGTGCCCGGCAAACCCGGCCGGCGCTAGAGACGGTCGCCTACTCGACGGTGAAACGGATCTTCTGGCCGTCCGTGCGCACCAGTTCGAGTTCGAAGCGCTTGCCGCCGCGGATATCCGCGCCGGTGGCGACGAACTCGTAGCTGGTGACGGAGCCGTCGTTCTTACCCCGAAGTGCGATGACGTCGTGGTTGATCCGGCGGTCGCCGCGGGTCACGTCGTACAGGTTGTAATGTGACACGCCGAACTGCGTTGCTTCCCACTGGAAGATGGTGAAGCCGTGGCTCTTGGTCGCCCGGGCGACGGCGTGGTCATCCACGTTGCAGCCGGGAACGAAGGTGCAACTGCCTGGGATAGGCGGGCCGAAGGGGGTGGTGGCCGGCGGCACCGGCGGACAGACGCCGCCCAGCGTCGCGCAGAAGTCGTTCGGGTCGTCCACCGGGCCGCAGGGGAATCCGTCCAGGGTCCCGCCCACGCAGGTGGAATCGCCCGGCGCCTGCGACGCCACGGCCAGCGCATTGCCCTCCCAGCACAGATTGGCTTCACGCTGGATGCAACTCAGGTGGCATCCGGTGTTGGGATCACAAGCCTCGGGGGATCCGGCGTTGCTCAGCGACAGACCATTCACATCCACCACGCCCGCATACGGACCGCCGGCATCGAAATACAGGTTCATCCCGGCCGTGGCCGGAGCGATGTCCGCCTCCACGCAGGAGCAATCCACTGCGGTCGCGTTGGTGAGGAGTGGCGCAACCTCCAGGGGGCCCATCGGGACATCGTTGCCGTTGGGGCCGACGCCGGTGACCAGAAGGTCCAGGTTGACGAGCGGGATGCCGTCGAAGACGCCCTGCAGCACGGCAATCGCATAGTCATCGTTGGAGTCGATGATGTAGTGCGCGTAGACGGTGGATTGGATGGCAACCGCACCGTCGGAGATGCAGCCGTCCGTGCCGGCGCTGCGCCAGTCATAACTCACCAACGGCGCGCCGGGAGCACCCTTGATCCACTGCTCGCCCACCAGGGCGCGGGTGAACGCCGGGTAGCCGCAAAAACTCGACAGGCAGTCGTTGCCCGCGCCGTCGACGGGATCGCCGAAGCCCAGTTCCCAGAAGAAACCGTTCACGTGGGTGGCCTGGTTGTTGAGAAGCACGCCGCCAGGTGCCGTAGCACGACCACCCTGCAGCATCGGAATGTTGAAACCACAGGCTCCCCGGACCGGGGAAGCCGACCAGACCATGGCGCAGACGGCAACCATGCTCGAAAAGGTCTTGAACGCTCTTTTCATGTCCACCTCCGGATGGGAGATCCCGCGGACGTCGGTCGGCGCTATTTCGGCTGTGAGCTAGCATACGCCCGCAGGCAGCCAACCTCAGTCGAAGACTTGCTCATTGGACGACCCTACATGGAATTCCTTCCCCGGCGCAGGCAAGGAGTTCCCTGTTTCTTTGCCCCGGCAATCCAATCGCCGCCGGCCGTCTGCGCTGAAAGCCTTGCCCGTCAGGCATTTCCTGCCGCTTCACCGACTCGGGAAAGAACCTGGCATCCGACTTGCTCTAGTCCCTGTTGAGAACGGAACGGGTGCTCGCCAGCCCGCCCTTGTCCCCCTCCCTTAAAAGGGTATGGTCTTGGGGGGTGGAGCCTGGGAACCCTCTAGGCAGGGAGGCGTCGGCTGTCGGCCGTCGTCCGGGTGAGAGCTAGGCCAGAGTCGGATCTCCTTCCTGAGACCGGGCTGGCAAGTAGTTACCCGTCCCGTTCTCCCTCTCCTTCTTTCCCCCCTTGCTTCCCTCCTCCTCGCCCTCCTTCTGTACCGAGACACCGTCCAGGCACACATCGACACGCGACGAGAACGCAGAACAAGACTGGGAGAAGGAAGGACGCAGCGGGAAGGCAGCGCTCAGTCGGCCGCATCGACGGCGCGCTGCAGGGCGCTCCGGGCGGCCTCCTGCCCCACCAGCTTGACGAACGGCCCGAACCGCGGTCCGTGATCCTGGCCGCTGAGCGCGCGGTACAGTGCCCGGAAGGCGCGCTTCGGCTCCAGGCCGTGGTCCCTCGCAGTCTGGAACGCCGTTGTCTGGATCTCGTCCTCATCATGAGGCTCCGCAAGAAACGCGGAGATCGCCGCAAGGACGGTGCGCTCGTCGTCATCGAACGACGGCGCGGTGGCCGCCGGCAGCAGCACCTCGCGGTGGTAGAGAATGGCACGCTCCACGGTCTCACGCAGGAACACCTCGCCACCCGGTTGCGCGCCACGGTATTCGTGCACGTAGCGCATCACCAGCTCTGCGTCGTCTGTCCCGATGGTGGCCACCAGGTTCAGCAGCATGGCGAAGCTCACACCGTGGGGATATGGATGTTCCGCGGGAAGTCCCGGGTCCACGAAGCGCAGCTCCGCGGGCCGCTTCTCGGGCGACTCCGCCGCGTACCACGCGTCCAGCAGCCCGAGATGCTCGTCCACCAACCGCGGGATCACCTCCCACGACAGCCGCCGGGCCTTGCGAGGATTGCGGAACAGGAACAGCGCCAGCGATTCCTGACTGGCGTAGCGCAGCCAGCGGTCCACGGTGATCCCCTTGCCCACGGACTTGGAGATCTTCGAGCCGTGCTCGTCCAGGAACATCTCGTAGACGAAGTGCATCGGCGGCTTGCCGCCCAGGATGCGCGTGATCTTGCGGCTCAGCTCTGCCGACTCGATGAGGTCCTTGCCGTACATCTCGTAGTTGACGCCGAAGACAAACCAGCGCAAAGCCCAGTCCACCTTCCAGCCCACCTTGACCTTGCCGTCCAGCACCGGCGTCTCCGCCTGCACGCCGCAGCCGTCCTTGCCGCCGAACTCCTTCCGGCAGCTGTAGCGGATGGCGTCCTTCTCAGGCAGGTAGGCCGTCACCAGCGTGGAGTACACCCGTCCGCAGGACTCGCAGACAGGCAGGAACGGCGACCAGTCTGCGCGCTTCTCCTGCGACAGGGTGGGCAGAATGAGCTCGCGCACGGCGTCGGCATGCTGCAGGATGCCGCGCAGGCCGTCGTTGAACACCCCGCTGCGGTACTGCTCACGTGACGACTTGAAGGTGTACTCGAAGCCGTAGCGGTCGAGCATCTTGCGCAGTTCACCGTTGTTGTGATCGGCAAAGCTCTCGCAGCAGCCGAACGGGTCCGGAATGTCACACAGCGGTCTGCCCAGCTCCGGCTCCAGGACGGCGCGCTGCTCGTCGGTGAGGTTCAGCGGCACCTTGCGCAGGCCATCCATGTCGTCCGAAAACGCGTACAGCTCGGTGGGATGGCCGGGCCGCAGCTCCTCCACCGCATGGCGGATCCAGGTGGTGCGCGCCACCTCGCAGAAGGTGCCGATGTGCGGCAGCCCGGACGGACCATAGCCGGTCTCGAACAGCAGTCGCGACCCCTGGCCGGAGCGCGCCAGCGCCTTTTCCGCCTGCTCGTACGGCCAGAGTCCGTGTGCCACGCTGCTCTCCTTCCCGGAGGCTCCCGGGCGGCGGGATGGTAGTGGTCATGACCCAGGGTGTCAACCTGATGGTATGATCCTCGCATGGTCCCCCGTTCCGGATGTTCGTACACCTCGAGGTGGCCGCGTGGCTAGGCCTCGCGCCGTACGCCTGGCAGGGCGCTACCGCATCCTGTCGAGGCTGGGCGAAGGGGCGTTCGCCGAGGTCTTCCGCGTTCGTGACGAGCTCCTGGACCGCGAGCTGGCGCTGAAGCGCTTCAAGGCTGCGAACCTGACGCCCGAGGCGCTGGAGATCCTGCGGGAGGAGTTCCTCCTGCTGACCAAGTTGCACCACCGCGGGATCCTGCAGGTCCACGACGTCTCGGTGGCCGGCGAGGAGCCGTTCTTCACCATGGAGTACCTGCGCGGCCCGGACCTCCGGGATGGACTGCGCCAGGGGATCAGCGGACCGTTGCCTGCCGAGCGCATGCAGGCGGCCGTCTCGGCGTTCCTCGCCATGCTCTCCACGCTGCGCTACCTCCACGCGCAGGGGGTGGTGCACGGCGACCTCAAGCCCAGCAACGTGCTCTACCGTGCTCCCGTGTCCGGCGAGGAGGATCCCGGTGACGACGTGGTGCTGGTGGATTTCGGTCTGCACCTGCCGAGGCTGCGTGGTCCCGGGATCACCGGCACGCTCGACTATCTTGCGCCGGAGCAGCTCTCCTCCGGCGCGCTGGATGCCGCCACCGACCTGTTCTCTCTGGGCGTTCTGTTCTACGAGATCCTCGCCGGCGAACAACCGTGGGAGGGCAAGGATCCGCTGCTGCGCGTGCAGGCCCGCGGCGCCTCCGTGCCCGCACTGGCCGGCCGTGTACCCGATCTTCCTGAGGGTTTGGGCGAAGTGGTGCATCGGCTGCTGGCCACCGACCGCTCGCTGCGCTACCGCACCGCCGAGGAGGTGCAGCGCGATCTGCTGCTGGCAGGGGGGCGCGACGCGGCCGATGCCGCGGCCGTCCTGCGCCGTGACTTCCAGTTCGACCCCGGGCTGGTGGGACGGGAATCGCAGCTCACGCTGCTGCGGGATCACGCGGCGGCCGCGGGCAAGAGCGGCACGGGCCGGCTCGTGGCCCTGGTGGCCGACCCCGGGCTGGGAGGGCGCCGGCTGCAGCGCGCCCTGCGCGAGCAGGTGCAGGCGGCCGGCGGCCTGGTGGTCACCTGCAGCGCAGGTGGCGGCCATGTGCAGGGAACCGTGGACGGCATCATCCGGCGCCTGGAGGGCAATCCCGCCGCGGCGAGTGACGAGGAGCGCCGTCTGCGGCGCGATCTGAGACGGGTGCTCGACGGGTTCCAGCCGGTGGCGGAGCGCGCCGAGGATCTCTCTGCACGCCGTCAGGAGGTGTTCGAGCGCCTTTCCAGCTGGGCAGGTGCCGCCCTGCACCGGCGCAGCAGCGAGGGGAGCGAGGCGGTCTGGATCCTGGAGGATGTTCATCGTGCCGATCAGGTGAGCCACGACTGCATCCGTCATCTGGCCGGCAGCCTGGCGAAGCTACCGGTTCTCCTGCTTCTGGTGGGGGAGCGTGGCGCATGGCTGGACGATGTGCAGGAGGAGTCCCGTCTGATCCTGGAGGGTCTGGATCGCGAGCAGACGGAAGCTGTGCTGCGCGCCAACTTCCCCGACCTGCAGGAGCCGGCCGCGGTGGCGGCGGCGGTGCATGAGCGGGTGCAGGGAAACCTCCTGCTTCTGGATCTGCTCATCACCGAGCAGGTCCGTAGCGGCGCGCTGGCATACCGGGCACGCGGGTGGGTGGCGGATCTGGAGGCGGTGCGCACCTGTCGTCTGCCTGCCAGCGCGGCCCAGGCGCTGCAGGCACGCGTGGACGCGCTGGCAGCGGGGCAGCAGGAGGTC
>CBDVAL010000112.1:0-11119 GCA_965371955.1 uncultured bacterium | reverse complement strand
GATCTCCTCGCCGTTCAGGCCGGTGATGACATCGCCGTCGCGCAGGCCGGCTTCCTCGGCCGCCGAGTCCTCCAGCACGCTGATGATACGGGCTCCACGGCCGTCCTCAGCCCGCCCGAGGTTCACGCCCAGGAAGCCCCGGTCCTCGCCGAACACCCAGGATCGCTCGTGGCGGTCCCCGTGTCCATCCAGTTGGAGGATCTGTACCCGGCCCCTGCTCGAGGACCCATCATCACTGGCCAGCACCAGGCCGGCCAATGCAGCCACCACACCAACGATCAGCAATACCTTCCAGGTTCTCATTCTCACCTCCAGGCGGGGCCCTTCGCGGGCCGAGAGTTCGCTGCTACTGGTATACGCACGAGCGCCGCGTTTGGTCGAGGTCCACGCCGGTGGCGCAGGCGCCCGGCCCTCATTGAAAGCAAGCTGAGTGCCAGGACGCCGGATTCGACCCATCCGGCCGGGAGACAGCGCTGCACGGGTCTCTCCCGCCCGAGAGCGCGGAGGAACGCCGCCGGCCGCGCCTCCGGGGCCGCCCCAAATCGTCTTCCCGCACCCCAAATCGGGCGACTCGGCTATAATCGCATCCTGCCTCGCAGGCACGGAGCTGCATGATGACCACATCCTTGATGCTGACCCTCATCGGAGAGGACGAGCCGGGCCTCGTGGAGGCTGTGGCGCGCATCGTGGCCAGTCACCACGGTAACTGGCTCGAGAGCCGGATGTCCCACATGGCCGGAAAGTTCGCCGGGATCGCCCGGGTCGAGGTGCCCGAGGGCGAGGGTGAGCGGCTCGCCGACGCGCTGGCGAAGCTGGCGTCCCGGGGCCTGCGAGTCTCCGTCGAGCCCAGCGCCACTCCCGGGGACGAGCCGGGCTTCACGCCGGCTTCTCTGGAGCTGGTGGGCAGCGATCATCCCGGCATCCTCCGGGACATCTCCAGGGTTCTCAGCCGGTGCCACGTGAACATCGAGGAGCTGAGCACGGAGCGCACCCTGGCCCCCATGTCCGGTGAGGCGCTGTTCCGGGCCACCGCCAAGCTACGATTGCCGGCCGGCTTCTCCCAGGACGATCTGACGCGCGAGATCGAGGCGGTGGCCCACGACCTGATGGTGGACGTGCGCATCGAAGCCAGCTAGAAAAGGGGGCTCGCCTGTTCTGCGTGGTGAATTGACCTAGCGGTCCGCCGCACGGAACCTCAGTCGGTGGCCGCTCTCGGAGCGAGGTTCTGCATCAGGGCAAGGTAGCTCCACAACGGGCCTACCACGCCTCGTTCTCGCAGGCGCCGGGTCATCTCCAGATAGCGGGGTGGCGGGTCGCCCACGATCCAGTGGGGCGACTGGCGGGCGAAGCGCTGCAGGTGCCGGAAGATCCCGGCCTCCTGCAGCCCCGGCGAGAGGTAGTAGTACGGGCGCAACAGATCGGCATTCTCCGGCAGCCGGCCCTCCCGTCTCATCCGTTCGAACAACGCCGTGCCGGGGTACACGCGCATGCCCACCAGCGCCAGGACGATCGCGCGGCCCAGGAGCCGGGAGTTGGTGAAGCTCCGCCTGAGGGTCTCCTCGGTCTCGCCCGGGCCGCCGCAGATGAGGAAGTGGCAGCAGTCGATGCCCTCCTGCGCTGCCAACCGGTTGGCCCGTAGAATGTCGTCGAAGCAGAACCTCTTGCCGTAGGCCTGCAGCACCTCATCGCAAAAGCTGTCGGAGCCGAACTCGATGTGCGCCAGCCCTGCACGCGCCATGAGCCGCATCAGCTCCGCCGTCAGACCGCTCGGACGGATGAAACACCCCCAGCGCATCTCGACTCCCCGGCGGATCATGCCCTCGCACAGGGCCGTGACGTGCTCCGCCGACGAGTTGAACAGGGAATCCACCACGAGAAAGTAGGTCGCCCCGCAGCTCTGCAGTTCCAGTAGCTCCTCGATCACCGCCTCGGCCGGGCGCCGGCGATAGCATCGCCCCTCGATGACCGGGTACGTGCAGTAGCAGCACTCCTGCGGACAGCCGCGCTGGGTTTGTACGTTTAGCATCTGGCTGTTCTGCTGGTAGTAGTCCACGATGCGGCGGGGACGATGGGCGGGCGCCACGTCGCGCGTCAGATCGGCGCCCTGCTTCGGGTTGATCACGACGGCGCCGTCCTTGCGGAACACCAGTCCCGGGATGGCGGCATGGGAGGCGCCGTGCTGTATCGCCTCCAGCAGGGCCACCAGGCTATTCTCGCCCTCGCCATGGATGCCGAAGTCCGCCCCGGACAGGGTCAGCAGCCGCTCGGGGAAGATGGAGTAGCCGCTGCCGCCCAGGATGATGGGGCAGCGGCTGACGCGGCGGATCTCGTTGCACAGCGAGAACAGCCGGCCGTAGAAGGTCTCCCGCCTCTTGATGATCACGTCATCGATATTGCGCAGCGAGATGCCGATGGCGTCCGGCCGGAAGGAGGTGACCCTGTCGGCCACGGATCCCTCCTCGAACATGCAATCAAACCACTCCGTCTCGCGGCCGGCACGCCGGAGCGCCGCATCCACATGGGCCAGGCCCAAGGGAAACACGGGGTACGGGTCGACACATGTGTTGGCGCTGATCAGCAGGACGCGGCTTGCCATGGGATTGCCTTCCTGTGTTCCGGCGCGCTGGAGGTCACCTTCAGTCCGGCAGGTGGTCGGAAAGGGTGGCCCGGCGGGAAGTCGCCAGGCCATCCAGGCGTGCGACCCCCTCGATCTCCACGAGCAGCTCCTCCCGACACATTTCCGCCTGCATCATCTCCACATGGCGGACGTTCTCGAATCGTGCGGTCACTGCGGAGCGGATGCGATCCGCATCCCCGTCCCGCAGGTAGTAGGCCCTGAGTTCCGTGAACAGTGAGGCGGGATCGACGGTGGACACCAGGAGGCCGGAGCTCTCGCATGCACGCCTCACGACGGCGATAAGGTTGACGAACGTTTCCTCGAGCTGACCTTCCAGCGAGAGAACATGGACCGAGTCCTCCCCGCGGACGCTCGCGGTTCCGCTCACCAGGACGGTCCCCTCGCCGGGTGCCACCGTCGCGCGAGTGAAACAGGGGGGACGAGGCCCGTACTTCGTCGAGTAGCGAAAAGCCGGCCGTTGTCGCGGATTCTCCGTGGGATGGCCCGGCCTGGTGGCCGCGAGGCAGTAGAGGAAGAGGTCCTCGCCCGGATGGCCCACGGCTGTGGACGCCGGAACATGGTGGGCGAACTCTCCGGCTCCACCGAACCACTCGCAGTAGGCGTCGTGCCTTCCGGAGTTGAACGCCAGGTAGCGACTCAGTCCTCCGTCGAGCACCTCGTGGATCCGCGGCAGAAAACCCCAGATCCGCACAGGATACCGGGCGTCCGTACGAGCCATGGACTCCCGGATCCGGCCGTAGGAACGAGAGACCTCCCCCCGAAGGTGGGCTTGTGTGAACTCCACGGCACCGTGAAGACACGTTCCGAACAGGATCATCCCACTGCGCTGGACGGGTGCCCCCGCGCGCAGTCCATCGTTATCATCCACGGACACGTACGACTCGATCCGGGTGGCCACCCAGGACGGCGGGTATGGTGTTTCTTCTCGCATCTCGCCGTCAGAATATTACATGGATGCCGATTCGTGCCATCCCGACATGAACAGCACTGCTCGACCGGTTCTCTTGTCATAAAGTTCATGGCCTGGGATCTGGACGCAAGCTCTAGGCGAGCAGGACCGCCCTGACCGGCGATGCGTCGGCATCCGGGATACGTAGCGGCAGGGCGATCAGGGTGTAGTGCCCCGGCTCCACGGCGTCCAGCACCAGGCCCTCCAGGTTGGCCATGTCATGGCGCGCCAGCGCCTGATGGCTCTCCAGCGCGTTGTCGGAGAACGGGTCCACGGACGGCGTGTCGATGCCGATGAGGATCACGCCGGCGTCGTGTGCATGGTGCACCAGCTCAGGGGACAGGCAGGTGAAGCCCTCCTGGAATTGACCAGGGTCCGGGTAGGAGCCCGTCTTGAGCAGAAGCCGCGGTGCCTGGATGGTTCCCGACAGGTCGCCGGGCAGGATCCGCCGACCCGGATCCGTTGCCACCTGCAGCACCTGGCAGGGGCCGTAGTAGTAGTCCAGAGAGCGTTCGCCGATGCCCTCACCTCCCTTGACGTAGTGCGATGGCGCGTCGGCGTGCGCGCCCAGGTGCAGGGTGGTCCGGATGGAACTCAGCTCCAGGTGATCCCCGGCTTCGATGCGCAGGCTGGTGTCGCGCCGGTAGGGAATGTCCCCGGGCCAGACGGCAATGTCCTCCGTGACCGCCGGCGAGATGTCGATGAGTCGCGCCATCAGTCGCCCGCAGCGGCGATGACCTTGAACTCCACCGCGATGGGCGTGGGAAGGGCGCGGATGGCCAGGGTGGTGCGGGTGGCGCCGACGTCCTTGAAGTGCTCGCCGTAGACCCGGTTGAAGCCGCGGAAATCCCTGTCCATGTCGATGAGGAACACCGTGACGTCCAGCACACGGTCCAGCGAGGATCCGGCGGCTTCCAGGACGGTCTTGAGGTTGCCGATGACGGCCCGGGTCTGCGCCTCGATGTCGTAGTCCTGTGCGGCGCCGTCCCCGTTTTGCACCGGGCCGCCGGGGATGGAATCGTCGGCGGGATTGCGTGGCCCGACGCCGGAGACGAACAGGAGATCGCCCACCTTGCGGGCGTGCGGGTAGGCGCCCACCGGCTTCGGGGCGGCAGGGACGCGTACCGCGCCGGCGGAATCCATGGAGACGGTGGCACCCTGGGACGCGCCATGCTCCAGCACGCTGCGGTCGCCGCCGTAGCCCTCCACGTCCTCCTCGTCGAACTCCTTGTCACCCACTCCTCCGGCCGACGGCGTCAGCGAGACGACTGCCGCGCCGGCACCGTGGATGGGGGCGTAATCGTAGACCTTGCCCTGGTAGTCGTTGTGCTGGCCCATCACCGCCGCCAGCCACCAGAACGGCTTGAAGTTCACCACCTTCTTGACGCGGATCTGCTTGTGGATCTCCCGGGAGAGCTGGGCCACGTCCTCGAGCCGCCCGGCGCCCAGGAACTCCAGCACCTTGCGATTCCACTCCTCGTCCTTGAGGGAATGGATACGGTCCTCCGAGGGCTCGATGAAGTCCGTGAACAGGCGGTTGGACAGCGACGTCACCGCGATGGCCACGGCGCGCTTGTTCTGCCGGCGCAAGGCATCGGCGGCGGCCTTGCCCAGGACCACGGTCTCGGCGCGGTCGGAGTAGATGTTGCTGGAGACGATGCAGGCAGGTACGGCGTTGTCCGGGTTGAGCAGCTTGAGGGCCACCACCGAGCCCGTGTCGATGGGGAAGCCGTGGTAGGCGACGGTGCGTGCGTGCAGGCTACGCTTCCTGGCCGCCTGGCAATAGCCTTGTGCGAACTCCGGATCCATGCGGAACTTGTACGGGATGGAGCCCAGCTCATGGAACAGTTCATCCACATGGGTCCACTCCGGCTCGGGATGCGCCTGGATCTGGTGGCCGATAATGCTGGGCCACATGGTGCTATAGATCATCAGGAGGTCGGGCTTGCACGCCAGCACTTCCTCCCGGGCCGCCTCGAAAGCCTTGCGGATGCGCATCCAGCCCTCGTTCCTGTCGGCCGCCAGCAGCGGGTGGGGGAGTCCCGGGACGATGAAACCCTTGACGGCGCCCCCACTCATGATGCCGCCCGATCCGGATACCAGCCCACCACGGTGTTGCCGGTGCCGATGATCGTACCGTAGCCGTAGATCTCGCCCGGGTACGCCGGGAAGCCCATGGCGCCCATCATCCAGGTCAGGGAGCCCGAGTCCGCCTCGGAGACCGATTGGTCGATGAACTCCGGCATCAGGTCGATCATCTCCCGGGTGCGTCCGGTGCGCATGAGGTCGATCATGCGCATGTCCCACAGATACTGTCCGTGGTGGTAGATGTGCTCGTGCGTCATGTCCTCCGGCACCTCCGGCTCGTCGGTGAAGTGACGATGTGAGAGGGAGTTACTGGCCAGCAGCAGCGCCCGCCGCCCGCTCTTCTCGATGGCCGTGCGCGTGGCGCGTCCCAGCTCCAACGCTTGCTCCTGCATCACCTCGACGCTGTAGTAGGCGTGTGAGCGGCAGGAGGAGATGGACACGATGGGAATGTCCCAGTCCGGCCGGGTCATGTGGCACGAGACGATGGTGCCGTAGTCCACCCGGAAGTCGGGGTTGCGCATCATCCGGGTGATCAGGCCGGCTGCCTTCGCCTCATCATGAATGGCCTCCGCCAGCTCCACGTCCACCTTCAGGTCGTAGTGGAAGCGGAACAGGTTGGGGAAGATGGGATCCACCGACAGCGACTTGAAGTGCGGCACGCCCAGGAAATGATTGCCGATGTAAGTCTGCCAGTGGGGGGAGAGCACCACCAGGACGTCGAAGTCGCGCTGCTCCAGGTCGCCGCGCATGCGCTCGTACGCCCAGCGCAGCGTCTCCCAGCCGCACTCGGCCCTGGGTTCGTTCTGCGGAGGGTTCTCGGCGTACACCAGGTGCGGCGGGTGGGGCGCCAGGATCCCCGCCACGATGGAGCCATCCTTGCTCATGCCTGTTCCTCCACGGCCACGCAGATGTTGGTGGCCTCGCTGAAGAACTCCATGGACCAGCGGCCACCCTCGCGGCCCACGCCGCTGTTCTTCACGCCGCCGAACGGCACGCGCAGGTCGCGCAGCAGCCAGGTGTTCACCCACACCATGCCGGTCTCCAGCCGCCGCCCCATGCGATGCGCCCGGTCGAGGTCGCGGGTCCACACCGACGCTGACAGGCCGTAGCGCACGGAGTTGGCCATCTTCACCGCCTCGTCCTCCGAGTCGAAGGGATGCACCGTCACCACCGGTCCGAAGATCTCCTCGGTGGCCGTGCGGCTGTCGTGGGGCAGATCGCCGATGACCGTGGGCTCCAGGAACGCTCCCTGGTCGAAGGGGGAGGGGAGTTCCGGGCGCTTGCCGCCACATAAGATGGTACCTCCCTCCTGGCGGGCCAGCGCAACGTAGCTCTCCACCTTGTGGCGATGTTCCCGGGAGATGAGCGAGCCCATCTCGGTCTCGGGCTTCGATGGGTCGCCGACCTTCATGGACTCGACGCGCTGCACCAGTGCCCCCAGGAAGCGGTCGTACACCGGCCGCTCCACCAGGATACGCGAGCCGGACAGGCAGACCTGACCCTGGTTGGTCATCCCGGCGCGGCAACTGCCGGCCACCGCCTTGTCCAGGTCGCAGTCGGCGAACACCACGCTGGGGTTCTTGCCGCCCAGCTCCAGACTGACCTTCTTGAAGTGCGGCGCGGCGGTGGCGGCCACCGTCGCACCGGTCTTCGTGCCGCCGGTGAACGAGATACCGCGCACGTCCGGGTGCTCCACCAGCGCCTGTCCGGCCTCGGCGCCCAGGCCATGGACCAGGTTGAACGCGCCGTCCGGTAGCCCGGCTTCGCTGAGGATTGCCGCCAGCGCCGAGGCCGTCATGGGCGTCAGCTCGCTGGGCTTGGCCACCACGGCGTTGCCCATGGCAAGGGCCGGCGCCACCTTCCAGGTAAGCAGGTAGAGCGGCAGGTTCCACGGCGTGATCAGCCCCACCACGCCCACCGGCTTGCGCAGCGTGTAGTTGAACGCGCCGGGCATGAGATGGAAGCCGGTCTCGTCGTGCCGCACGGCGCCGGCGAAGAATCGCAGGTTGGCCACCGCCCGCGGGATGTCGACCTTGCGCGCCAGAGTGAGGGGTTTGCCGTTGTCGCGCGACTCCATCTCCGCCAGCTCGTCCAGGCGGCGCTCCATGACAGCGGCCGCCGCCTCGAGAACGTCGGCACGCTCGCCTGCGCCCGTCCCTCCCCAGGGACCCTCCATGGCGCCGCGGGCCGCTCGCACCGCGGCATCCACGTCGTCCGCACCACCGCGAGCCACCTGTGCAATGACCTCGCCGGTGGCCGGGTTCACATCCTTGAAGGTGCGACCGTCGGCCGCGTCGACCGCCGCTCCGGCAATCCAGTGGGCCAGCCGGACGCTCATTCGACTCCTCGCTCACCGCCGGTATAGGGCTCCCAGTCGTAGTACCAGCGGTCCGAATCCGGGTCCCATTCGTCCCAGGTGGGGATCCGGCCCAGCCTCTCCTGGTAGGCGGGCGGCACCACGCCGGGCACGATGAACGCCTTCTGGCGGTGCAACGGATACGGATTCCGCACCTCGAAGCCCAGAACGCCCAGCACCGAGCGCGCCACGTACCACGTGGCCTGCGCGTTCCAGCCGTGGGCGATCTTGATGACCACGCCCAGTCCCCGGGGGTAGTCGTCGTGCAGGATGGCCAGGCCCAGCAGCCCGTCGGCGCCCTCCTTGGCCAGCACCTTGCCATGGCACGCCTTGAGGATGGTGCTGTCCAGGCGGTTGAAGCCGCCGATGAGATCCGGATGGCGCATCATGGCCTCCCAGATCCAGTCGTCGTCCTTCGTCGCCGCCAGTCCGGCGTAGAGCGTGGCCAGCTCGGAGACGGTGTTCGACGAAGTGGGCAGGGCGCAACCGTCGCGCGATGTGCGCAGGGGCTGCCAGTCCGCGCCCAGGAAGCCGCGCAGGACGTCCAGGTACGCCTGGTAGAACTCGTGGTGCGGCAGTGTGTAGCCGGCGCGGTTCCAGCCCTTGAGGCGGCAGCCGCGCAGGATCCCGGCGTGTTCGCCGGAGCAGCAGTGGAACCAACGCCGCGGCCGCCGTACCTGCCGGCCGAACTGCACCAGCGGGACGTCCAGCGGGGTCTGCATCAGCCCCCATTCCGATTCGGAGAGGATGGATTGTGCCGCCGCCACGTGCTCGGTGTCGCCGTTGTGGCTGGAGACGGTGATGGCCTTCTGCGTCCAGTTCAGCTCGTCGGCCAGGATATCGGCAAACACCTTCATGGTCAGCGGCTTCATCATGCTGCGCCCATAGCACAGCACGTTGCCGCCGAACGAGTGCACTACCTTGCCGCCGGAGGACCACGCCACGGCGCCGTGCACCGTGGTCTCGCTCACACCGTTGCGCCGGTAGTCCACCAGCGGCTCCCACTCCACGTCGCGTCCGGTGGCGATGCCGGGGATGTCCTCTCCCAGAGAACTCGTGGGGTAGACGCCGCTGCCGGGGCGGCCGTCCTCGACGGCGGAGTGCCGCTTCATTCCTGCAGCCTCTTCTGCACCAGCGGGCGCACCTTGCCCATGAAGTTCTCCATGTTGGAGATCACGCGGTCGCAGTCATGGTTGAAGAAGTCGAACCACAGCATCAGCCGGTCTTCCGGGTGAAAGCGCTCCAGGATCTGTTCGGCCACGTCCTCGGTGTTGCCCACCAGGGCGTTCTCGGCGGCGTTCTCAACCTTCTTCGGATCCAGCGTGCCCTCGAGGGCGGTCCAGTAGGCGCTCAGGGCCTCCTTGGACTCTTCCCGAGCCGCCGCACGGCGCTCCGCCGGGGAGAGTCCAGGCTGCTCGTTGAGAAACACGAACGTGGTGCGCGGCATGTAGCTGCGCCGCCAGATGCCACCGTCCGTGTGGTAGGCCACGGCCAGGCGCTTGTGCGTGTCCTCGACGATCTCGGGGCGCGTGATGGACAGGTTGAACACCTGCACAGGAAGATACCGGTTGACCTCCTCCTGCAGCGCCGGATCGTGCGAGCCGATGACGAGTTGCAGCAGCTCGCGCCGCCAGTCCTGCGGGATGATCTTCAGGTCCTCGAAGGTCCAGCGCCGGGGTATCTCCAGCGTGACCGCCTCCGGGGGCCCGTCGGCGCGGCCGGCGGCCTCCAGGACCCGGCTCCAGTCCTCGTCACCACGGAAGTCGGCGCGGCAGAGCGAGGTGCTGCGAACCTGGTCGCTGCGCAATACCTCGCCGCGCAGGAGCCGCAGGAAGATCTCCGAGGCCTCGGCGAAGATCTTTCCCTTGAGTGCGGACCAGGCGGCCTCCTCCACGGCATCGCGCGGCACGATCCCGGACGCCCGGTTCATGAAATCAAAGCGACCGGCGGCAAAGCCCACATGGATGCGGCGGCGCTCCGCCGGGTCCAGGCCGTGCAGCGCCACGAACGCCGCCACACGCTCGGCGGCGGCGATGGGCCCGCCGTTGCACAGGATGTTCATCACCGCCGACCCGGTCTCGATGCGATGGGTGCGGCGGAAGATGTGCTGGCTGAGCTGCAGGAAGTCGACGTTGAGCCCCACCTCGCCTTCCCAGTGTGGAATCACCGGGTGGCTGTTGCGCTTCTGGACCTCGCTGGACAGGTGCGACTCGGCGATCCAGGCCACCCCGAATCCCAGCCGGTCCGCAGCCTCCACCTGCTCGAAGAAGTTCTCGTACATCTCCGCCTCGTCGGGGATCACGCCCCCGACGGGGGTCTGGCTGATGGCGAAGAAGATGTCCCAGTCCATGAGGAGATTCTAGCAGCAAATGACGACCCCGCGGCAGGCGGGGCCATGCCTGATGAGCGGGGAGGCGCCTCGCCGTAGCCGGCCGACGCCAGGAGGAGGTCATGAAACGGGTTCTAGAGCGACGGATCTGTGCTGCTCGCCCTTGTCCGCAAGCACCAGGCGGTGTAGACCAGCGCCGCCGACAGATGGTTCAGGAGACCGAAGCCCGCCGCGAACGAGAACCACCCATCGTTGACACCCACTGCAACCAGGGCGCCGAGGCCGAAGAACATCGTGGCGATGGCGTACAGCGTGCGCCACCATGCCGGGCGGTCCCACTTGCCGATGAGGACCTGGAGCAAGTTGATCACTCCCCAGGCCGCCGAGGCGATGGCCAGTAGCTGAATCAGTCGCACGGTCACCTCCTATTGCTGGACGTTCGGAGTGAGTCCGCCTGAACCATATTCTTGCTCACGACCTTCGGAGTCGTCAATACAGGTCGCACATGCTCCGCAGGCTGCTATCAAGGCGAGATTGGCTGCCTGATGGCCGAGGATCGTCAGGATGCATACCGGCGTCAACGTGGCGCAGCCCACGACCAGGCCGCCCACAGAGGCGATGTAGGCGAAGATGGCGCTGATACAGCTGAGGCAGACAAAGAAGCAGGAGGTGGGCTCCGTGGGTCTCGTTGCCGCCAGTTCGTCCGCCAGCTGGTCCACTCCCTCCCAGAAGGAGAAGCTGGCCTGATCCAGAGCGACC
>CBDVAL010000111.1:0-11293 GCA_965371955.1 uncultured bacterium | reverse complement strand
TACAACACCAACTTCCGCTACCCCAAGGAGGGCGGCATCTCCGCGCTGCCCACGGCCGTGGCCGCCCAGGCAGGGGAGATCCGCACCGGTTGCCGCGTGACGAAGATCGACGTGCGCCGCCGCCGGGCTACCTTCCAGGACGGCACCACCCTGGAGTACGAGTCGCTGGTGAGCACCATGCCGATGGACCGCCTGCTGAGCATCGCCGACGGGATTCCCGACGGTGTGCAGCAGTCGGGGGGCGGCCTGAAGAGCATCTCCGTCATCAACCTGAACCTCGGAGTGGATCGTCCGGACCTCTCGGACAAGCACTGGATCTATTTCCCGGAGAGTGAATTCCCCTTCTACCGGGTGGGATTCCCGGGGAATTTCGCGTCTTCGATGGTTCCGGCGGGTGGCTCGTCGGTCTACGTGGAGGTATCCACGCCGTCCGGGGGCATCGTGGAGGAGCGCGACGTCTATGACTCCTGCCTGCAGGGATTACGCAAGGCCGGTATTCTGCGGACCGACGATCGCATCGTGTCGCGCAAGATGCTGGTCATCGATCCGGCCTACGTCATTCATGACCGCTACCGGCGGGTGGCCCTGCCGGCGATCTTCGAGGCGTTGGAGAAGGAGCACATCTACTCCATGGGCCGTTTCGGCGGCTGGGAGTACTCCTCCATGGAAGACGCTCTCCGCCACGGGATGGAGATGGCGGAGCGCCTCGCAGCGAACTGATGTAGATCGCAAGAAGACGATATGGAACCGCTACGAGTAGCCCACCTCATCACGCTCCTGGAGCCGGGAGGCGCCCAGCGCAATACGCTGTACACCGTCGCGCACCTGGATCGCGCCGCGTTCCGTCCCGCGCTGATTTGCGGCCGTGGCGGCGAGCTGGACGGTGAGGCGGAGGCGTCAGGCGTTCCGGTGACCTTCGTGGATAGCCTGGTACGCCCGATGGATCCCTGGCGTGACACGCGCGCCCTGGGCGCCCTGACCCGCGAGCTACGGGCCATGCGTCCGGATATCGTGCATACGCACTCGTCCAAGGCGGGAATCCTGGGACGCTTGGCGGCCTGGCGGGCGAAGGTGCCGGTGATCGTGCATACCGTGCACGGCTTTGGCTTTCATCCACAACAATGGCCGCTGAAACGTGCTCTGTTCATCGCCGCCGAGCGCCTGGTGGCACGCAGGACCACGCACTTCATCCTGGTGTCCGAGGCCAACCGGCAGCAAGGAGCGGCGCTGGGCCTGTTCTCCCCGGAGCGCGCCAGCCTGATCCGCTCCGGTGTGGACCTGGCCCGGTATCGCGGTGCGCTGCCGGACCGCGAGGGGCTGCAGGCGCGCTGGGGCATCCCGGTGGATGCGCCGCTGGTGGGCATGGTGGGTTGCCTCAAGCCGCAAAAGGCCCCGCAGGACTTCGTCGAGGTGGCCCGGCGGGTGTCGCAAACGCATCCGGATTGCCACTATCTGCTGGTGGGGGACGGCGTCCTGCGCCTGCAGGTGGAGCAGGCGGCGGCCGCCGCCGGGCTGGACGGCCGCTTCCATCTGTCCGGCTGGAGAAACGACGTGGATCGCATGCTCAAGTCCCTGGATGTGCTGGTGCACACATCGCGCTGGGAGGGATTGGCGCGCGTTCTGCCGGAAGCGCTCAGCGCGGGCGTTCCGGTGGTGGTCACCCGTGTGGATGGTGCCACGGATGTGGTGCGCGACGGCGTCAACGGCTTCCTGGCGGCGCCCGGGGACGTGCAGACCATGGCGTCGCGCACCGTGGAACTGCTCTCCGATCCCGCGTTGCGCCGCAAGCTGGGAGGCGCGGGGCTGGAGCGGCGGGAGGAGTTCGAGATCGAGCACATGGTCCGATGCCAGGAGGAACTCTACCTCCGGCTGTGGAAAGACACCGCGGCACAACGATGGGGCGCGGTTCGGGAGGGCAGCCTTGCCGGTTCTGGAAGTTGAAGGCCTGTGCAAGTCGTTCCGTTCTCACTGGACGTTCCGTTCGCGTCCGGTGGTCCAGGATCTGGACCTGCAGGTGGAACAGGGTGAGGTGTTCGGCTTCCTCGGACCCAACGGCGCCGGGAAGACCACGACTCTCAAGCTCCTGCTCGGCCTGGTGTCCCCGGACAAGGGGAGGATCCGGCTCTTCGGCCGGTCACAGCGCGACCATCGGGTGCGGGCCCGGTTGGGTTACCTGCCGGAGAACCCGTTCTTCTACGAGTATCTCACCGGGCGTGAATTCCTGAACTTCTACGCGCGCTTCTTCGAGCTGTCCGCCGCGCAGCGTCGCAAGAGGGTGGCGGAGCTGCTTGAGCGCAGCGGCATCAGTGCAGCGGCCGACGTGCCGCTGCGCAAGTACTCCAAGGGCATGGTGCAGCGTCTGGGCCTGGCGCAAGCGCTCATCGGCAACCCCGATCTCGTGCTCCTGGACGAGCCCATGTCGGGGCTGGACCCTCTGGGTCGGCGCGACGTCCGCGATCTTCTCCTGGAGCTACGCGGCAGGGGATGCACTGTATTCTTCAGCAGCCATATCCTGCAGGACGCCGAGATGATCTGCGACCGCGTCGCCATCCTGGTCCAGGGCAAGCTGCGCCGGATGGGAAGTTTGAAGGAACTCGTGGGAGAGCATATCCAGGCGTGGGAGGTCACGGTGTCCGGGGACAAGCCGGGCTGGCCCGGCGAAGTGCTGTCCCGCCACGGCGACGAGATCCTGCGCCGTGTCACCTCGGAGGAGGACCTGCAACGGTTGCTGGCGGAGGTAGCACGCAGCGGCGCACGCCTCGTATCGCTGGTGCCGCAGCGGGAGACGCTGGAGCAGGTCTTCCTGCGCCAGGTGAGGGGCACGCGTCCCGAGGCGCCCCGTTCGGCAGCGGCGGCCGGGGGCAAGCAATGAAGATGCTGGCCATCGCCCTGAACACGTTCCGCGAGGCTGTACGCGACCGCGTGCTCTACCTGATCCTGGCGTTCGCCGTGTTGCTCATCGGGGCCTCCACGCTGTTGAGCCTGCTCACCGTGGGCAGCGAGGAGAAGATCATCAAGGATTTCTCGCTGTCGATGATCAGCCTGTTCGGCACTGCTGCGGCACTGTTCATCGGCATCGGGCTGGTCTATAAGGAGATCGAGAAGCGCACGGTGTACACACTGCTCTCGAAACCCATCCGGCGTGCAGAGTTCCTTACCGGCAAGTACCTGGGGCTGTGCATGACCCTGGGCGTCAACCTCGCGGTGATGTCGGGGGCGTTCTACACGTTGCTGGCGTTGCACGGATTCTCCAGCGAGGGGATGTGGATGGCCCTGGTGCTGACCTATGTCGAGCTGTTGCTGGTCACGGCCATCGCCGTTTTCTTCTCGTCGTTCTCGACGCCCATTCTGAGCGGGCTGTTCACAGGCACGCTCTGGATCGTCGGGCATCTGACCTGGAGCCTGAAGCTGCTGGAGGATCTTGCCACGAGCGCCGTCGCGCGCGGCGTGATCCGTTTCTTCTACATCGCCCTCCCTGATCTGGAGAAGCTGAACGTCCGCGGCGATCTGGTGCACGGCGTGGCGCTCTCGCCCGAGAGGTTCTCGTTCGCCCTGATCTACGGTCTGTCCTACACGGCGTTGGTGCTGCTGGCGGCGTGCACCGTCTTCCAGAGGAGGGACTTCCTCTGAGATCCACGACGCGCAAGGCCCTGCTGGCCGTTCTGGTGGCTGCTTCGATCCTGTCGGCCTTCGGCGCCCACGTTCGCCTGGACCGGCTCGATGCCGGCCGGCCCGCCGGCGATCATCTGCTCTACCTGCCGTCGGGCAACCTGTTGAAAGCCTGGAGCCTGGGGCACAGCGAGACGTTCGCCGATCTCATCTACCTGTGGTCCATCCAGTTCTACGGCTACTATCATGGCGGCGAGCGCTACGACAAGCTCATGCAGATCTACGATCGCGTGGTGACCGAACTGGATCCGAGGTTCCGTGATGCCTACCTGCTGGGCTCGCTGATCCTGGCGCTGGAGGCCCGGCGTCCCGAGGACGCGCTCCATCTGCTGGACAAGGGCATCCGCAAGAACCCGGACGACTGGATGCTGGCGTTCGAGGCGGGCTTCATCGCCTTTGACTCGCTGCAGGACTACCACCGTGCGGCCGATTACTTCCAGACCTCGATGGAGCGACCCGGTGCCCATCCGGCGGTGCGCCGCTTCCGCGCCGCCATGTTCGAACGGATGGGCGACCGGCGCACGTCCCTGGACCTCTGGCTGGAGATCCTCGCGACTGCCGATTCCGACTACGTGCGCTCGGTGGCGCAGAAGCATGTGCATGATCTGACCATCGACTATCACGTGGAGGTGCTGCAGGATGCCGTGGAGGTGTTCCGGGGGCGCACCGGTTCGTATCCGTCGGACCTGCGTGTCCTGGTGAGCGAGCGCTTGCTACAGCACGTGCCGGTGGATCCGGACGGCAAGCCCTACGCCTACGATGCGAGGACCGGAGAGGTCCGGTCCGTGTCGCAACGAGCACTGGCGCTGCGCAGGGGAGCCGGGTCGTGAGCCTCGAGGAATTGCCCCTGTCCGCCGTGGTGGGCACAGCGATCCTGTTCGGCCTGGTGGTGGGTTCGTTCCTCAACGTGTGTATCCACAGGCTGCCTCTGGGGCTCTCGGTGGTGCATCCGCCGTCCGCCTGCCCCCGCTGCCGGGGCCGGCTGGCGTGGCACGACAACATCCCGCTGTTGTCGTATCTCTGGCTCGGGGGGCGATGCCGGCGTTGTTCGAGCACCATCTCGCCGCGCTACCCGCTGGTGGAGGCAGCCAACGGGGCGCTGTACGGCGGCCTGGTCCTGGTCCAGGGCCCCCATCTCTCCACCCTGCTGTTGGCCGCGTTCTCGTCGGCAACGCTGGCGTTGATCCTCATCGACCTCGAGCATCACCTGCTCCCCAACGCCATCACGCTGCCCGGCACGGCGGTGGGACTGGCCGCGAGCTTCGTCAGCCCGGTCGTCGTCCCTGGCGCCGCATTGGTGGGAGCCGCGGCGGGCTACGGCATCCCCTGGGCGCTGGGGGGGGCCTACCGCGCGCTGCGTGGGCGCGAGGGGATCGGCATGGGCGACTTCAAGATGCTGGCCATGGTGGGCAGTTTCCTGGGCTGGCGCGGGGTGTTGTTCAGCATCGGCGTGGGGTCCATCCTCGGCACGCTGGTGGGCGTACCGTGGGCGCTGGCGCAGCGCAAGGATCTCAAGGTGCCGCTGCCGTTCGGCACCTTCCTCGGCGTGGCGGCGCTGTGGGATCTGTTCGGCGGCCGCCGGTGGCTCGGCGGCTACCTCGGCATGGAGTGGTGAGGTCGTGGCTCGCTGGACCATCCGGGGCTACGCCAACCAGGTAAGGCTGTTCCTGTTCCTGGTGGTGTTCTTCCTGGTCATGCAGGGGGCACTCAACTTCTCACTGCTGTTCGACGCACGGGACAACGTGGCCCGGGCCGCGCGCCAGCAGGCCTCCGTCACCGCACGGCAGCTGGCAACGGAGATCCCGCGCCCGCAGGACGGAGCCGCGTGGGGCAGCAACGTGGCAGCCCATCTGGCCCGCCTGGCGCGCAGCCATCGACTCACCGAGGTGGCACTGCTGCGGCCCGGCGGCGTGGTGGAGGCCTCGAGCAGCAGCGCGTCCAGGGGCCGTCCCGATGCGGACATGGCGTCCCTCTCGGAGGGCGAGTGGAGGGGCTTCGCGGCAGCCCGTCAGGCGATCTTGCTGGAGGTGCCGTGGCGTGGGCCGGGCCGACTGGTGGTGTTCCATCCGTTCCTGGATCCGGCCACCGGCGGTGTGCGGGGGATCCTCAAGGTGAAGCTTCGTCCGGGGGATCTGATCAGCCTGACCCGCCGCATGCGGGTGTTTGCTGTGGTGCAGGCCGTGGGTGCGGCGGCCGTCGTGCTGCTGACCTTCGCCTTCATCCGCTGGATGCTGCAGCCCTACCGCCTGCTGGTACGCACCGCCGGCGTGGCGCTTCCCCGCGGCACCACCGAGGAAGAGGCTGTGCAGGCGCCCGGCGGACTGGTGGATGCATTCCAGGGTGTCGTGGACACCTTGCAGCGTCAGGAGCGCGAGATCGTCGCCCTGCGAGACCGGCGGCCCGAGGGGGAATCCCTGCAAGGGCCGCTGGTGGACAACCTCCTCAGCGGTGTGGTGGCGGCAGACGCCGGCGGTGCGGTGACCGCCATCAATGCGGCCGGCCGGCGCATCCTGGGCGTCTCGCTGCAGGACTCCCTGGGGGTGCATTACCGGCAGGTGGTGGGCCGGTCCGAGGAGATGGTGCGCCTCATGGACGGGTGCATGCAGGACCAGAAAGGCCGCAGCCGCGTCCTGGTGCGCGTGCGCGACGGCAAGGGAGGGACCGGTCATCTGGGCGCCAGCGTGTCGTCTCTGGAGCCCGACGGCATGGCCGCCGCCGGTGTCCTGTGCATCTTCTCCGACTTGACGGAGATCCGCCAGGTGGAGGAGAGAGTGCGGCTGCGAGAGAACCTGGCCGAGGTGGGACACCAGTCCGCCGGCATCGCCCACGAGGTGCGCAACGCTCTGGCCACCATTCTCGGCTATGCCCGTCTCGCGGCACGCTCTCCCGCCGAGGAGGCCAAGGAGCACGCCGCTGCCATCGGGGTGGAGGTGGAGTCCATACAGACGGTGCTGGCGGACTACCTGCAGTTCGCCCGGCCGCTGTCGCTGAACCTGGAACGCCTGCAGCTTGGCAAGCTGGTGCGTGAGGTGGTGGCGGATCTGCAACGCGATGCCGGCCGGGACGGTGCGTCGGTGCAGGTGAGCGGTGAGTTCGGCGAGGTGGAGGGGGACGAGGTGCTGCTGCGCCAGGCCATCGGCAACCTGGTGCGCAACGCCCTCGAGGCTGCCGGTCCGGACGGGCGCGTGGCGCTGGCAGGGCGCGCCCCTGCGCCGGGGAGCGAGGTCATCCTGGAGGTGCATGACGATGGGCCGGGGCTGCCGCAGGGGGCCGACGTGGAGGACCTGTTCCGGCCGTTCTACACCACCAAGCGCGACGGCACGGGGCTGGGGCTCTCCATGGTGCGCAAGACCGTGGTCTACCACGACGGTGAGATCACCGCGGACCGAGGCCCGTGGGGCGGCGCCCGCTTCACCATCACGCTGCCCACCAGACTGCAGGAGATCCGTGGCTCCCGGGGGGCGGAGCAGGCGAGTCCGGGGCGGAGCTGAGAGCCTGCCCGGGAAGTGGTTCACCCCGCTCCGCAGGCCCTTTCCATCGGTGGAACCTTTGGACCCGACCGGGCCCGGAATTCGGGGTGTACAGGAATCCCCCGGTGCCCGGATCCGCCACCCTCTGTCCTTGTAAGTAGCTTGAAATGAGTTGCTTGCGTCATCTCCTCTGGGCCGGAAAGAGGTGGTACCGGCCTTGCTTGTAGAGACCCCCAGAACCGAGGAGGCGAGAGCCCATGAGAACAAGAAACCGACATTCCGAAGCCGGCATCAGCCTGCAGGAGATCCTCATCGTCATGGCGATCATGGGCATCATCGCCATCGTCACCGTGCCCAACTTCAACGCCTACCTGAAGGTGCTACGCGGCCAGACGGAGGTGAACGCGATGGTGGGGGCGCTGAACCTGGGCCGCCAGCTGGCCGTGACCAGCCGAGACGGCCACGTGTGGGTGCTTCAGGGCGATCCGGTAAACACATGGGTGCTAATCAACGTCGCCACCATGGTGGAGGTGCAGTCGGGAGAGCTGCCGGACGGTGTCACCATCCAGGCATCTCTGGCTTTCCAATTCGACAGCAGTGGCGCCTGCACCAACCCGACCACGTATGTGGGAACCACCCCCAACACGCAGTACGTCGAGGTGGAGGCGCTGATCCAGGGAAGCACCCTGGATCGCTACACGCTGGAGATGGCGCCGACGGGGAGAATCAAATCGACCAGGGAGCGGGTGGACTCATGATCATGCAAGAGCGGATTGCCGGAAGCCGTCGCGTGAAGGCCCGCAGGCTCGAGGCCGGGATGAGCATGGTGGAGGTGCTCATCGCTCTGGGGATCATGGCCGGCGTGTTGATCTCCGTGGCGTCGCTGTTCGTCCTCGGCGGCCAGCGCGTCAAGGGGGGCCGGGACATGACCCAGGCCCTGGCCGTGGCCTCCGACATCACCGAGGGTCTGCGCACCCAGGGCTACCTGACCATGCCGGAGAGCATGCCCAGCTGTTGCGGCGGAGGAAGCTGCGACGCCGTCACGGGGTGCACCGTGGACAGTCGCACCGACGCCTTCGCCCTGAGCGAATGGCAGCCGTGGGTGGACCAGGAGCTCTACCTGGGCCATGCCGAGATCACCATCACCCCTCTGGGCGGAAGCGTCACCCCGTCCACTTTCGCCTCCTCCGATGGGATCCGCGTGCGTGTGGAGATCCTCTGGATGGAGGGCACCAGCGAACGGTCTGTCGTGCAGGAGACCGTGCTGTGGTAGCCATGCCGCAGGACTGCAGGAGGACACCATGAAGCCGAACTTCAACGCGCGCTACCGTCGCCGCAGCCGCCTGGCCCGGGGCATGACCCTGGCCGAGGTGCTGGTCGCCATGACCGTATTCGTCATAGCCGCCGCCGTGGCCCTGATCCTCTACACCGCCTTGTCGCAGTCGTACAAGCGTGGTGACAACGCGGCCGACGTGCAGCAGAACACCCGTCTGGCGTTCGAGAGGCTGGTCACCGACGCCCGCATGGCGGGCTTCAACTACAACCCCGATGGGAACAGCGACCGTCCGGACGAGCAGTTCGAGGGAGCCTGGGACACGGCCATCACGTTCCGCGGCGACTTCGACCTGGACGACCCCACGGCCAGCATCGCGCCGGAGGTGGCCCTGGCCGGCGGTTCGGAGAACGTGGTGTCCACGGGGAACGATGAGATCGTCACCTACGCCCTGGCGAAGCCGGACGGCACCGGCGGCCAGGATCTGACGTTCGTGGCCGACGTGCAGGGCGTGCCGCGCGATGGGACCACCGAGACGGTGACCATCTCGAACCTCGCCCTGGTGCAGGACGACCCTCCCTACACCCTCTACCGCATCACGGTGAACCCCAACAGCACTGTGGTGACCCGCACCCCGGTGGCGGACAACATCTACTCGCTGCAGCTGCGCTACTTCGACAGCGGCGGCACGCTGTTGAGCCCGGCCACGTTCGGCGATGCATCCGATGATATCGGCGGCCTGGAATTCGGCGCCAGCGTCGATCTGCGCGGCATCATACGGCGCGTGGAACTGTCCATCGTGGGGATGACTGCGGATCCGGACATGAAATATACCGATCCCGACGATCCCTACCCCATCACGCAGAAGCACCGCAAGTTCACGCTGGCCCAGGACATCTCACCGCGCAACCTGGGATACGAGGGCCGGCCGGACCTCGATATCCTTCCGCCGGATGCACCGCTGAACCTGGCGGCCTGTCCGGGGCAGTGCCAGGGCGTGCTGCTGACCTGGGATGCCCCGCCTCCCACCGACCTGGTGAGTCAGTGGGTGGCGCTGCGCGGGCCCACGCCCGCGGCGCTGGGCAGCCCGAAGACCGCGAAGACCAACGAGGTCTACATGGACGGCATGGCCGAGGGCAGCGGCTCCTATTTTCGCGTGCGCGCCGAGGACCAGTCCGGCAACCTGAGCCCGATGTCCAACCTGGCAGGTGAGACGATCGTGGGGGATACCACCACCCCGGAGGCGCCCAGCCTGCTGATGACCACGGGCGGCGGCAACATCGGTGGCTCGGCGGAGAACGACTTGATCCATGTGTTCTGGCCGCCGGTGACCACCAACGTCGAGGCGGTGGCCTGCGACCCGGCGTCTCCGAAGATCCGCGACCTCAAGGGCTATCGACTCTACCGTTCGGTCGCGGCCGGACCCATCGCCAACCCGGCGTTCACCTACATGGAGCCGGACGCGTTGCCGCCTGGAGCGGAGGATTACAACGATACGAACGTCGTGGCCTGCCGGTCGTACTGGTACGACGTCGAGGCCGTGGACCAGTGTGGCAACGCCAGCCTGACCCAGGCCAGCAGCGTGGAGGGCCAGGCGATCACCCAGCACGTCCCGCTGCAGCCCGGCGGGTTGCAGGCCGAGCCCGCCGCCGGCACACTGGTGAATCTGCAATGGGCTCGCGTGACGGAGAACACCGCCGGCCAGCTCATCCTGGTGGACACCTACCGGGTCTACCGGGCGGAGGCTCCGGCCGGGATGACGCAGAGCGAAGCACTTTCCCTCATCGATTGGGGGACAGCCATCACCTACGACGCGTCCGTCAGCGACGTGGTGGCACCTGCGCTCACCGATCCCAACGCCGTCCTCTCGGACCCCGGCAACTCGTTCTACTACCGGGTCTCCGGCCTGACGGACTGCAGTGCTCCCTACGAAGAGGGTGCGCCGTCGGATCCCAGCGAGGCGTCGGTCTGTGACCTGGGTGGGACCATCGCGCTGGCGCCGGCTCCGGGCACCTCGGTGGCGGGCTCCACCGCGGTGGCGGTTGCGATGCAGAATATCGTCGATCCGGCGGAGGTCTTTAGCGGCTCCGTGGTGATCTCCAATGCGTCCAGCCAGGTGGTGGCCAATTTCGGCTCCGGCGCGAGTCCCATGCCGCTGCCCATGGTATTCACCTGGTCCACCGGCGCCCTGCCGCCGGGGGACTACATCATCACCGCCAACGTGCAGAACAGCTTCGGCTGCGCCAAGTCCGTCTCCCATGTGGTCTCGGTGGTCATGCCGGTGCCGTGCTGCATCGCCCCGGTGTCGCCGGTCATCGGCCCGCTGAAGGGGAAGATCTCCGAGCGGCAGAGCGATGTCCTGGTGAGCCTGGTGAACAACTGCCTGCAGGATGTCACCATCAGCAGGATCGACGTGTCATGGACCAACGTCATTCAAACCGCACGATTGGAGCACTTCTGCTACGACGTCCCGGTGGACACGCAGCCCCAGGACTGCACGCCCGTGCTGTCCGTTGTGCCGCCCACCATCTCACCGGCGGTCCTGGACTTCTCTCCGGGGCTGACCTTCTCGTCGCTGAACACTAACCTGGACCCGCTCATCATCGGCTACAAGTACGACCTGTCGCTGCTGGACAGCAACACGGGGCTGGGCGAGACCCTCACCATGGACGTGTTCTTCCAGACCGCCGGGGCCGTGTCGGACGACCAGTGCCGGTTCCAGATCACCACGAACCCGCTGGACGTCGTTGTCGTCGAGTAATCGGAGCGCCCCTGCCCGGCTTGCCGGGCGGGGGCCTCGTGGAGGATAGCCATGCGTTTGCGTAGCCGCCGGCCCGCCGGGCCGGCCGATGCCACCGGGTCGGCACTGCTCATCGCCCTC
>CBDVAL010000110.1:0-11304 GCA_965371955.1 uncultured bacterium | reverse complement strand
CCGCAGCGGGAAGGAATCGCTGCAGCCGTGCTTGCGGCACGGGGGCCGGCGCGGGGACGGCCCTCGCGGCGGAAAGCGACTGCTCCATCTCCCCCATGGAGGAGAATCGACCCTCCGGGTCGCGGGCGAGGCACCGGTTCACAACGTTCACGTACCCCGAAGGCAGGTCAGGGCGCGCGTCGATCAGCGTCCGTACGCCTCCGTGCCGATGCTTCTGGCGCACCTCCCGGAGGGTCCGCGCCTCGACGGGGAACTTCCCGGTAACCAGGCGGTAGAGCACCACACCGAGGGAATAGACGTCGGCGGTTACACCGCCCCGGCTGCCGTCCAGCACCTCGGGAGCCATGAAGAGCGGGGTGCCGGAGTTCTTTGTGTCGGAGGAAATCTCGGACGAGACATCGGCGACGGTACCGAAATCCATCAGCACGATTCGCCCGCCCTCCTCGCGCATGATGTTGGAGGTCTTCACGTCCCGGTGAACCAGCCCGGCATTGTGGACCGCGGCCAGGGCCCTGCAGAGGTCCATCCCTATGACGGTCGCCTCCTCGGGCCCCAACGGTCCCTGCAGGGCGAGCAGCGCCTCGAGATCCCTGCCCCGGAGAAGGTCCGTCCAGATCCCGATGCGCCCCTCGTGCTCGTCCACGCCGTGGACCGCGAGGACATTCGGGTGGCGCACCCGGGCGAGCTTGCGGGCCTCCTCCTGGAAGCGGCGTGCGTGGTCCGAATCCCAGGCCGGGCCGGGAATCAAGAGCTTCAGGGCGACGTCGCGCTCGAGCGTGGGATCGTGAGCACGGTAGACCTCCCCGAAGCCTCCCTTGCCGATCCGTTCCAGGAGTCGCAACGGGCCCCAGGTCGGGAAGGGCAGATCCGCCGGAAGCTGTGTTCCTCCGGTGGCCCTGGCATCGCCGGTCGGCTCCGAGTCGACCTCGACACCGTGCGCGGTGGCGATGGCGTCGACGACCTTGAGATGTGCCAGCTTGCGGCGCAACTCGTCGTCGTTCCGTGACTCTTGCTTCCAGTCCACTGTTCGCCTCTCGCTGACGGCTTCGGCTGCACGAAGCAGCACCTCCCCTTCATCTCTCATCCATGACCTCGACCAGACGAACGAGGGCGCGGGCAATGGCCATGCGCGCCGCGTTGGGCGACGGCGAGCCCACGGCCTCGGCGACCTCGGAGAAGGTGAACCCGAACTCCACCCGGAGAATCACCATCTGCTGATGCTGGGGAGACAGCCGGGCCAGGCCCCGCTCGTAGCGGGCGAGGTTCTCCTGGCCGATGGCCGCCTCCAGCGGCGTTGCTTCCTCCGACTTCCAGCCCTCGTCCAGCGGCTGGTGGTCCGGACGGCGCCCCATGCGGCGCAACTGGTCGCGGATCTTGTTCTGCAAGACCCGGCGCAAGTACGCGGCGAAAGCGCCGTCCTGCCGATACTCGAACTCCTCTACCCGATCTAACGCCGCCATCAGCGTGATCTGCACAAGATCGTCGGTGTCGGAGAGATCGCGGGCCCTGGCCGGGAGCCGCCCTCTTGCCCATCGCCGCAGGGGGGTGAGATAGCGCTCGGCAAGCCGTTCGCGCGCTGCTTCGTCGCCGGCGCGCACCTGCGCGAGCAGGGAGGCGGTGGTCTTGAGCTGGCCGAGATCTTCAGGCCCGCCACCCTTTCGATGGTTCCCCACCTGGCGGCCTCCCTTCTGCAGTCGGGAGCAAACGCTTGCACGTGGTCTCTCGCCGCGTTTCAACTGGCCAGCCGTGATACTTTGTGTCTGGATGTGGCTACCTCCCGAGATCCTACTCGCAGCGTTCCATGAGCGTCAAGGTGGAGACTTCTCAGGGCCTCTTGCAAGAGGAAATCGCCGTTGGGCGCGGGCTTTCCGCCGTGGGCTTCAGGCGAGCGATGGCGCCTGGGAAGAACGTTGTCGATCCCGCCGGTCTTCGTTCGTCTACAGGACGAACGAGGGATGTCACGGCGGTGCGATGTCGCCCCGAGACCCCTGGAATCTCTCTTGACGAAAGGAAGGTGAACCGATGCCCGAGTACATGGCGTTGCTCTACGAGAGTTCCGACGACCCCGGCCAGATCAGCCCCGACGAGATCCAACGGATCATCGGAAAGTACAAGGCATGGAGGGATCGCATGGAGGCCGCCGGCCATCTGGCGGGGGGCCAGAAGCTCAAGGACGGCGAAGGCCGGGTGATGAGAGCGGAAAAGGGCCAGTTGCGCGTCCTGGATGGCCCGTACAGCGAGACCAAGGAGGTCATCGGCGGCTATTTCGCCCTGCAGGCATCGGGGTATGACGAGGCAGTACGCTTGCTGGAGGACAACCCGCACCTGGAGTTCGGCGGCACCATCGAACTCCGCGAGGTGGACGAGGTGTAGGATCGTTCCAGACCGCCGTGCCAGGGCCGGCGCGAGCCTCCCGTATCGATGCCGGACGTCCGGAGGAGCAGCGATGCCAGGCGATGCCAGGGGTTCGGTTCACGGCCTGGTGGACCACCTGTTCCGACGGGAAGCGGGGCGCATGGTGGCCGCATTGACCCATTCCTTCGGCCCGGCACATCTGGCGCTGGCCGAGGAGATGGTGCAGGAGGCTCTCATCGAGGCCCTGCGGCGCTGGCCGTTCCACGGCACGCCGCGAAACCCGGCCGCCTGGCTGTTGTCCGTGGCACGCAACCGCGCCCTGGATCGGCTGCGCCGCGACACCACGTTCCGCGGCAAGGAGCCGGAGATCCGCCGGACGCTGATGGCGCAGGTTCCCGGGCCCGAGGAGACGCACTTTCCCGGTGAGATCAGTGACGACCAGCTGCGTTTGATCTTCCTGTGCTGCCACCCCGATCTGTCCCGCAACGGCCGCGTGGCCCTGACGCTGAAGACGGTGCTCGGGTTCAGCGTGGGCGAGATCAGCCGCGCGTTCCTGGCCCGGGAGCCCACCATCGCGCAGCGCCTGGTACGCGCGCAGCGGCGCATCCGGGAACGGCGCATTCCGCTGGAGGTGCCCGCCCCCGAGGAACTGACCGAGCGTCTGGAGGCCGTCCTGGAGGTGCTCTACCTGGTGTTCAACGAGGGCTACAGCCGCCACCAGGGTGGAGATCTCGTCCGTGTCGACCTGTGCAGCGAGGCGCTGCGTCTCACCGTCCACCTGGCCGGACTCCCGTTGACCCAGCGACCGGCGGTGCACGCGCTGGCGGCACTGCTGCGCTTCCAGGCTTCGCGCCTGTCGGCCCGGGTGGACGCCGGCGGCAACCTGGTTCCGCTGGCGGATCAGGATCGCAGCCTGTGGGACTGGGAGATGATCCGTCGCGCCTTCCGTCACCTGGAAAACGCCTCCGATGGCGACCGCCTCACCACGTATCATGTGGAAGCCGCCATCGCGGCCCAGCACGCAGGAGCCACCGAGGTTGGCGACACCGACTGGGCCGGCATCCTGGACCTCTACGATCAGCTCATCACGCTCAACCCATCGCCGGTGGTGGCGCTGAACCGGGCCGTGGCCGTGGCGCGGGTGCACGGCGCAGCGGCAGGGCTGGCGGCGCTGGAGGAGCTGGGCGAGCCGGCCCCGTTGAAGGAATACCATCTGCTGCCGGCCACCCGTGCGGCGCTGCTGGTGCAGGCCGGCCGGCCGGAGGAGGCCGCCACCTGGTTCCAGCGGGCCCTGGCCTGCCCGTGCAGCGAGCCGGAGAGGCGCTACCTCATGAAGAGGCTGGCGGCTGCGCGATGCATCCACGGGTGAGCGCTTGGAGACAGCCCTGAGCCGCTTGGAGGCTCTCACCGAGGGCGATCCGCCCGCAAACGCTGGGTTCCCGGGCAGGAGACTTGCTACTTTCCCGCCGGACTCCTAGAATTGCCTCAACGGCCTATCAAAACAAGGAGATGCGTTCATGATCCGAGTCATTAGAGTATTGATGGTAGCCCTCTTCCTGGTCTCGCCGGCGCTGGCTCAGGAGACCACGGAGGAGATGAAGAAGGAGATCGAGGCCCTCAAGCAGGGCCAGGCGGACATCAAGAAGCAGCTCGCCGAGATCAAGACACTGCTTCAGGCGCGGCCGGCTGCACGTCCGGTGCCGCCCCCGGTTCCCAACGTCAAGGATGTGGAGTTCGATCTGGGCGTGAACAGGTTCAAGGGGGATCCATCGGCCCCGTTGACGCTCCTCGAGATGACCGACTACCAGTGTCCGTACTGCGCCCGCTACGCCAAGCAAACCTACCCGCAGATCCAGAAGGAGTACGTGGAAACCGGCAAGGTGCGCTACGTGCTGGTGGACATGCCGCTGGCCATGCATCGACTGGCGTTCAAGGCTGCGGAGGCCACACACTGTGCCGCCGAGCAGGACCAGTACTGGGAGATGCACGATCGGCTGTTCGACAACCAGCGCGCCCTGGAGCCGTGGTCGGGCCACGCCGAGGCACTGGGGTTGGACGGCGACGCGTTCACCGCCTGTCTCGAAAGCGGCAAGTATGCCAAGGAAATCCGCGACGACATGCAGCTTGCCGCCAAGGCGGGGGTACGTGGGACGCCTGGCTTCCTGCTGGCGCGTACCGACCCCGACAACCCGACCAAGGTCAAGGGCATCACGTCCCTGCGCGGAGCACAGCCGTTCGCCAGCTTCAAGGCGCAGATCGACAAGGCGCTGGCCGAAGGTGGCGAATAGTCCGGGATCGCTGCCCGGCTGACATGGACTGACCGAGAGGCTCCGCCGACCGGTGGAGCCTCCCTGCAACCCAAGCGAAGGTGCTGCGATGAACGACTTTCTCAAGACCCTGGGCATCGAGGACGTGAACCCCGGCGGGTTCGGTGGTGAGTGGATCGGCTCCGGCCCGGAGCTGGAGGTCATCACCCCCATCGATGGCTCGCATATCGCCACGGTGCGCCAGGTCACCGAGGACGAGTACGACCAGATCGCCGACCGGGCCCATGAGGCGTTCCTGCGCTGGCGGCAGGTTCCGGCGCCCAAACGCGGCGAACTGGTACGCCGGCTGGGCAACCGCTTGCGCGACGTCAAGGACGAGCTGGGCCGGCTGGTGACGCTGGAGATGGGCAAGATCGCAGCCGAGGGTGCCGGCGAGGTGCAGGAGATGATCGACATCTGCGACTTCGCCACCGGTCTATCGCGCCAGCTCTACGGCAACACCATGCATTCCGAGCGGCCGGACCATCGCATGTACGAGCAATGGCACCCGCTGGGCGTGGTGGGCGTCATCAGCGCGTTCAACTTTCCCGTGGCGGTGTGGAGCTGGAACTCCGCGCTGGCCTCTGTGTGCGGCGACAGCGTGCTGTGGAAGCCGGCCAGCAAGACACCGCTCACGGCCATCGCCTGTGCGCGCATCGCCGAGCAGGTGTGCAAGGAGAACGACGCCGACCCGGCCCTGTTCTCCCTGACCGTGGGCAAGGGCTCCTCGGTGGGGGAACGCCTGCTGGCCGACAAGCGCCTGCCGCTGGTCTCGGCCACCGGCAGCTGCAAGATGGGCTACCGCGTGGCCGAGGTGGTGGGCAAGCGGCTGGCCAGGACGATCTTGGAGCTCGGCGGCAACAACGCCATCATCGTCACGCCCAGCGCCAACCTGGATCTGGTGCTACCGGCCATCCTGTTCGGCGCGGTGGGCACCGCAGGGCAGCGCTGCACCTCCACGCGCCGGATCATCGTGCATGAATCCATCCGCGAGGAGCTGACCGCGCGACTGGTGCGCGCCTACGAGAACATCCGCATCGGCGATCCGCGCAAGGGCGAGACGCTCATGGGCCCACTGGTCACGCATGGCGCCGTCAGCGATATGCAGAACGCGCTGCAGCGCATCCAGGAGGAAGGTGGGGAGGTTCTATGTGGCGGTGAGTCCCTGGACGGCACGGAGCATCCGGGCGGCCACTACGTGAAGCCCGCCATTGCCAATGCGCAGAACGCCTTCGACATCGTCCAGGAGGAGACGTTCGCGCCCATTCTCTACCTCATCGGCTACGGGCAGGCAGCCTCCACTCCGGGCCGGGCCGTGGACGAGGTCGGTGAGGCCATCGCGCTGCACAATGGAGTTCCCCAGGGACTCTCGTCGGCCATCTTCACCGACAACTTCCGCGAGGCCGAGAACTTCCTCTCGCAGCGGGGAAGCGACTGCGGCATCGCCAACGTCAACATCGGTACCAGCGGTGCCGAGATCGGCGGTGCGTTCGGCGGCGAGAAGGAGACCGGCGGCGGGCGCGAGTCGGGCTCCGACGCGTGGAAGGCGTACATGCGCCGCCAGACCAACACGCTGAACTGGAGCACCGAGCTCCCGCTTGCCCAGGGTATCAAGTTCGGCGATTGACCCGGCGACGGGTGAGGTTTCGGCGGCAGGGCCTTCCTTGACAGGGCGGTAAGTCCGGGAGGACAATAAGAACATTCCGGTCTCCCGTGAAACTCGTGTGGGGAAAGCCATGTCTTTCCTGACCGTCCAGACGCCCGACGGCGACATTGTGCGATTCGTTCTCTCCACGTCCGCGGTGCGGCTTGGACGCGCTCCCGAGAATGATCTCGTCCTGGACGATGACACGGTATCCCGCAGACATGCCCTGATCGACCGGCGCGAGGATGGTGACTACCTGGTGGACGTCGGTGGCAGCAACGGCGTGGTGGTCGACGGGCTTCGCATGGGCGACCCGGTCCTTCTGCGCCAGGGAGATGTCGTCGACCTGGGCAGGGCCCGACTGGTGTACTGCGCCCCCGCCGTTCCACCCTCGGAACTGGAAGTAACCCCGTGGCCCGGAAGCGGTGAGACCACGGTTCTCGCCACGGACAACCTCCGCCTGCTGGAGCCGTCGGAGATCTCCAAGGAGTCGGCGGATTATTCCCTGCTGCCCATCCTCCTGGAGGCGGATAACGAACTTTCGGTGGACCGCCCACTCAACGAGATGTTCGCCAAGATTCTGGATCTGGTGCAGCGCATCGTCCCGTTCGAGCGCGGGGTTCTGCAAACGATCGAGGGAGATGAGCTGGTGTCTCAGATCGTCCGCCGCCCCTCGGAGTCGTCCGGGCCGGCCCCGGGCATCAGTGAGGCATTGAAGAATCACGTGATCCGGACCCGGGAGGCCATCCTGGTCGTCGATGCCATGGACGACGCCGTGCTGAAGACACGCCGCAGTATCCAGTCGCAGCGTGTGCGCTCGCTCATGTGCGTTCCGCTCGCCACCCGCCAGCAGGAGGTGATCGGGCTGCTCTATGTGGACGACCGGCATGAGGTGGGGAGGTTCAACCGGCAGAACCTGCGCTTCCTGACCCATCTCGGCAACCTCGCGGCCATGAAGCTGGAGCACAAACGCCTGTTCGACCTTGCCCTCACCGCCAAGCTCTACGAGGAGGAGCATCGGCGGGCGGCGGAGATGATGGCGTATCTCCTGCCCACCGAGGCGCCGGCCATCCCGGGCTACGCCCTCGCCGGGGCCAGCCATCCCTGCCTGGCCGTGGGGGGCGACTATTTCGACTACCTTGAGCTTCCCGGCGGATGCTTCGGCGTTGCGGTGGGCGACGTAGTGGGCCATGGCGTTCCGGCCGCGCTCCTGATGTGCTCGCTGCAATCCAGCTTCCGTGCCCTGGTGGAACAGGGGCTGCCCCCGGGCGAGGTGATGGCCCGGCTGAACGCGACGTTCTCGCGGCGCCTCCCGGTCAACTGTTTCATCACGCTCTTCTACGGCGTTCTCGATCCGGGACGGCATGCCCTGACATACGCCAACGCAGGCCACAACCTCCCGTTTATCATGGGTTTGCAGGGCGCCACGGAACTGGAGCGGGGGGGGCCTCCGCTTGGCATCTGGGAGGATCGCGAGTACGGCAACCAGGACGTGTCGCTGGAGCAAGGTGATGCGCTGGTGATCTACAGCGACGGCATCAGCGAGGCCGGCAACCCCGGCGGCGAGGAGTTCGGCGTGCAGCGGCTGATGGCGGTGGCCGGCGGGCTGCTGTCGGCGTCGCCGGATGCGATGGTGCGGGGCATCCTGGCCCGGCTGGAGAGCCACTGTGACGGGGGTCCGTTCCAGGACGACGTGACCCTGGTGGTGATGAAGCGGGACTAGCGGGGACCGGCTGGTCTGCCCGGATCTGCGGCGACAGCGGGCTGTGGATGCGCTATTATCTCAGTGAGTTGCCGGATGCTGTAAACCCTGGGCAGGGGGTCGTGGTCTTTCTCCTGCGGGCCCTTCCACCATGAATGGACGTGTGCGTCCAGCATCGGATCGACAGCAAAATGCCCCGAGAGGCCATTACCCCCATCGTGCGCTTTGCCGTGAACCGCCCCGTCACCGTGGGCATGGCCACGCTGGGCGTCCTTGTGCTGGGGTGGATCTCGCTGACCCGCCTGCCGCTGGAGTATCTGCCCACGTTCTCCTCATCCAGCATCTCGGTGAGCGCCCCCTATCCGTCGTCCTCGCCGCAGGAGGTGGAACGGCTCATCATCCGGCCGCTGGAGGACTCACTCAGCACCATCAACGGTATCGACACGCTGTCGGCCACCGCCTCGGCGAGCAACGCCGGCATCAACCTCATGTTCGTCGACGGAACGGACATGGACATGGCCGCGGTGGACGTGCGCGACCGCATCGATCGTGTGCGGCACCTGCTGCCCGATGATCTGGAACGGATACGCATCCGCCGCTTCCAGAGCACCGACCTGCCCATCCTGCGCTGTGACCTCAGCGCCGACTGGAAGAAGGAGCGCCTCTACGAGTTCACCGAGGACATCGTGCAGCGCCGACTGGAGCGTCTGGAGGGCGTGGCGCAGGTGGATATCCGGGGCCTTCGGACTCCGGAGCTGCAGATCAACCTGGATCCCGACCGCCTGCGCGCCCACCGCGTGGACGTGCGCAACCTGGCCACGCTGCTGCGCGAGAGCAATCTCAACCTGTCGGCAGGCACGGTCCTCGACGGCCGCCGCAAACTACTGGTGCGCACGGTGGGCGAGTTCTCCCATCCGCGGGAGATCCGCGAGCTGCCCCTGAACGGCCAGGGCCTGCGGCTCGGTGACGTGGCGGAGGTGGCCTACGCCTTCCCGCGCCAGGACACCTTCAACTTCCTCAACGGCGTGGAGGCTCTCACGGTGCGCGTCCACAAGACGTCCACCAGCAACCTCCTCGAGACCGCCAACCTGGTGAAGGAGGAACTGCGCGCCATCCAGGCGCTGCCCGGGGCGCAGGGGCTGCAAGTGCGCATCTACCGCGACTCGTCGCTGGACGTGCGCAAGGGGCTGGGCCAGCTCCGTGACGCCGGGCTCGTGGGTGGCACGCTGGCCATCCTGGCGGTGCTGCTGTTCCTGCGCCGCTTCCGCACCACTTCGCTGGTGGCGCTGGCCATCCCGCTGTCGTTGGTCGCCACCTGCGTTCTCATCTATCTGCTGCGCCAGGCCGGCCTGGTGGACATCACGCTGAACGTCATCAGCCTGGCCGGGCTCATGCTGGCCCTCGGCATGCTGGTGGACAACTCGGTGGTGGTCATCGAGTCGATCTTCCGGCATCGTAACGAGCTGGGCGAGGATGCGCGCACCGCTGCCCTTGCCGGGGCCAGTGAGGTGGCACTGCCCATCGTCGCCTCCACCGCCACGACGCTCTGTGTGTTCCTGCCGATCATCTTCCTGGGGACGGGAGGACGCTTCAAGCTCTACATGGAGAGTATCGGCATCACCATTTGCATCGTCATCGTGGCCTCCCTGGCCGTGGCCCTCACGGTGGTGCCCATGGTGGCCGCCCTTCTGCTGCGCGGTGAGACCTCGCGACCGGCGGGAATGGTGGCACGGATGACCGGCATCTACGGGCGCACGCTGGCGTTCACGCTGCGTCATCGCTTCCTGTTTGTCGTTTCCATCCTGCTTCTCTTCACAGGCTCCCTCTATCTGTTCTCCACCATCGAGCAGTCATTCGCCGGCCGCTCTCTCGAGCGGCAGGTGGTGGTGCATGTGGACATTCCGCGCCAGTACTCGCTGGAACAGACCGCTGCGGTCTACGACGAGCTCTACCAGGTCCTGGACGCGCGTCGCGACGAACTGGACATCGGCGACATCAGCTACAGCTACGATCGCTCCACCGGACGGTTGCGCAGGGGCTGGGGCCGCTCGCGGCAGCTGAGCGTCTACCTGGTGGACGAGGAGGACGGCAAGCTGACCACCGTGCAGGCGCGGGAGCGCATCCGGGCACTGTTGCCGGTGAAAGCCGGTGTCAACATGCGCATTGCCACCAGCCGTGGTCACGGTGGCATGTCCGGCGTGGAGATCCAGCTCATGGGCCACGACCTGGTGGTGCTGGAGCTGGTGAGCCAGAAGGTGGTGGAAAGTCTGGCTGCCATTCCGTCCATCCGTGATGTGGATACCTCTCTGGAGAGCGGCGATGAGGAGATCCATGTTCGCGTGAACCCGGAGCGCGCCCTGCAGACCGGGCTGTCCAGCCAGTCGGTGGCGTTTGCCGTGAACAACGCCCTGTCCAGCCGGGCCCTCAGCCGATTCGAGGCCGACGGCCGCGAGATCGATGTGGTGATGCAGTATCGCGAGTCCGACCGGGAGACATTGGATCAGCTCAAGAACGTGCCCCTGTACGTGGCGGAGACTCCCATTCCCCTGGGCGCCATGGCGGACTTCGAACTGGTGGCGGGCCCGCGCAGCATCGAACGCGAGAACCACCGCGCCAAGGTGACCATCTCGGCGAACACCGCAGGCCCGGGAGCCACCTTCAGCGCTCTGAGGCAGGCCAGGCAGGTGCTGGATTCCATCGCCATGCCGCCGGGCTACGAGTGGAGCTTCGGACGCTGGAACCGCTACCAGCAGCAGGATCAGCGCAGCGGCCTGTTCGCCCTACTGCTCGCCCTGCCGCTGGTGTACCTGCTCATGGCTGCGCTGTTCGAGAGCTTCGCGCAGCCGTTCTCCATCATGTTCTCGGTGCCGTTCGCCATGATCGGAGTGGGCGTGGTGATGAAGCTGGCGGATCAGCCCTGGGACAACATGACCATGATCGGCATGATTGTCCTGATGGGTGTGGTGGTGAACAACGCCATCGTGCTGGTGAACCACATCAATTTCCTGCGCCAGCAAGGGATGGATCGCACCCAGGCCATCTTGCTGGGGGGCCAGCACCGGCTGCGTCCTATCCTGATCACCGCGGTGACCACCATCCTGGGCATGCTGCCGCTGGTGGCGCCCATCCTCATGCCGCAGTGGTTCGGGCCGCTGGAGGGCCGGGCAGCGACGTGGGCGCCCATCGGACTGGTCATCCTCGGTGGGTTGACCACATCGACATTCCTGACGTTGATGATTCTCCCCACCATCTACTCCCTGGTGGATGATCTGTCCCGCTTCGTGCAGCGGGTGGCG
>CBDVAL010000109.1:0-11316 GCA_965371955.1 uncultured bacterium | reverse complement strand
AAGAAGCTGAGCACGTGTGAGTAGCCGTGATTGAGCTTGCCGAACGTGCCGTCGTAGCCCACGCGCAGGACGGTGTTGAGCCGGTCGTGCACCCGCCGAAACCAGCCGGGACGACCGCTCCTGCCGTTCCCCGTTGCGTGAGGCAAGGTCACGTAGACCGCCAGCGGGATGAACACCAGCGCCACCACCAACGAGGCGAGCAGCGAGACGACGATGGGAATGGCCAGGCGCATCAGGAAGAACTGTCCCTGCCCCTGCACCAGCGAAACCGGCAGGAACACCACGATGGTGGTGAGCGTCGCCATGACGATGGCCAGGGCGATCTCGCCCGCGCCGCGGATGCAGGCGTCACGCCGGCTCAGGCCGTCGCGGTGCATGCGGTGGATGTTCTCCGCCACCACGACGGAGTTGTCCACCAGTAGCCCGACGCAGATCATCAGGCCCAGAAGCGTGATGATATTGAGGCTCTCGCCGGCGAAGTACATGGCCGTCAGGCCGATGACGATGCTCATGGGGATGGACAGGGCGATGATGGCCGTCAGCCGGAATCGGCGCAGGAAGATGAATAGCACGCCCAGCGCCAGCAGCCCGCCGATCTTGCCGCTGTTGAGCAGCGTCCCCAGAGAGTCGTCGATGATCTCGCCCTGGTTGAACAGCGTGGCCACCCAGGTGGTCTGCAGGCGCGGGTTGTCCTGTGCGTCCGCCACCATCTGCTCGATGCGCTTCGAGACCTCCATGGTGTTCGCCTGTCCTTCCTTGAACACCACGATGGCGAAGGCCGGCCGGCTGTTGACGCGCACGCGATACTTCTTCTCCGGCTCGTCATAGGTGATGGTGGCGATGTCCTTGAGCCGGATGTTGCGCCCCACCATGCGGTTCTCCAACGCCTCGATGCTGTCGTAACGCGCCACCGAGCGCAGCAGCAGCTTGCGCGAGCCGTGCTGCACGTTGCCGCTGGCCATGGTGAAGTTGTCGCCGTTGAGCTCCATGGACAGGGAATAGATGTTCAGGCCGCTGCCCTCGAGCTTCGAGCGGTCCAGCTCGATGAGGATCTCCTTCTCCTCCAGACCCTCGGCGTCCACCGAGGCCACGCCGTCGATGCGCTGCAGCGGCTTGATGATCTCTTGCTGGATCAGGTTGTAGCTGTCCTTGATGTCGGGGTCCACGGCCAGGCCGATCAGGGCGACGGGGATACCCGACTCGTCATGCTTGCGGTAGTAGATGCGCTCGACGTCGTCGGGGAACAGGGCCCGCGCGCGCTCCACCCGGTCACGCACCTCGCGGTACGCCACGTCCATGTCGGTGCCCTGCTTGAAGCTCATCCACACCCTGCTTCCGTTCACCCACGAGTAGGAGTTGATCCCCTGGAGTCCCTTGAGACTGCTGAGTTCTTCCTCCATGGGAATGGTGATCTTCTCCTGCACCTCCTGCGCCGGCGTCTCACGGTAGGGGATGTACACCCCCAGGAAGGGACTGTCGAACCCCTTGGGGATGAGTTCCAGCGGGATGCCGGTGGCGGCCACGGCACCCACCACCAGCGCGCTCACGAACAGCACCAGGACGGTGATGCGACGGTCCAGGGAGAAACGCGTCAGCTTGCCGGAAGAATCCAGATCACGGGGGCTCATGTTTACACCGTGTAAGGCGCTGCGTCGGTCGGCAGCACCGCGTCATCCCGGCCCGGCGCCGTCTTGGGTCCGAACAGGCTGTCCTTGAGGCGCTCGATGAGGGAATAGGAAACAGGAATCACCAGGAGCGTCAGCGCGGTGGAGACCAGCAGGCCGGACACCACCGCGATGGCCATGGGGGTTCGGATCTCGGCGCCGTCACCCCACCCCAGCGCCATGGGCAGCAGGCCCAGGACGGTGGTGGCCGTGGTCATGAGAATCGGACGCAGGCGGACGGAGCCGGCGGTGACGATGGCCTCGTCCCGCGGCACGCCGCGCCGGCGCAGCGTATTGATGTAGTCCACCAGCACGATGGCATTGTTCACCACAATTCCCGCCAGCATGATCATCCCCAGGAAGACCACGATGGACAGGCTGATTCCCAGGGCCTGCATGGTCAGGAACGTGCCCAGGAATGCCAGCGGAATGGTGAACATGATGACGAATGGATGGGTCAGCGACTCGAACTGCGCCGCCATGATGACGTAGACCAGGAAGATGCTCAGCCCCAGGGCCAGCCAAAGGCTGCGCTGACTGCGCTCCCACTCCAGGGTCTGCCCTGCCATGAAGAACGTCATGTCGCTGGGCCAGTCGATGTTGCTGCGCAGCGTGTCGACAATGCGAACCGTGGCGGAGCCCAGCGATCCCTGGGCGATGTTGGCGCGCACCAGCGCGACGCGTTGCCCATCCACACGGCGCACCTCGCTGGGACCCTCGCCCAGCGTCACCTCGGCCACCGAGGATAGCGGGATGGGACGTTCCCCGCCGGGGTTCACGGTGAGGTCGCGCACGCTCTGCACGGTCTCGCGGTCGCTGAGGTCCAGCCGCACCAGGATGGGGATGCGCCGGTCCTTCTGGTTGTACCGTGTAGCTTCGTTGCCCTTGATCTTGTCGCGCACAAGCGCGGCCACCGTGCCGATGTTGAGCCCGTAGCGCGATAGCCGGTCGCGGTTGTAGATGATCTGCACCTCCGGGGCGCCCGGCCGCTGCGTGGTCTCCACGTCGGCCAGTTCCGGCAGCATGGCCATCTGGTCGCGCACCTTCTCGGAGTACTCGCGAATGCGCAGCAGGTCCTCGCCGTGCACCTCTACCTCGATGGGCGTACGCGAGCTGAACAGCACCGGACGGGTGACCCGGGCGTCCACGTCGGGAATGTCGGCCAGGCGGCTGCGCAACCGGGTGATCACCGCATCCTCTGCCGCGGCGTTGCGCGCCTCCGGCTCCAGCAGAACCTTGAAGCGCGCCGTGTGCTCACCCTCGTCGGAGCGCTGGGTATTGGTGACGTCGTAGCCCACCGTCAGCAGCAACGAGCTGATGAACGTCCGGTCCTCCAGAATCGCCTGCTCCACCGGGCCCAGGATGGCGTCGGTGGCCTCGATGGGCGTGCCCACCGGCAGCGCCACCTCCACGGTGAACTCGCCCTGATGCACCTCGGGCAGCAACTCGTTGTCCAGGTTGCTTCCCGTCTGCCAGGTGGCGCCCAGGCAGACCACGATGAGCAGTCCCATGAAGACCGGATGGTGCAATCCCCAGCGCAGTATCGGCGGGTAGACCGCCTGCAGCGACCGGATCAGGCCTTGCGTGGCCCGTACCGGCAGCCAGAACAGGACGCGCAACGGATAGCTCAGGGCCTTAAAACCAAGAAGCAGCGAGCCGATGACCAGCATGAACGCCATCAGAATCCCCTTGCCCGCCAGGCCCAGAATGAAGCTCAACACCAGCCGGAAGATCAGGTACGGCGTTGCCGGGATGGACAGCCACTTCGGCAGTTCCTTGTAGGAGCGCCGAAGACCGCGCAGCAGCGCCATCAGCGTCTGGGTGATCACCATCTCCCAGAACGAGCTCATCACCAGCCAGATCAAGTAGACGGGCGAGAGCAGCGCTGCCTTCCACACCGGAGGCGCGCTCAGGCTGGCGCGGAACTTCTGCCAGGACGACAGCCGCTGCAGGGGACCCTCTTTGGCCAGCTGGTCCAGCTTGAGGCCCTTGCGGCTGGCCAGCATGGGGATGAAGAACAGCGCGACGGCCAGCGATGCCAGCAGCGAGAACACCACTGCCATCCCGAGATCGCCGAATGCCTGCCCGGCGATTCCCTCGACGAACACCATGGGGACGAACACCGCGATGGTGGTCAGGGTGGAAGCGACCACCGCGCCACGCACCTCGAATGTCCCGCGGGTAGCGGCCTCCTGGATGCCGTCACCCTCCTCGCGACAGCGGAACACGGATTCCAGCACCACGATGGACGAATCCACCAGCATGCCGATGCCCAGAGCGAGTCCGCCCAGCGACATGATGTTCAGCGTCACACCCACCAGGTGCATCGGGGCAAAGGTGATGAACAGGGAGATGGGGATGCTCAGGGCGATGATCACCGTGGTCCACACGTTGCGCAGGAACAGGAACAGGATGAACACCGCCAGCAGGCCGCCTATCACGGCGGTCAACTTCACATCATTCACGCTGCTCTCGATGAACAGCGAGCGGTCGGCCACCACCTGCAGGCGGATTCCCTCGGTCTTGTAAAGCGTTGCCGCCAGTCCTCTGCCGCCACCTTGCCCCCGACCATCGCGTGGGCCGGCGGACGCTGTTGCCGCGTCGGCCTCGGAGGGTTCCTCCGCGGGAGGTGGGCCGAGCAGCGCTTTCACACGCTGGGCCAGAGCAACGATATTGGCGTCACCCTCCTTGAAGATGTCGATCTGGACACTCTCGCCGCCGTTGGTGCGGGTCAGGATCTCGCGCTCCTTGTGCGAGCGCACCACCTTGCCGATGTCCTGCACGCGGATGTCGCGCCCATCGATGGTGGCCACCACCGTTTCGCCGATCTGGCTCAGGTTCTCGTACTCGTTGAGCGTGCGCACCATGTACTCCGTGCGGCCCTCGGTGATGTTGCCGCCGGCGACGTTGATGTTCTCCTGTGCGAGGCGGGTGATGACCTGCTGGATGCCCAGCCGGGTGCGGCGCAGCGCTTCCTCGTCCAGCAGGACGTGGATCTCCTCCTCCAAGCCGCCGCGGATGCGTACTGCCGCCACGCCCTTCACCGGTTCCAGCGCACGCTTCAGTTGCATCTCGGCAATACGGCGCAGCCGGCGCAGGCCTGCCTCGCCCTGGAAGCGCTCGGCGTCGCCGGATAGGCTCAGCTCCATCACGGGATCCAGCGAGGGGTCATAGTGCAGGATGCGCGGGCGATTCACCTCATCCGGCAGGAACACCAGATCAAGCTTCTCCAGCGAGTCCTGCGTGGCGTCGGACATCTTCGTGTTCCACTGGAACTCCAGCACCACGTCGCTGACGCCGGCGCGACTGATGCTACTGATGCGCGACAGCCCGCCGATGACGCCCAGCGCCTCCTCGATGGGGCGGCTGACGTCGTTCTCCACCTCCTCGGGGGCGGCGCCGGGGTACTCGGTGCGCACGGTGACGGTGGGGTAGCTCAGCTCCGGCATCAACGCCAGGGGCAAGCGCCCGACGGCAAGCCAGCCGAACACCACCGTTGCCAGGAAGATCATCAGGATGGCGACGGGGCGCCGGGTGGCAAAAGAGGTCTGCGGAGTATCGACGCTCACTCGGACTCCTTGCTGGCAACCACCGCGTCCGCATCCTTGTCGCTTTCGCTCTTGTCCTCGTCGTCCTCGGCCTCCGGGTCCGGATCGCCGGGCAGCCGCACCAGGGCGTTGTCCTTCAGCCCTGCCTGGCCGGCGATGACGATCTCATCGCCCTCCTGCAGGCCGCCGGTCGGCTCGACATTCTCACGGTCCTCGAGAATGGACTCGATGAGCAGGCGCTCGACGCGCCGCTCCTCACCCAGACGGTAGACGAAGATCTGATCCTGGTCATAGATGAGCGCCCGCTTGGGGACCAGCAGGGCGTCACGATGGATCTCGGTGACCAGGTTCACATCCACGTACATTCCGGGCCGAACCTCGCCATGACCATCGAAAGCGATGGTCACCTTCACCGTGCCGGTCTGCGGGTCGATGATGGGGGAGATGCGCTGGACTTCACCGCGCGTCGCCCCTGCACCGGACTGGCTGGTCACCCAGGCGGTCTGGCCCACCTTCAGGCGCGGCAGGTCCTTCTCGGGCACGTAAATGCGTGCCACGATGGAGTCGAAGTCCACCAGGTCAAACAGGTGCTGTCCCACGGTGACCTGATCGCCCAGGTTCACCAGCCGCCCGGTAATCGTGCCGCTGAACGGGGCGCGCACCTCGGCGTAGCTCAGCTCGCGCTCGGCGTCCTCCATGGAGATGGCCAGCTGATCCATCTCGTAGGTGGCGTTGTTGAACAGCTCCTCGCTGATGAGCTCTTTCATGAACAGGCGCTTCTGCCGGTCGTATTCGCGGCCCTCCTTCTCGTACTGGCTCTTGATCTTCGCCAGGGCGCTGCGCTGCTCATCGTCCTGCAGCCGTAGCAGCACCTGGTGTCTCTCCACGTGGTCGCCTTCCTCCACCAGTAGCTCCTGCACCAGCCGGGCCGCCTGGGAGTAGACCTTCACGCTGCTCTCGGCCTCGAGGTTCGTGGTGGAGCGCAGGACCGACTCGATCTCGCCGCGGCGCAGCGAAGTCACCTCCACGGGGACGGGGGTTTCCTCGTCCTCATCGTCCTTCTTGCCGTCCTTGCCTTCGCCCTTCTTGTCCTTGTCGCCATCGGATTCTTCGGTGGAGGCCTGGGCAGTCCCCGAGTCCCCTGAGGAACTGCAGCCGGGCATCCAGATGCACAGGCTCAGAACGAGCAGCGCGAGAAGAAGGCGTGTCCCTGCCGGAAGCCGGCGCCACAGGCACGTCATGATCGGTTCCTTTCGGTTTTTTCGCAGAAGTACTTCGGCGGGCCCAGTTCCCCCGCCCCCTATGGTGGATTCTACGCAAGCCACGGCCTCAAGGTTCCAGATGCGGACGGGTCCGGCCAGATCCACGGAAATGATTGACCTGTGTGGAGATCCGGACGGTTCCGCCAGACACAGACGTGTCTGGTTTGACACGTTTGCCAATCTTCTGCAGAACACCCGAAAGCAGTCTAACTTACTGATAAATAGATGTTTAATGTTTTCTTGTTGTCTGGCATCGATTTCGCTCTACAGGACTCTTGCGCCCGGCATGGTGCCGGGACACGGCGATCGCCAGGAACCGTGGGATGTTGCTGCATCTGCTGCCGTCCGAGCGGCCGGCAGGCAAGGAGAGAACCATGGACATCGATCGCAAGACTGCACTCATCATAGCCGGAGGTGTGCTGGCCACCTTCGCCGCCATCGCGGTCCTGACCAGCTCCAGCGCTCCGGAGGATCAGGCCGTGGTGCCCGCCACCCTGTCGAGCTCCATCGCTCAGCCGCAGGCCGCCGTGGTGGAGCCCGTCGCGCTGCCGACGGTCTCGCTGGCCGGCGACATCCCTGCGGGCACGCCCGAGGAGGCGCAGGCCTTCCAGGTGGAGCCCGGGGTGAACTACCTGGCCCGCGGCATCGAGGCCTACCAGGCGCGCAACTGGGATCAGGCCGTCGCCTACTTGCTGGCGGAGACCGACGAGCGCCCGGACCGGCCGTACTCGCAGTACCTGTTGGGACTGTCGCTGTGGAAAGCCGGCCGCCTGGACGAGGCCGGCGACACCATGCGCCTTGCCACCGAGATGGACGGCGCCACGGTGAAGAGCTTCGTCAACCTGTCGCGCATCGAGAACGACCGCGGCGAGTACGACGCCGCGCTGCAAGCCGCTCGGGACGGGCTGGTCCTCAGCCCGGACAGCGCGCTGGCGCTGTTCCTCGAGGGCCGATCGCTGCGTAACCTCGGCGATGCCGAGGCGGCGGTGACCTCACTGCAGCGCAGCGTGGAAGTGGACCCGGACAACGGCTTCGTCTGGAACCTGCTGGGCCTGGTGCAGCTGGAACGTGACCGGGATGCCGAGGCGCTGGACGCACTACAGCGTGCCGGCGAGTTGCAGTCGGACGTGGCCTACATCCAGAACAACCTCGGCATGGCGCTGGAGCGCCACGGGGACCGGACGGCAGCCGTGACGGCGTACCGCCGCGCGGTGGAGTTGCAGCCGGAGCATCACAAGGCCACGCGCAACCTGGCGCGGCTGGAGGCGCTGGTGCCGGTGCTTCCCGAGGGGGAAGAGGCCATCGCCCAGGGCGAGCCCGAGACCGAGGGAGACGAGATCCAATGAACCCTGCCGGCAATTGCAGGAGAGATGAGAACGATGGGGGCCGCCGGCAACGGCGGCCCTCCACCGCCGGCCGTGAGGCCTGAGGAGAAGAAATGGATTCTCTGGTACTGCTCTGCACCGTTGTTCTTTGCACGTTGGTGGGAGTCATGGTGGGCGGCGTCTGCCTGCTGGGCTTCCTGGGCCTGGTCTCCAAACTGGTGGTGCACGAGCGGTAGACCACGCCCTTCCGGACGGCCATGGTAGAATGCCGGCTGCAAGCTACCCACAGTCGGAAACGTCCGGGAGGCTCCCATGGTCAAGGTGTTGAAGTGGTTCGCCATCGTGCTCGGTGTCCTGCTCCTGGCTTTCATCATTACCGGTCTTCTGCTTCCTTCCAGCTACGCGCTCGAACGATCCGTCGTCATCCAGGCGTCCCCCGAACAGATCCATCAGCTTGTCGGCGATCTGCGGCGGTGGCCCGAATGGGCTCCGTGGGAGGACATGGACCCGAGTATCGAGACCACCTACGGCTCCAGTACCACCGGTGTGGGTGCAAGCCAGATCTGGACCGCCGATTCCGGCGGGGGTGAGTTGACGTTCACGCAGTCCGATCCCCTCAACGGCATCGAGTACGACATGTCTTTCGACGGTGCGTTCTTCTGCGTTGGCATCGTGCGCTACGAGGTGATGCCCACGGGCACCCAGGTGACCTGGGGCATGAGCGGGGAGATGGACAACTTCATCGGCCGCTACATGGGCCTGTTGATGAACTCCATGGTGGGTCCGGCGTTCGAGGCCGGCCTGGACAAGCTGAAGACCGCCGCCGAGGCCTTGCCGGCCATGGATCCTCCCGTGGAGGAAGAACCCGGCTCCGAGGAGGCCGCCGCGTAGCCATGCCGACCTTCATCGCGGAGCCCAAAGTGATCCCGCACACGGGAGACCGGCCGAAGCGGATCCTCGAGTACTTCGGCCGGGTACGGTCGCAGACCGATGCGGTGAGCATCGCCCAGATGCGCAGTCCTGCCGGATGGAGTGAGCCGGGCCAGACGCCGGAGTTCGACGAGTACACGGTGGTCCTGCACGGCACGCTGCACGTGGAGCATCGCGACGGCGTGCTGGAGGTGGGGAAGGGGCAGGCGTTCCTGGCGCATCGCGGTGAGTGGGTGCGCTACAGCACGCCGGAGGGGGCCGAGTACCTCGCCATCTGCCTTCCGGCGTTCTCCCCCGATACCGTGCATCGAGACGGATAGAACGAGGGAGGCGATGCGCCGCACACGAGTGGCCGGTCTGTTGCTTTGCTTGATGCTTCCCGTTGTGGTCGTGGCGGAGGTGGTGGACTCGGCCGCCGACGGTTTCTCCACCCGTCACACCGTGGAGATCACCGCAGGCGCCGACGATGTCTATCGCACGCTCACCCGGGGTGTCGGGGACTGGTGGCATCCGGACCACACATTCACCGGCGACTCCGGCAACCTGCGCATCGAGGCGCGCGGCGGCGGCTGCTTCTGCGAGAAGCTCGGCAAAGGCGGCGAGGTCGCCCATCTCACTGTGGTCTACGCCGAGCCCGGCAAGTTGCTGCGCATGAGCGGAGGTCTGGGGCCGTTGCAACCCATGGCGGTGAGCGGCAGCATGGCCTTCACGCTCAGCGAGGCCGACGGCATCACCACCGTGGAGCTCACGTACACCGTCGGCGGCTACCGCTCCGGCGGCCTGAAGGAGTGGTCCACGCCCGTGGACGGCGTCCTCGGCGCGCAACTCCGGCGACTCGAGCGTTTCATGGAGACCGGCAACCCCGACAGGGAGCAGCGCTGACCTCAGTCGTCCCGGAAGACAAACCTCTGGTACAGAAAGGCCAGTAGCATCAGGCTGGCTCCCAGGCCCAGCAGGGAGAAGACGCGCAGCAGCCCTTCCAGATGCGCGGTGTCCACCAGGAACACCTTGGCAACGGACAGCAGCATGATCAGCGCGGAGCCGAAGCGCAGCACGGCACCACGGGTGAGGATGCCCGCCACCAGCAGGGCCGTGGCGAACAGTACCCAGGCCAGCGAGTAGGTGTACATCTCCGCATTGGTGGTCTCGCCCACCTGCAGCAGGGGGCCGTGGAACGCCTGGCGTATCTCCAGGGTGATGGTGAGAAAGGCGAACGCCAGGGCGGCCGAGCCGGCAAACCTGGAAGCGATTGCCTTGCCGGCGAGATGCAGCTCCCTCGCCAGCAGCACGGCCAGCAGCGCCGGCAACGCGTAGAGGAACAGGAGCCGGTTCAGCAGGATCGTCTCTCCCACCGGCGTATCGTGGAACAGTGGGTTGGACAGGAAGCCCGGTATCCCCAGAGCCTCCACCAGGCCCAGGACACCGAACAGGTAGCCGAGATGGCGAATCACACGGTGCGCAACGCGGCGGGACAGCGCCAGCAGGCCCAGCGAGTAGACAAGCCACACCAGCGAGAACGAGCCCCATTCCATCAGCGGGATGTCCACCGCGTCCAGGTCGCCCGGATGGAAGAATAGCCGCACCTCCAGCGTCAGCAGCGCACCCACGAACAGGATGGCCGCGCCCTCCAGCGCGGTGGCCAGGCGCTGGCGATCCTGTCGCCGGAACAGGGTGGCAGCGAGCAGAAATGCCGCTGCGGGAATGCCATAGCCGTAGACCAGCCAGTTGAACAACAGGTGCTCCCCCGTGGGGTAGGTGAGCACCAGGGGGTTCAGCAGCAGCCGCGCAGTCACCAGCCCGCCAAGCACCCATGCGCCCTTCTGCAGCGCGGGCACGCGCAGCCGGGCTCCGATCCATGCCAGTGCCGGGACCTCCAGCGCCCACGCCACCGTGATCCATGCCCGTTCCAGCTCCATGGGGATGGCCAGGCCGGCCAGGCTGGTGATGGTCACCGCCAGCGCAGCCAGCGCGGCATTCCCGTGCGGGAGGGAGTCTCTGCGCCGGAGCACCGGCAGGCTCAGCGCCACGAACGCCGCGGCCAGGATCACGCTCTGCACGCCCCACGGGATGCGCGTGGGCGCCGAGCGCAGGCCGAAGTACGCCACCAGCAGGTGCACCAACGCGGAGCCGCCGGCCAGCATGGCCCATCGCTCCGGGTGGCGGCTGCCCCACAGCGCGAGGTACGCGGCGGTGATGTAGAGGGCGTTGAACAGCCAGGCGATGGACCAGAGGCGCAGCTCATCGCCGGACCCCCGCGCCATTCCCCAGGCCAGGAGCATCCCCGCCCCAGCCAGCATGGTGAGCCAGGGCAGGACCTCGAAGTCCTCCTCGCGCCGTGCCAGAAAGATGCAGCCGGCGCCGAGCATTCCCAGAAACGCCCATTCCATGTCCCCGAAATCGCCCACGCCCACCAGTGCGGCAAGCAGGAAGACGCCCAGTCCACAGCCCACGAGCAGCAGCGTGCGCAGCCTCTTCTGCTCGACTGTGCCGGCGTCGCGCAGGGAGGTCGACACCGTCAGCGTCCAACCCACCATGGAGGCCAGCAGCAGCAACCCCACCGGGACCGTGCTGCCGCCCATGTCCGTCA
>CBDVAL010000108.1:0-11399 GCA_965371955.1 uncultured bacterium | reverse complement strand
CAAGCAGTTCGTGCGGGACTTCCTGGAATCCGAGGGATGGGACAAGCAGCCGCCGGTACCCACATTGCCCCAGGAGATCGTCACCGGCACCGCCGATCGCTACCGCGAGATCTACCTGCGGCTCACCGGTCGCTCGCTTCCCGACGGGGTGATCTAAACAGTCAGGGGTCGGAGCCAAACCTTATACCTCGCGCCGCTGGAGCGTCGGGCGACAGGCAACGACCGAGGTATAAGGTTTGGCTCCGACCCCCTGTCCTTATTCTCCGAATCGTCCGGCCAGTGCTGTGTGTGTGCCGGGGAACCGCGGTGGCGCAGGTGCCGCGGCTGCGGCCTGGCGCAGGCGGTCCACCCGCGCGGCTGCCTGCCGCACACGCTCCAGGCTCAGAGAGCCGTTCTCCAGCGCGGCCACCAGCTGGTCACGGACCTCGGTCATCCTCGCACGGGATCGGCATACCAGCAGCATGTCGCAGCCGGCGGCCAGCGCCGCGGTGCTCGCCTCGACCGCCCCACCCGCGCCCTCCAGCGCGCCCATTTCCAGGTCATCGGCCACCGCCAGTCCCGCATAGCCCAGCTCGCCGCGCAGGATCCCGTGCACGATCTTCGCAGAACACGAGGCCGGCAGGGGAGACTGGTCCCAGAACGGATAGTGCGCATGGGCCACCATCACCGCGGCGGCCTGGTCCAGGGTCTCGCGGAAGGGAACCAGATCCTCACGGCGGAACGCCGCCTCACTCTTGGCGGCCTGCGCCAGAGCCTGGTGGGTATCCTCATCGGTGGGTCCCAGCCCCGGGAAGTGCTTCACCACGCCATGGATACCCGCGCGGGCCAGGCCCTCCAGATAGGCCCGTCCCAGACGTGCCACCGTCTCGGGGTGGTCGCCGAAGGCGCGGTCTCCGATGAGGTTGGCTGCCCCCGGAAGCGAGAGGTCCAGCACCGGCGCAAAGTTCAGGTTGAAGCCCAGCGCACGCAGGCTGTTTCCCAGCAGATGTCCGAAGTGGGACACCTCCTCGACGCCCCGGGCCGCCAGCCGGGCGCCGGTGGGTAAGGCCCCCAGGAGGGGACGCAAGCGCTCCACACGGCCTCCTTCCTGGTCCACCCCCAACAGCCGGGGCCACGCCGGATCTCCGGCCAGGAAGGCGTTCAGACCCTCGACCTGGGATGCCTCCCGGACGTTACGGGCGAAGAGGATGATCCCCCCCGGCTGCAGGTCGTCGAGGAACGCCTGCAGGCTCGCCGTGGGCTCGGTCTCGTCGATCCCCAGGAACAGGCATGCCCCGACCAGCCGGTGCAGTTCCCGCCGGTTCATGCGCCCCGCCCCGGCGCCGACAGATTCCGACCTTGGTCCGCCCCGGCCACCGGACCTATATTGGCTGCCGGGCACTCCGTCCTGGCGGATGGGGGCCCGGCCGACCTCCGCCGCGGAGGGGCGGTAGACCCCAACTCCTGGGGAGTGAGCTCAAAAAAAACACTACCTGTAGTGTTTTTCTTCGGGTTTCGCCGCCGCCGGTCCGGTTGACACCCGTTTCGGGCGTGTGCTAGCATCCGGCCGGCTTTCTTGAAAACTGACTGCTGAGAGCGGAGTCCATGGTCCGCAGATTCTACACCATCTACGTTGTCCCCCATGCGCGCGCGCGTTTCCGCGAGATCCGCCTCACACCCGGCTTTCTGGCGGTTTCCGCGGCTCTGGCCGTGGCCCTGGCCGCAGGCGCATTGGTGTTGCCGGGCGTGACCCTGACCTCATGGACGCGCGGCAACGCGGTGCAGCGCCTGGTGCAGCAGAACCAGGAACTGCGTGGCGCCAACCAGGGCTACGAGCAGGACCTGGCCGGGGTTCGCGGCCAGTTGGCCCGGTTCGAGGCCATGGCGGCGAAGTTCGCCATGCTGGCCGGTGTAGACGATCTGCCCAGCGACCGGCTGCCCTCGGGGTCCGCCGGAGACGATGACATTCCCTTGGGGGGGCTGAAGCCGGGCTACCTGAACGAGGAGTTTTCCATCCTGGCCGGGCGTGCACTGGCGCTGGACGAGAGCTTCCAGCTGCTCGAGCAGGCCTACGCCGACCAGGAGATCCGGCTGGCCAGCACGCCGTCCATCCGGCCCACCCCGGGCCTGCTGGGCAGTGGCTACAGGCAACGCAAGGACCCGTTCACCGGCAAGCGCGAGTTCCACGCCGGTCTGGACATCGTGGCCAACCTGGGCTCGCGCGTGGTGGCCACCGCCGACGGGGTGGTGACCAAGGCCGGCCGCATGGGTGGCTACGGCAAGGTGGTGTTCGTCTCGCACGGCAACGGCCTGTCCACGCGCTACGCCCATCTGTCCAAGATCCAGGTCGAGTCCGGCCAGGAGGTCCATCGTGGCGACCTGCTGGGCAAGGTGGGCGCCACCGGACGGGCCATCGGCTACCATCTGCACTACGAAGTGCTGCGGGACGACCAGAAGGTCAATCCGATGGAGTACATCCTCGACGACGACCGCCTGAATTAGAGCCCCGGTCGCTTGCTCCCGCCCGCGCTGGTTGACTGCCCGTCGGGCCTGCTGTAAACTTCGCCTCTTCAATAACCTAGGCGGTACATGTGATGGCGCCGTGGGTGCCGTCCAGGAAGACCATCCAGCCGTGGCGGGAGTCCTCAACAGTTTCCTCACCCGGATCGTCGGCTCCAAGAACGAGCGTGACGTGCGCCGTCTGGGCGAGGCCCTGGTGGGCATCAACGCCCTCGAGCCTCAGATCCAGCCGCTCACCGACGACCAGCTACGCGCCAAGACCGACGAGTTCCGCGCCCGCCTGCAGAATGGAGAGACCGTGGACGACCTCCTTGACGAGGCGTTTGCGGTGGTGCGTGAGGTCGCCCGGCGCGTCCTGAAGATGCGCCACTTCGATTCGCAGCTCATGGGCGGCATCGTCCTGCACCAGGGGAAGATCGCCGAGATGAAGACCGGCGAGGGCAAGACCCTGGTGGCGACACTGCCGGTCTATCTGAACACCCTCACGGGGAAGGGCGTGCACGTCATCACCGTCAACGACTACCTGGCCCGGCGCGATAGCGAGTGGATGGGCAAGGTCTACAAGGCCCTGGGGCTCACCGTGGGGCTGATCCAGCACGACCTGGAAGAGACGGCGCGCAAGAAGGCCTATGCGTGTGACGTGACCTACGGTACCAACAACGAGTTCGGCTTCGATTACCTGCGCGATAACATGAAGTACACCCTGAACAGCATGGTGCAGCGCGAGTTCCACTACGCCATCGTGGACGAGGTGGACTCCATCCTCATCGACGAGGCGCGCACGCCGCTCATCATCTCCGGCCCTGCGGAAGTGTCCACCGACCTCTACTACAAGGTCGACAAGATCGTCCCGCGCCTCACGGCTGCCGCGGTGATCCACGAGGGCAAACTGCACGAGGTGGAGGCGGACGCCGGCGGCGACTACATCGTCGACGAGAAGGCCCGCACCGTGACGCTCACCGAGGAGGGCGTGGCGCACGCCGAGAAGCTGATGGGGGTGGACAATCTCTACGACCCCGCCAACATGCACGTGCTGCACCACGTGAACCAGGCGCTGCGGGCGCACACACTGTTCGAGAAGGATGTGGACTACATGCTCAAGGATGGGCAGGTGGTCATCGTGGACGAGTTCACCGGCCGCCTCATGCCCGGACGTCGCTGGAGCGACGGCTTGCACCAGGCGGTGGAGGCCAGGGAAGGCGTCAAGATCGAGCGTGAGAACCAGACCCTGGCCACCATCACGTTCCAGAACTACTTCCGCATGTATGACAAGCTGGCTGGGATGACCGGAACCGCCGACACCGAGGCGGTGGAGTTCCACAAGATCTACGAGCTGGAGGTGGTGGTGATCCCCACCAACCGGTCGCTGATCCGCCTGGAGCACCCGGACGTGGTGTACCGCACGGAGCAGGAGAAGTTCGACGCGGTGGTGGAGGAGATCGCGGAGCTCCACGAGGTCGGCCAGCCGGTGCTGGTTGGTACCATCTCGATAGAGAAATCCGAGGAGCTGTCCGCGCTGCTGCGCAAGCGCGGCGTGAAGCACGTCGTCCTGAACGCCAAGTACCACGAGAAGGAGGCAGAGATCGTCGCTCAGGCCGGACGCCTGGGGGCAGCGACCATCGCCACCAACATGGCCGGACGCGGCACCGACATCCTGCTGGGCGGTAACCCCGAGGCCATGGTGAACACGCTCCTGCTGGAGTCCGGCGTGGAGCCCGCTGAGGCGGACGACGAGCAGCGCGGTGAGGCCCTGGTCCGGGCCGAGGCCATTACCAGCCGGGAAAAGGAAAAGGTCATCGAGCTGGGTGGCCTGCATATCCTGGGTACCGAGCGCCACGAGTCGCGGCGCATCGACAACCAGTTGCGCGGCCGCGCCGGTCGGCAAGGCGACCCGGGCTCGTCGCGCTTCTACGTGTCGCTCCAGGATGACCTGATGCGCATCTTCGGCGGCGAGCGGCTGCAGGGCCTGATGCTCAAGCTCGGCATGGAGGAAGGCGTCCCCATCGAGCACGGCATGGTGAGCCGTTCCATCGAGCGCGCCCAGAAGCAGGTGGAGGGTCGGAACTTCGAGACCCGCAAGCATCTGCTGGAATATGACGACGTCATGAACCGGCAGCGCGAGGAGATCTATGGACTGCGACGGGAGATCCTCGAGGGCAGCCGCACGCGCGAATACGTCCTGGAGAAGGCCGATGATGTGGTTGCCGACCTGGTGGACCAGCATGCGGGAAAGCAGATGGATCCCACGGACTGGAGCGTGGACGATCTGGTCTCCCAGATACACAGCCGCTTTGCTCTCACGCGGGATGACCTGGACATCGACTTCGACACCATCGCGGGCGACCAGCTGCAGCCGACCCTGGAGGCGAAGATCGCCGCACGCTACGCTGTCAAGGAAGAAGCCATTGGTCCCGAACGCATGCGCTTCCATGAGAAAGTGATCTTGCTCAACGTTCTGGATAGCCAGTGGAAGGACCACCTGCTGAGCATGGATCATCTCAAGGACGGAATCGGTCTGCGCGGCTACGGCCAGCGCGACCCGCTGCAGGAGTACAAGCGCGAGTCGTTCGAGCTGTTCCGCGCCATGAGCGAGCGCATCGAGGATGAGTGCGTGCGCTTCCTGTTCCTGCTGGAGCCCATGAGTGACGAGGAGCGCGCGGCGCAGGAGCGCAGGGAGCGCGAGCGCCGCCAGCGCCAGTTCGTGCTCAGCGCTCCAGGCAAAGAGGGCGTGCGTCGCCCGGAGAAGCGCAAGGAAGGCAAGGTGGGCCGCAACCAGCCGTGCCCCTGCGGGAGCGGCCGCAAGTACAAGAAATGCCACGGGGCATAGAGGCCGGGCCTCTAGAGGACGTTCGCGATGATTGACGGACCGCTTTCGCAAGCCTTGACCTTTGACGATGTCCTCCTGGTACCGCGCTATTCGGAGGTGCTTCCGGCGCAGGTGGACGTCTCGGCGCCGTTCAGCCGCGGCACCCGGCTGAACATTCCCCTGGTGACCGCTGCCATGGACACTGTCACCGAGTCGCGCCTGGCCATCGCCATGGCCCAGGAGGGCGGGCTTGGCGTGGTGCACCGCAACCTATCCATCGACGAGCAGGCGTCCGAGGTGGATCAGGTCAAGCGCTCCGAGAGCGGCATGATCGTCAACCCCATCACCATCCAGCCGACCCAGCCCATTGCCGATGCGCTGGCCCTGATGAGTAGGTACCGCATCTCGGGCGTCCCGGTGGCCGGCGAGGACGGCACCCTCATGGGCATCCTCACCAATCGCGATCTACGCTTCGAGGTACGCACCGACGTCAAGGTCGAAGACCTCATGACCCAGGAGAACCTGATCACCGTGCCCGAGGGAACCACTCTGGAGCAGGCCAAGGCACTGCTGCATCGCCATCGCATCGAGAAGCTGCTGGTGGTGGACGAGGACTACAAGCTCAAGGGGCTGATCACCGTCAAGGACATCCAGAAGATGATCAAGTTCCCGATGGCCAGCAAGGATCCTCTGGGCCGGTTGCGCGTGGGGGCGGCCATCGGCGTCGGGGCGGACTCGCTGGACCGGGCCCGCGCGCTGCACGAGGCGCATGTGGACGTGCTGGTGGTGGACACGGCGCACGGTCATTCCAAGGCGGTGCTGGAGATCCTGGGCCAGTTGCGGGAGGTGCTGCCGGAGGTGGAACTGGTGGCCGGCAACGTGGCCACGGCGGACGGTGTCAAGGCGCTCATCGAGCGCGGCGTGGACGGGGTGAAGGTCGGCATGGGACCCGGTTCCATCTGCACCACGCGGGTGGTCACCGGTGCCGGTATGCCGCAGCTCACCGCCATTGCGGAGTGCTCCCGGGTGACCCGCGAGCACGGTGTTCCCCTCATCGCTGATGGCGGCATCAAGTTCTCCGGTGACGTGGCCAAGGCCATTGCCGCCGGTGCCGACGTGGTGATGATCGGCAGCCTGTTCGCCGGCACCGAGGAGGCGCCCGGCGAGACCATCCTCTATCAAGGCCGCACGTTCAAGTCCTACCGCGGCATGGGCTCGCTCGGGGCCATGCGACACGGCAGCAGGGATCGTTACTTCCAGGAGGACGTGGCCGAGGAGGCCAAGCTGGTGCCGGAGGGCATTGAAGGGCGCGTTCCCTACAAGGGTAGTCTCTCGGCGCTGGTCTCCCAACTGGTGGGCGGACTGCGCGCCGGGATGGGCTACTGTGGCTGTTCCGACATCGCGGCGTTCCAGCGCGATTCGCGCTTCGTCCAGGTGACGCCGGCAAGCCTGCGGGAGTCCCACGCGCACGACGTGATCATCACCAAGGAAGCGCCCAACTACCAGCTCGAATCCTAGCGGCAATTTCACCCGGCAAGGGAGCGGCGCACGGTGAGCTTGCGCCGGTGGCGGCCCAGGACCTCCAGCCACACCTCCAGATCTCCGGGTTCCGCTCGGTAGCGCGATCCCTGCAGACGTTCCGGCCATTCCACCGCGGCCGGAACCGCGGAGTGGAACACGTCTTCGAGGCCGATCTCCTCGAGATCCACGGCGCCCTCCACCCGGTAGAGGTCCACGTGGTAGAGCACCGGCCGGCCTGTGACGTCGCGATAGAGGTGCACCAGGGAGTACGAGGGCGAGTGCACCTCTCCGGGGTCGGCACCGAGTCCGGAAGCCAGACCGCGGGTGAAGGTGGTCTTGCCGGCGCCGAGATCTCCCACCAGACGGATGCGCTGGCCTGCCGGACACAGTGCCGCCAGCCGGCGGCCCCAGTCGCAGGTCTCGGTCTCGTTCTGCGTTTCGGCTTCCCAGGGCAACGCTGCTCCGGGGGTAGTCATGCCTCCTCGAACTCCCCCTCCAGCAGGTGGTGCATGGTCTCGGGCAGATGTTCGAGGATATCGGAGGCCATCAGGCCCTGCACCCCCCGGTGGGCTGCGGCCCGATCTCCCGCCAGCCCGTGCAGGTACACGGCTGCCAGGATGCCGGGCAGGAGGTCGCTGGACTGTGCCACCAGGGCGCCGATGATCCCGGACAGGACATCGCCGCTGCCGGCGGTTGCCATGCCCGGGTTGCCGGTGGTGTTGACGTAGCTCCGGCCGGACGGCGTCACCACCAGCGTGCGGTAGCCCTTGAGCACAACGAAACAATGATGGTCATGGGCGAAGCGCCGAGCCAGCTCGAGACGCTGGCGCAGCACCTCCTCCGTTCCCACGCCCAGCAGTCGTGCGAACTCGCCCGGATGCGGCGTGAGGATGCGCGGCCGTGCGTCGTCGCCGGTGAGCATGCCCGGCTTGCTGGCAAAGGCGTTGAGGCCGTCGGCGTCCAGCACCATCGGAAGCTCGACCTTCTGTACCAGCTTGCGGATCACCTGGGTCACGTCGGTGGCAGTGCCCAGACCCGGTCCCAGGACCAGGGCGTCCACCCCGTCCAGCATCTTCAGGATGGGCGTCAGCACCGTGCGCGACAGCGTGCCGCCCTCGGTCTCGGGCAACGGCTCCACCATGGCCTCGGCGCAGTGGGCGTGCACCATGGGCTGGGCGTTGCGCCCTGTAGCCACCGTCACCAGGCCGGCGCCGGCGCGCAGGCAACCCAGCGCCGCCAGCGCCGCTGCGCCGGGCTTGCTGCGCGACCCTGCGACCACCAGGACGTGGCCGAAATCCCCCTTGTGGCTGTCCCGGGCCCGGGTCGGCAGCATCCGCCGTACCGCGTCCTCCTCCAGGAGATCCAGCGTCACCTCCTCGGCATCTACCGCGGCGGCGGGCAGGCTGATGTCCACCACGCACACTTCACCGCAGAACAACTCGGCCGGTGGGAATACATGCGGGATCTTCGGTAGACCCATGGCCAGGGTGAAGTCGGCCACCACGGCCTCGCCCGGCACGCGCGGTGAATCGGCGGATAATCCGGAGGGGATGTCCAGGGCCACCACCTCGGCGTCCAGGCATGCGAGGTCGGAAATGACGTTCTTGAGGAAGCCGCGCACTGCGCCCTTCAGCCCGGTGCCCAGGATGGCGTCGACGATGAGATCGTAACGTTCCAGGTCCGGCAGCAGCGCGCTCCAGGCGCCGACGTCCGCGGCCACCGTGACCTCCACGCCGATCTTCGCCAGGATCCTCAGGTTCACCAGGGCATCGTCACGCACCTCGGCGGGCTTGCACAGCAGTACGACCCGGGCCTGTACGCCGCGGTTATGCAGGTGGCGCGCCACGACGAACCCATCACCGCCGTTGTTGCCCTTGCTGCACAGCAGCAGGACACCGCGATGCTCCAGGTCCTCGCACAATTCCTCCAGCGCTTCCGTGGCCCGAGCGCCGGCGTTCTCCATGAGGACAAGGGTGGAGATGCCGTACTCACGCACCGTGCGGGCATCGATGTTGCGCATCTGTTTGGCGTCGAGGATCTTCATGGCGACAGTGGTCGGGGGAACGGGCAATGGTAGCCCAGGGGTGCAGTTGCGTCAACGAGGCACCCCCTCTCTGTTGACAAAAGTCGTTGAAAAGAATAGCTTTCCGGGATGCTTCGATTCCTGACCGCCGGGGAGAGCCACGGGCGCGGATTGCTGGTGATCGTCGAAGGTCTGCCGGCCGGGTTGCGCGTGGACGCCGCCGACATCGATGCCGATCTCTCGCGCCGCCAGCAGGGGTACGGACGAGGCGGGCGCATGAAGATCGAGAAGGATCACGCGCAGATCCTTTCGGGAGTGCGCCACGGTCACACCCTCGGCAGTCCCGTGGGGCTGCTCATCGAGAACCGTGACTGGTCCAACTGGCAACAGGCCATGGCCGCGGAGGCCATGGACGTCCCCGAGGAGGCTCGTCGCCCGGTCCATCGACCGCGACCCGGACATGCTGATCTGGCGGGTGGCGTCAAGTACGACCGTGACGACCTGCGGGACGTCCTGGAACGCGCCAGCGCCCGGGAGACCGCCGCCCGAACCGCCGCCGGAGCGTTGTGTCGTCTGCTGTTGAGCGAGCTGGCCGTGGAGGTGGCAAGCCATGTGATTCAGGTGGGTGAGGTGGCGTTGGAGCACCCGCTGGATGTTCCGTGGGACGCCATCCGATCGCTCCCACACGACTCCCCGTTGGGCTGCATCGACCCGGAGGTGGAAGAGCGCATGAAGGCCGAGGTGGACCGGGCGCGCAAGGCACGTGACTCGGTGAACGGCGCGTTCCAGGTGGTGGCCCGCGGCGTACCTGCCGGCATCGGTAGCCATGTGCACTGGGATCGCAAGCTGGACGGTCGCATCCTGCAGGCCGTGGGATCCATTCCCGCGGTGAAGGCCGCCTCCATCGGCGCCGGCGTGGAGGGCGCGGCGTTGTTCGGCTCGCACTTCCACGACGAGATTTTCTATGACAGCGACGGGAAGCGGTTCTTCCGCCGCACCAACCGGGCCGGCGGCCTGGAGGGCGGGGTCACCAACGGCGAGGAGCTCCGGGTGACCGGTTACATGAAGCCTCTGTCGACGTTGCCCCAGCCGTTACAGTCGGTGGATCTCAGGACCCACCGGCCGCAAGAGGCCGCGTTCGAGCGCACGGATACCACCGCCATCCGGGCAGCGGGGGTCATCGGCGAGGCCATGGTGTGCGTGGTGCTGGCGGGGGCCATGCTGGAGAAGCTCGGCGGGGACAGCCTCGAGGAGGTGCAGCGGAATCTCGGCGGCTACAACGAGCAGGTGGCGAGATACTGATCCGAGCCCGCGAACGCGAACACCCAGCGTCCATCGACCCTTCGTCGGGAAGGTCCGCGGAACGATCGGGCAAGGGCAGGAAGACGCCGGAGGGCCGCACCTAGCTCTGCCACGTCGCGCCGTCCACATGCGGACCGGGGAGCGCTGCGTTGAGCGCCGCCCAGATCGACTCCATGATTTCCTTGATGTCCATCGCCAATCCTCCTTTCGGCCCAGAGGCCCACCCAGGATCGAGCTTTCGGCGCGATCATATCCGGCAGTGCCGCACAACGGCCAACTTCCACATTGACTCGGACCTGGATTGACAGTACATACAGAGTACAAGCCACTCTTGGAGGGCCTTTTCGTATATGTCCGGAGGACAGCGCGCCATGTTCCAACCTGGCTGGTTGCGGTCCGGCGCGGTGGCTCGCGCCTTGCTGCTGGCGCCGGCGCTTCTGGTGACGCCGTGCGCTGCCACTCTGGCCCAGCCCACCTTCACCGACGTGACCGGGTCGGCAGGCGTGAGTTACCTGCAGCACGTAGCACAGCTGTTCCCCAACTGCGTCTTCGGTGGCTTCTGTGAGCCGGAGCGGATGACCGGCGGGGCGGCGGTGGCTGATGTGGACGGCGACGGTTACCTGGACCTGTACGTGACGTTGCTGGACGCCCCGGACATCCTGTTCTTGAACCAGGGGGACGGAACATTCCAGGACGCCACGTCCGCGGCAGGACTGAGCCTCTTCGATTGCCACGCCAACGGGATTGCGTTCGGCGACATCGACAACGACGGCGACCAGGATCTCTATGTGGGTGTCATGGGGCCCGCCGGCGACGCCATCAACAACCGCAACTACCTGTTCATCAACGATGGCTCCGGCGTCTTCACCGAACAGGCGGTCTCCCGTGGGGCGGGCATGGCCAGCGCAGCGGATCGCCGCATCTACAGCGTCACCCTGGGCGACTACAACCGGGATGGCTACCTCGACCTGCATGCCACCGAGTGGCTGAGGTTCACGGTGTCCCACTCGCGGCTGTTGCGCAACCTCGGCGTCGCCTCTCCCGGTTTCTTTGACGATGTCACCACGGTGGCCGGCGTGGATCTGTCCAACGTTGATGGATTCGCGTCCACGTTCACCGATCTGGACGGGGACGGATGGCCGGAGCTGGCGGTAGCGGCGGACTTCGGCACCAGCCGGCTGTTCTGGAACAATGGCGACGGCAGCTTTACCGACGGCACCGCGGCGGCCGGGGTGGGAACCGACGAGA
>CBDVAL010000107.1:0-11441 GCA_965371955.1 uncultured bacterium | reverse complement strand
CTCTTACAGCATAAAGGGTCAAGTGCTTTTTTAGCTGGATCGCCGATGGGTGAATCGGCCAACATCGCCTGAGGTCTTGCTTAATCATTTATTTACAATGCTTTAAGTCAAAAAAGGAGCGGAGTTGAGCCGACGATACCCGAAGGACTCCTGCCTATCGCGCTACCTCTCCGAGATCAGCCAGTACCGCGTCCTCAGCAGGGAGGAAGAAGTGGCCCTGGCCAAGAAGGTCCGCTCCGGGGCCCGTTCGGTGAATCGGCTGGTCGAGTCCAATCTCAGCTTTGTCGTCAAGATTGCCAACGAGTACCGCACCATGGGGCTGGCCTTCGAGGACCTCCTCAACGAGGGCAATATCGGCCTCATCGAGGCTGCCCAGCGCTACGACCACCGCAAGGGCACCAAGTTCATCACCTATGCCATCTGGTGGATCCGCAAGGCCATCCTGAAAGCCCTGGCGGAGCAGGCCACCCTGGTTCGCGTCCCCAACTACCAGCTCAAGAAAGTGCGGGAGATCCGCGAGATGGAGCGCAACCTTTCGCGCAGCCTGGGCCGTCGCCCGCGGCGCGACGAGATCTCCGCAAAGATGGACAGCCCGGTGTCGAAACTCGACGAGATTCTGCAGATCAAGATGCGCGAGGTCTCGCTGGACGAGAAGGTGGGCGAGGAGCGGGACACGCCTATTTCCGACTACCTGGTGGATGTGACGTCCATCAACCCGGAAGACGAGTTCATCCGCAACGAGGGCACCGAGCTCATCCGCACGGCGCTGTTCACTCTCACCGACCAGGAAAAGACGGTGGTGGCCAATCGCTTCGGCCTCAAGGGACGGCGTGTGATGACCCTCAAGGAGATTGGCGAGCAGATGGGCTTGAGCCGTGAGCGCATCCGTCAGATCGAGTGCCAGGCGAAGCGCAAGCTGCGCAAGACGTTCACCAACCGCCGGGCGGTGGCCTCTCCGCCGAAGCAGATCCTGCCGAAGAAGAAGCTCCCGCCCAACCACGACGTGGCCCCGGCCGATGCCGTGGGCTCGAGGAAATGACCGCGGCACCCGCCGGTTGATTCCACCCTTTCGCTCCGCATAAGATTAGGCCTCGTCCTCTCACACGCCGGGCGTGCCTCCGGGGATCTCTATGTCGGAACGCTATAACCATGCGGGTGGTCTCGAGCCGCGCCGCCAACCCCCGACACCACCGGCCGGGTCCTCTTTGTCGCTGGCGCAGCGCATGCTGGCGCTGGCGGTCTCCACCCAGGACCTCGCCGTTCTCCATCGCGAGATCCTCGACCTCGCGGTGCCCGCCGTGGGAGCCGACTCGGGTCTTCTGGTGCTGGGACCGGCGCAAGGGACGCACCGTTGCTTCTTCTCCTCGCGCGGCCCGGCCGCCCGGCTACCGTGGTCTCCCTCGCTCGCAGCGGCGGCGGAGGAGACCCGGCTCCCGGTGGTGGTGGCCGACCTGGCAACCGATGCCCGTGTGGCGGAGGGTGGCGAACTCATCGCCGGCGGTTGGCAGGCCTATCTGTGCCAGCCGGTTCTCTGCCGCGGCCGTGTTCTGGGCACCCTCCACTTCCTGGCGCGGCAGCAGGAGCGCTTCGACGCCGCCAGCCTGGGACCTGTGGCTGCCGCCGCCCACGTCCTGGCTCTGGTGGCCGGGTCCAGTGGCGGTGCCGTGGAGCAGCACGAGGTGGGGCGGGAGGACGAGGCGGAACTTCTGATGCATCTCAGTCGCTCGCTGGGCAATCTGACCGAGCAGCGCCAGGTGCCTGGTCTGCTCCTGGACACCTTGGCCCGCCTTGCCGATCCGGACCTCGCGGTGATCGTGCTGGAGGAGCTGCATCTGCCGTGGGATCAGGCCATGCGCGAATACCGCCCGACCCCGGAGGATCTGCGTGCCGCGGCGCGCGGGGATTCCCTGGATGCGCTGACACGCGCCGGAGCGGCGGCTCCGCTGGACGTGCGGCTGCGTGAGATGCGGCGCGGCTCCGGGGTGCTGCAGCGGGGAGCAGCTCCTGCCTGGTCTTCCCGGCTGCACCAGCCCGTGGAACGCGCCGGCCGCGTGGCGGGGATGGTGTCGGTGTTCGCCCAGCGCGAGCGTGCATTCTCCGAGCCGCAGCGCAGGATGTTGACCACCGTGGCGGCGCAGGTGGCCATGACGCTGGAGCGTCTCGAGAGCGTGACCGAGGCGGAGCGCATCCATCTGGAGTCGGTGGTGGATGCCATGGGCGAGGGCCTGCTGTGGATCGACGGGGCCTGGCGGCTGCGCATGGCGAATGCTGCGGCGCGGCGGCTGCTGCAGGAGTTGTCCGGCGGCACCCAGCCTCCCAGCATGCAGCGTCTGGGGCCGGTGGATCTGAAGCTCGTGGCTCAGCGGCTGGAGGCCGCGCCGCGCTACCACAGCGAGTTCGAGATGGAACCGGGGCCACGACGGATGTCCGTGACGGCGTCCGCAGTGCGCGGCCGTGGCGGCGCGGCCGACGGCATGGTGATCCTCCTGGCTGACATCACGGAGCAGCACGTCTTGCAGCAGAAGTTGCTGCAGTCGGAGAAGCTCTCGGCGCTGGGGGAGATGATCTCGGGCGTGGCCCATGAGTTGAACAACCCGCTGGCTGCGGTCATGGGCTACGCGCAGCTCCTGGACTCGGACCTGGTGGACGTGGACGGCGAGCGCCGGCAGGAGAAGATCCGAACCATCCACCGCGAGGCGTATCGTTGCCAGCGCATCGTCCAGAATCTGCTTTCCTTCGCCCGCAACCAGAATCCCGAGCGCCGGCCCACCGATCTGAACGCCGCGGTGCAGGCGGTGATCCGTCTGCTGGAATACTCCCTGCGGGTGGACGATGTGGAGATGATTCTCGAACTGTCCCCGGACCTGCCGGCCGTGATGGGGGACGCGCACCAGCTGCAGCAGGTGATCCTCAACCTGGTCAACAATGCCCAGCACGCGTTGCGGGAGGTCGCGGGTCCGCGTCGTCTTCGCATCTCCACCGCACACCGCGACGACTGGGTGGTGGTGCAGGTGGAGGACAACGGCGTGGGCATCCCACCCGACAAGCTGGGCAAGGTGTTCGACCCGTTCTTCTCCACCAAGGCGGTGGGGAAGGGCACGGGGCTGGGCCTGAGCCTGGCCTACGGCTGCATCAAGGACCACGGTGGCGAGATCCGCGTGCAGAGCCCGCCGGGGCGGGGAACCTGCTTCACCCTGGACCTGCCGGCCACTTCCGCGCCCATCGCCGGCCGGGTGGCCGAGCCCAGCGCTCCCGTGCAGGCGCGCAAGTCCGTGCGCAGCCGCCGCATCCTGGTGGTGGACGATGAGCCCAGCGTGGCGGCGGTCATCGCCGAGGTTCTCAGCGCTTCCGGGCATCGTGTGGAAGTGGCGCACGATGGCCGGGAGGCCCGCGAGCGCATCCGGGGGGGTGCGGTGGACCTGATCATCACCGACCTGATGATGCCTCACGTGAGCGGACACGAGCTCTACGAGGACGTCCGGCGGCTGTCGCCGGAGCTGGCGGCGCGCATGATCTTCTCCACCGGGGATACGGTGAGCGAGGGGACGCGGGACTTCCTGCGGCGCACGGGCAATGCGTACCTCACGAAGCCGTTTCAGATTGCGACCTTGCTGGAGGTTGTGGAGGAGGCGCTGGGGAAGCTGGAGTGAGCGCCGGCGCCCGGCCGTTCCTGGTTCTTGCTGGAGGCCCGCGTTGTCGTCCGTCCGGCCCCAGGCGGCGGACGCGCGGCGTGCCCGAGTTTGCGTCGGGCACTTGCGCTCTAGGCTCCTCCTTCGCTCTCGGCAGGGCGCTCGGTTGGCGTCGTCGCCACGCCGCCGCCTGGGGCCGGACGGACGGCGACGCTCGGTGCAGGGACCTCCAAACCTTGTGGGGGCAATGCTATACTCACTGGTTCCAGTTTGAGAGAGGGTTTTATGCGGTTGCGGCCGGAGCAGGTCGAGATGATGGCCCACGAGGTGGTGCGGCGGTTGGATGAGAGTGGGCTGGTGCGCTTTGAGAAGCGGCAGGGGGCGGTGGAGCATGTTGCGCGCGCTCTTACGGAGGATCTGCAGGTGGAGGACCGGCTTAACGACGAGGTTCGGGAGATCTTGCGCGGGCTTGCGGATCAGATGAACAGCCAGAACATTCAGTACCACGAGATGTTCAAGCTGGTGAAGTCCAAGCTGGTGCGGGAGCGCAAGCTCGTCCTGTAGCACGTCCAATTCGGAGCGATCGATGGGGCTCAGTCACGAGAAGATGGTTCATCTGTCGCATGTGGTCACCAATGCGCTGGACGGTGCCGATGCGGTGACCTTCCTCAAGCCGCACAACGAGGTGCGGCTGGAGGTGGTGGAGGCGTTGCGGCGGGAGTCTGCTCAGGAGGACGAGATCGAGCGCCGTGCCCGGGCCAAGATCACTTCCATGAAGAAGGAGATCGCCGAGGGAAGCCCGGAGTGGGACATACTGTACGGCAAGTTCGTCGAAGAGGAGAGGGACAAGCGGCGGCGGGTCCGCTGAGTAGTTTTATTTCCACGAGACCATTCCCCCCATGAGCCCGATGCGCTACGTGGTCGGCACGGCAGGCCACATCGACCACGGCAAGACCGAGTTGATCCGCGCGCTCACCGGAGCGGATACCGACCGTTTTCCGGAAGAGAAGAGCCGCGGCATCACCATCGACATCGGCTTCGCCGCGCTCGACCTGTCGCCCGATCTGCACCTTTCCTTCATCGACGTTCCCGGCCACGAACGTTTCGTCAAGAACATGCTGGCCGGGATCGGCGGAATCGACGTGGTCCTGCTGGTGGTTGCGGCTGACGAGTCGGTGATGCCGCAGACGCGCGAGCACTTCGAGATCTGCTCGCTGCTCGGTATTCGTCGTGGCCTGGTGGTGCTCAACAAGATCGATCTGGTGAGCGAGGATTTGCGTGAACTGGCGGAGCTGGAAGTTCGCGAATACCTGGAAGGCTCGTTCCTGGATGGAGCTCCGCTGGTGCCCGTGAGCAGCAAGACCGGGGAGGGGATCGAGGAGCTCAAGGCCGCGCTGCAACGGGTGGTCGAGGGCATGGAGCCCAAGGACGCCGGAGGTTGGGTGCGTTTGCCGGTGGACCGCTCGTTCTCGATCCGCGGGTTCGGGACGGTGGTGACGGGGACGCTGTTCTCCGGCAGCTTGCACCAGGGAGACGAGCTGGAGATCGTTCCCGGCCGCACGGCGGTGAAGCTGCGGCGGGTGGAGGTACATGGTGAGGAGTCGCCGCAGGCTGTGGCCGGCCAGCGCGTGGCGCTGAACCTGCAGGGCGTGGATACCTCTCAGGTCCGCCGCGGCCAGGTCCTGGCATCTCCCCAGGCGTTGCTGCCGTCCCGCCTGGTGGACGTGCGATTGCAACTGCTCGCCTCCGCGCCTGCGGTGGTCAAGAATCTCTCCCGGGTGCGCTACCACCACGGGACGGCGGAAGTTCTGGCGCGCGTGAAGCTGCTGGGGCGCCATGTGCTGCAGCCCGGCGAGGAATGTATGGCGCAGCTTCGGCTGGAGACGGATCATGTCGCGCTTCCCGGCGATCGCTTCATCATCCGCCGCTACTCGCCGTCGCGCACCATCGGCGGCGGGACGGTGCTGGATCCGGCGCCGCAGAAGCACCGCGGCCTGGCTGAACCGGCGGTGCAGTATCTGGAGGCGATGGAGAAGGCCGGTCCGGACGACCGCGTGGTGTTGCTGGTGGACAGCATGGGCTCGCGGGGTTGCTCGCTGTGGGACCTGCAGGCACGCCTGGGTCTTCCATTGGGGCGAATCCGCCCGTCCCTGTCGCAGGCCGAGGCCGCGGGACGGCTGGTGGTGGTGGGTGACGGCCCCGCCGCGCGCTGTCTGTCGCGAGCCGCCCTGGACGAGTTCCAGGGTCAGGTGCTGCAGCAGCTGCAGCGTCATCACCAGGCCAATCCACTGGATCCGGGGCTCGGCAAGGAGGAACTGCGCGTTCGCGTGTTCGGCGATACGCCGGTGGAGGTCTTCCGGTATGCGCTGGAGCTACAACAGCAGCAACAGGCTGTGGTGGTGGAGGGTGACCGCGTCCGCCTGGCCTCTCACGAACTGCGTCTGACGCCGGAGGAGGAGGAAGCACAGCAGGTCATCGAGTCGGCCTTCCTGGCCGGCGGCCTGAATCCTCCCGGGCTGGCGCAGGTGGCGCGCGAGCACGGGTTGGCGACGTCACAGGCTGAAGCCCTGCATCGCGTTCTGCTGCGCGCAGGACGGCTGGTACAGGTGCGCGGTGGGCTATTGTTTCACCGCCGGGCGCTGGAGGATCTGAAGGAGCGATTGTTGCATTTCCGCAACCAGAATGAGACAATAGATATTGCCACGTTCAAGGAGCTTTCCGGGACCACCCGGAAGAATGCCATCCCGCTCCTTGAATACTTGGATGCGCAGCATGTCACGTGCCGTCGCGGGAGTGAAAGGGTCATCCTGCCTGCGGCGCCGCAGCGTGTTCCCTAGCACGGTGCCTGTGTAGCGCATGAGGAACTGTCCATGGTCGATTTCCGGCAACTCCTCTGGCTCATCTGGATGCCTAGCCCGATGGAGCTTGTCCTCATCCTCGGGATCCTGGTGCTCTTCTTCGGTGCCAGCAGGCTGTCGGGTATCGGCAAGGCGCTCGGAGAGGGGATCCGGAACTTCAAGACGGGTTTGAAAGCGGACGATTCCAGCGAACTGGAAGCGCCCAAGAACGACAAGTCGGATTGACCTCCGCCGCATGCCGCGCGTAGAGTCCCCGCTTCATGGCTGATTCCACACCTGCGCTTCGGGAGGAGATCTCCTTCCACAAGGAGATGGTCCGCCGCCTGAAGCGCGAGATCGCGCTCGTCGATCGCAACAGTCGCCGCAAGTACATCCGTGATTTCGATGAGGAGTACTCCACCTACGAGGAGATCTCGTCGCTGGACGATCTCGTCATGGCGGCGTATCAGGCTGACATCATCTACATCGGCGACTACCACGCCTTGAGGCAGTCTCAGGGGTTCGTGGCCCGCATGGTCAAGGAGATCGCGTGCCGGACGCGGAAGGTTCGGCTCGGAATGGAGATGATCTTCGGCAGGAACCAGCGGGTACTGGACCGCTGGATGGACGGGGAGATAGACGAGGAGGAGTTTCTTACTCGCATCCGCTACCATCTGGACTGGGGTTACGACTGGGAGTCGTTCCGGCAGATTCTCGATGTAGCCAGGCAACATCAGGTCCCGGTCCTGGCTCTGGACTGTGAGCCCAGGAGCGGCTTTCGCTATATCCGCAAGCGGGATCAGTATGCCGCCCGGAGGATTGCCGCGGTGGCTGAGTCCGATCCCGACGCCAAGATGATTGTCGTGTTCGGCGAGAGCCACCTGGCGTCCGGGCACCTGCCGGAGCGCGTGCGGGAGATCCTGAAGGCCCGTAGCCTGGAGCGCCGTGACCTGGTGATTGTCCAGAACGTGGAGCGGATCTACTGGGAGCTGGCGGAGGAAGGCCACCAGCACGTGGACGTGGTGCGCTGCTCGCCATCCAGCTATTGCGTGTTCAACGCAAGTCCGTTGGCCAAGTATGAATCCTACCGTCAGACCATCGACCGGTGGAAGGCCGAGAGCGTGCAGGACACCGGGCTCGATCTCACACCTACCATCTACAACATGGTGGATACCATCCTGCGCTTTCTGCGCCTGGACAAGTACCGCTATTGCCTGCAACGCGACGGTTCGTGCCTGGAGTTACTGGTGGATGCCTATCCGGAGGTCTACTCCGACATGGAACTCGATCAGTTCCAGGACGTGCTGAGAGCCAGCAACCTGAACCCCGGACAGATGGCCGAAGTCACGTATCATGTCAATCGTAACGGCTCCTGCTACGTACCGAGCATCAACGCCATCTTCATCGGTGAGTTCAACCTGGTGCACGGTGGCGAGGAGGCGGCGCACTTCGTGAATATGGCTCTCAAGGGTGAGATCTTCGAACGCGGTGGCAAGGTCTACCCGGCAGCGGACCTGTTCTACGTCACGGTGCTGGAGGAGGCGATTGGGTTCTTCGGCTCGAAGCTGATCGACCCCAGCCGCAATCACTTCTTCGAGACGGAGTTCTACCGCTACCACAAGAAATCCCCCGCGGTCATCGAGCGCGAGACTCGCTACGGCTATCGGGAGTTCCGTGACATCATCGATTTCATCCTGCTGCACAAGCGCTTCGAGCGCAGCTACCACGAATACGACGATGTGCCCGCCAGGTTGCTGGACGGCATCCAGTCCCAGGGCGAGCGCTTCTCCATCCTCACCCATGAGCTGGGATACTTCCTCGGCCAGCAGATCTACGACGGATACCACGCCGGCTCCATCCGCCGTCCCGAGGTAGTGAAGTTGTTTCAGCGCAGCTTCGAGCCGGGCGGCGAGGCGCTGAGCGTGTATCTGGATCTGGTGGAGCGTCTGTCCCCGGACGAGTTCTCCGGGGAACCGTCGTAAGCTCACCCTCTGTTTGCGTGTCACGCCGACTGTTACAGGTTACGGTTGCGTCGCTTGTGAGCGCGCCTCACGCCGCCCTTCCGCCCTGCCCCAAGTTCCTGTATCCAGGACCGTTGCCCCGATCCGGCGCGGCTGCGTCCGCACCTGGCACCGGTGTTGCTTCAGCACGCCGGCAGGGGAGGGCAGGAATGGGAATCGTGGTCTCTGATCGGGGAGCCGGCGGACCGGCCAGGGAACTGGTGGGCAACAGCGCCGCCATGGACGCCGTGATGCGCGCTGTGCGCCGGGTGGCACCCGCGGACTCCACCGTGCTGCTGCTGGGAGAGAGCGGCACCGGCAAGGAGCTGGTGGCTCGCGCCATTCACCGGGCCAGTGGGCGTGCAACGCGGCCGTTCCTGAGTGAGAACTGCGCCGCCCTCAGCGAGACGCTCATCGAGAGCGAGTTGTTCGGCCATGTGCGCGGGGCGTTCACGGGCGCCACCGAGGCCCGCGCCGGGATCTTCCAGCTGGCCCATGGCGGGACGTTGCTGCTGGATGAGATCGGCGACCTCAGCTTGCGCCTGCAGGGCAAACTCCTGCGCGTGTTGCAGGAGGGCGAGTTCCGCCCGGTGGGGGGGCGCGAGCTGTTCCGCGTGGACGTGCGTATTCTCGCCGCCACCCACAGGGACTTGCCGCACATGATCGGCGCACGGGAATTCCGCGAGGATCTCTACTACCGCTTGAACGTGTTTCCGTTGCGAATTCCCGCGCTGCGGGAGCGGCGGGAGGATGTTCCGCTGCTGGCGCTTCATTTCCTGGGCGAGCTGGCCGCCGCGAACCCCGGCCGGCAGTGGGCGTTGAGCGCCCAGGCCCTGGACGTCCTGCAGCATTATCGCTGGCCGGGAAACGTCCGCGAGCTACGCAATGTCGTGGAGCGCGCCACGCTGCTGTGCGAGGGCCCCGAGATCGACCTGGCGCATCTGCCCGATAGCATCGTTCAATTCGCCCTGTCCGAGCCCCTTGACGGCTACGGCGAGGCCAAGGGCGCCGAGCGCCTCATGATCGAGAACGCGCTGGTGCGCAGCAACGGCAACAAGGCAAGAGCGGCAGCCCATATCGGCTGGAACCGTCCCAAGCTCTACCGTCGCATGAAGAGGCTCGGCATCCACCAAGGCTACCCTGACAAGAAGGGCGAGTGAGTTGCACCCCCGGCCTTGCCCCCGGCGGGCCGGTTCGCTAGGCTGGCGAACAGGAGAAGAGTCTTGCAATTGCGCTACGGCAACAGGACGGTGGAGTTCCCCGGAGTGGAGGCAGAGGTCCTGCAGCCCTCCTGTCCGGGTGCGCTGCCGGCGTCTGCGGTGGAGGACGCTCTGCAGCGCCCCCTGGGGACGCCGCCGCTGGAGGAGTTGGTGCGTGGCGCGGGCACGGCGGTGGTCTTGGTGTCCGGAAAGGATCGCATCACCCGGGCCGATCTGTTCATGGGCCCCATCCTGCGAACGCTGCAGCATGCGGGCGTTCCCCCACGGCGAACCCGCATCATCGTGGCGACGGGAACCCATGTGCCGTTCGAACCGTGCGATATTCCCCGCATTGCCGGTGCGCAGATACATCCGGAGATCGAGGTGGTGGGGCACCAGTGCCGCGGCGAGCTCGTGTCCCTGGGCGTGTCGTCCCGGGGAAGCGAGCTCAAGGTCAATCCGCTGGCGTTCGAGGCGGATGTGAAGATCCTTACCGGGAGGATTACGCATCACTACTTCGCCGGCTTTACCGGCGGACGCAAATCGGTGCTGCCGGGGGTCTCGGGTTTCGACACCATCCTGCGCAACCACGCAATGGTCCTGTCCCACAACGGACGCCGCCCGGTGCCCCCCGGGACGAGGAACGGCAACCTGGACGGCAATCCAGTACACGAGGAGATGATGGAGGCCGCCCGCCTGTTCCGGCCGAGCTTCCTGGTCAACACAGTGCTGGATCTCGAGCACCGGCTGCTGGGTGTCTTCGCGGGGGAACTGGATGAGGCTCACCGGGCAGGCTGCCTGGAGGTGCAGCGTCACTTCGCGTTGCCGGTGAAGCGTCAGGCGGATCTGGTGCTCGCCAGTTGTGGAGGCGACCCCTACGATGTGTCGTTCATGCAGGCGATCAAGACTCTGATCAACTGCCACGAGGCGGTACGGGATGGTGGCGTGATGCTTCTCCTGGCGGAGTGCCCGGAGGGGATCCGCGAGGGGTTTCTGCAGTGGACGCCCTACGATTCTCTGTCCGACCTGCTGCAGGCGGTGCGCGACAACTACCATCTCACCGGTCACAATACCTACTTGCTACGGGAGATCCAGGAGCGGATCCGCGTGGTGCTGGTCTCTTCCTGTCCAGGCAAGGACGTGGCGCAGATGGGCTTCCAGCCGGCGGGCGACGAGAGTGACGGATGGCGCCGTGCCGTGGAACTTCTGGGTGACAGCGCGCCCGGTTCGACCTACGCCATCCCCCACGGGAACATCACGGTCATCGAGCGGCGTCCGGAATAGCTTCGCGAGGCGCCCGCGCCTCCAGGGTCAGTGTCTCGTACATACGAAACCCTGCGGGCACTTGCCCGCAGGGATTTCGCAAGGACCAAGGGCTCAGTCGATGACCAGCAGGTCCAGCATCCACTGGATCAGGCTAATCGGTCCCGCACCACCCACGTTACGCACGCTCTCGGTGGGTTGATCGATACTGCGCGGGCCGGCTCCGCCCACGTTCTTCGTGGGGCCGGCGCCACCGACATTGGCCAATTCCTGACTGGGCTCATCCAGGGTGGACCGGGGACCGGCACCACCCACGTTGGACACCGTGGGGTGCTCCTTGTCGAGGTTGTGCAGGCGCGGGGCGGCGCCTCCGACGTTGGCCATGGCCGAGACCGGCAGCAGAAGCAGCAGCGCGACGATCCCCAGAGCGGCTACGACTCTTGATCTCTGTAACATTGGCTTTCCTCCCCATGCAATGGGCACCGAAACTTCGGGTTTCCCGTGCCATGAGGG